>DATEID010000284.1:0-5740 GCA_035279245.1 Reyranella sp.
CCTTCTTTGAAAAAGAGATGCCATCGAACGAGACGGCGCCCCTTTTCACCGAGGCCAAGCGCCTGGGGCTCGGCTTCTCCATGGGCTATGCCGAGCTTGCCAATGAGGACGGCCGCGTGCGGCGCTTCAACACTGCCATCCTGGTCGAGCCTGACGGCCGCATCGTAGGCAAATACCGCAAGGTCCATTTGCCGGGCCACGCCGAGCACGAACCGGAACGCCCGTTCCAGCATCTGGAGAAGCGCTATTTCGAGGTCGGCAATCTCGGCTTCCCGGTGGTCAAGGCATTCGGCGGCAACATGGGCATGTGCATCTGCAACGACCGGCGCTGGCCCGAGACCTATCGCGTGATGGGCCTGCAGAACGTCGAGATGGTGATGCTGGGCTACAACACCCCGCTGCACAACGCGCCGTCACCTGACCATGACGAGCATTCGTGGTTCCACAACCAGCTTTCCATGCAGGCCGGCGCCTACCAGAACGGCACCTGGGTGATCGGCGTCGCCAAGGGCGGCACGGAGGAAGGTGTCCCGTCGCTCGCCGACAGCATGATCGTCGCGCCGTCGGGTAAGGTCGTGGCCCGCGCCGCGGGCGACGGCGACGAGGTGATCGTGCATCGCTGCGATCTCGATGCGGGCCGAAGCTACAAGACCACGACCTTCAACTTCGCCCTTCATCGCCAGCCCGACCAGTACCGTCTGATCGTCGAGCGCAAGGGAGCGATGGATCCGGCTTGAAGAAGGGCTCGCCAGGCCGAAACATCTTGCGCGGCTCGTCCCTGCGCCCTAACTGAACCTGCAACCCCGCGGGGACGGCCCCGCTCTGGTCGGGGAGATGTCGGGACGACCCGGCTTTCTGCAAAGGGTGCGTCCCATGGCATGGTTCATTCTTGCGATCGCCGGTCTTTGCGAGATCGGTTGGGCAATCGGATTGAAATACACCGAAGGCTTCACGCGGGTCACGCCATCGGTTCTGACCGGCGCGGCGATGGTCGTGAGCGTCGTCCTGCTCGGCATGGCGCTCAAGACCCTGCCGGTCGGCACCGGCTATGCCGTCTGGACCGGCATCGGCGCGGTGGGCACGGCGATCCTCGGCATCTTCCTGTTCGGGGAGTCGACGGATTGGATGCGTCTCGCCTCGATCGGCCTGATCGTCGCCGGCATCATCGGACTCAAGCTGACGAGTGCTGTGTGAACCAATGTCAAAGATCCCGCGCTGCGTTCGAGATGACACCAATTTTGTTGTGTCAATCCCGAACTGAAAGCGAGGGATCTTTGTTCGATGCCCGCTACAGGCTCTGCTTGACCGGCGATGGCGCGAATTGCCCGTGGCTGCGATCCGGCGTGCCACGGAAGAGGGACATGTGCGTGTGCGTCGCAATGAATGGATCGCCGATGGTGTGGCGGCCGAGCACCACCGTGGTTCGGCCGGGGCGGTCGAAGCGATCGCCGTTGGGATGGAAACCGTCCGACTGCCAGACCGCCATGCCGACCGCGGTCAGGCGGTCGGCCGACACGATGTCCTCGACCTTGTCGAGGTCGTAGCGGAAGTTGCGGATGGTGCCCCACACGTTGCGCCACTGCTTCTGCTCGGTGAGCGCGCGGCCATGCATGAAGTCGGTGAAAGTGCCGAAGGCGATCATATCCTCGGCAAAGATCGGACGCGCGCCTTCGTAGTCGACGGCGCGGCAGTGCTTGGCCAGCGTATCGAACCAGGCGCGAACGGCGGCGAGATCGTCGGGAGCGACCGGCGTAAGGAGTTTCATCGCGAGTCCTATAATCCGAAACGTTGCCAGTAGAAGCGTTCCTCGAGCGCGGACAGGGCCGAGCTGGCGATCCGTTCCAGGCTGCCGCCCAATCCGAAGCGCTGCAGCAGGCGGCGTCGCGGGGCGATCACCGGGAGGTAGACCTTGGCGCCGTAGCGCTCCTGCAACACCGTGCGCAGCTCGCCGAGACTGTCGGCGAGACCGAGTTCCAGGCCGCGCCGGCCGGTCCAGAACTCGCCCGAGAAAAGCATCGCTTCGTCGCCGTTCAAACGGCTGCCGCGGCGTTCGCGCACCCAATCCTTGAAGCCGTCATGGATCTCGGCCTGCAGACGGCGGAGCCGCTCGACATCTTCCGCATTTTCCTCGCGGAAAGGATCGAGCATCGACTTCCGCTCGCCCGCCGTATGGACGCGGCGCTCGACGCCGAGCCTGGCGATCAGGTCTTTGAAGCCGAAGCCCGCCGAGATGACGCCGATCGAACCCACGATCGACGCCGGGTCGACGATGATCTCGTCGGCGGCGCAGGCGAGCCAGTAGCCGCCGGAGGCCGCCACATCCTCGACGAAGGCGATCACCGGCAGGTTCTTCTCGCGCGCAAGCAAGCGGATGCGTTGCGCGATCAGCGCCGATTGAACGGGGGAGCCGCCGGGTGAATTGATCGCCAGCGCCACCGCCTTGGCGCCGCGCATGTTGAAGGCGCGCGCCAGCAATGGGGCGACGGTCTCGATCGAAAGGCTCCGCGAGCCGAGAAAGGGAGCCGCAGCGATGACGCCGGCAAGGCGGACGACCGGCACAGCCGGCCCGCGCCGAAGGCGATTCCTGATCCATTCGAGCATGTCCGGCACTCTCGCGGCGTCGCGGCTCGAAGGCAAGCCGCCTTGTCCCCGTTAGAAGATAATGGGAGCAGCGCGACGCAGGACGGCCTCCGCCTCGTCGGTGTAGCCGCCATCGGGTTTGTGCAGGGTCAACGGTGCCGATTCGCGGAGTTGCAGGCCGGCATTGCGGTGGGCACGGATCAGCATCCGTGATGCCGGCGGCAGGCGTTTGACGAGTAGCTTGCCCCAGCCGAGCCGCGCCAGATGGGCTGCAATCTCATCGAGGCGGTCGCTGCGATGAACAAGCGTCAAGGCGCCCGCGGCATCGAGAGCGTCCGTCGCCACCTGGAGCCAGCGGCCGAGATCGGCGCTCGATTCGACTGTCGCCAAGGCCTTGCTCCGATCGGGCGAGGGATCGGCCGCCGCCATGGCAAGGTAGGGTGGATTGGTGGCGACGCACGCGAACTTGCCCAAGGCGGCAGGCAAGGTCTCGGCAATATCGTGGACGATCACTTGGATACGGTCGGCCATGCCGTTGGCCTGCGCATTGTGTGCGGCAAGATCGGCGAGAGCCGGCTGTAGCTCGATGCAGACCACCCGGCAGTCCTTTACCCGTGCCGCAAGACACAGGCCGACCGCCCCGACTCCGGCCCCGAGGTCCAGCACCCGCGCCCCCGGCGGCGGCGATGTGGCCGCGGCCAGAAGCACGGCGTCCACGGCGACACGATAGCCGCGCCTGGGTTGCCGAAGCTGGATGCGGCCATGCAGCAACGCGTCTTCTGTGGTGGACGTTTCCATGCAGTGATTGCATCCTCCCTCACGACATCGTGTCGCAACATTGGCCTACCCGCCGGGACTATTTTCGCACATGGCAACCGTCGTCTCCCTGGAAGGAAAGCGCAAGATACCCGGCCTCGAGCCTTTGCTGGCCTTGTGCGCGGAGGACATGGCGCGGGTGGATCGCGAGATCGTGGCGCGCATGCGCTCGCCGGTCTCGCTTATTCCCGAGCTCGCCAACCATCTGGTGGGTGCAGGCGGCAAGCGCATGCGGCCGCTGCTCACCGTGGCGGCGGCGCGGCTGTGCGGCTACGGCTCGCCGGACGACGACGATCGTCATGTGAAGCTCGCGACCTGCGTCGAGTTCATCCATTCGGCGACGCTGCTGCACGATGACGTGGTCGATGTGAGCGCCCTGCGCCGCGGCAAGCCCACGGCGAACTCGGTGTGGGGCGACAAGGCGTCGGTGCTGGTCGGCGATTTCCTGTTCACCCGCGCCTTCGAGCTGATGGTCGATGTCGGTTCGGTCGAGATATTGGGCGTTCTGTCGCGCGCTTCATCGACCATCGCCGAAGGCGAGGTGCTGCAGCTCGTGACGCAACGCGACAGCAGCACGCCCGAGGCGACTTACCTCGAGGTGATCAAGGCCAAGACGGCGAAGCTCTTCGCCGCCGCCGCAGAGGTGGGCGCGATGGTCGCCGGCCGCAACGGCGCGGAGCGGGTGGCGCTTGAGAGCTTCGGCATGAATCTCGGCATCGCCTTCCAGCTCGTCGACGATGCGCTCGACTATGCCGGTCGTGAGGCCAAGCTCGGCAAGTCGGTGGGCGACGATTTCCGCGAAGGCAAGATCACGCTGCCGGTGATCCTGGCCTTCCTGCGCGGCGGCAGGGTCGACCGCGAGTTCTGGCGGCGCACGCTGGAGAAGCTCGACCAGCGACCGGACGACCTGGAGCGCGCGCAAAGTCTGATCGAGCGACACAATGCGCTGACCGATACGCTGGAGCGCGCGCGCCACTACGGCGCCATGGCGCGCGACGCACTCGGCCTGTTCGGCGATACGCCGCTCAAGTCCGCGCTGCTCGAGGCGGTGGACTTCGCCATCGACCGGGCGCACTAATCGCGGCCGCCATGGCCGCCAAGCACATCCTCGCCATCGATCAGGGCACCACCAGCACCCGCGCCATCGTGTTCGATGCATCGGGCCGCCCGGCCGCCTCGGCGCGGAAAGAGCTGCCGCAGATCTTTCCCAGGCCAGGTTGGGTCGAGCACGATCCGGACGAGATCTGGCGCGCGACCGTCCAAGTCTGCCGGGGCGCATTGGACAAGGCGAAGCTCGAGCCCACGACCCTGGCCGGCATCGGCATCACGAACCAGCGTGAGACCACTGTCGTCTGGGATCGCGCCACTGGGAAGCCTGTGCACAACGCCATCGTCTGGCAGGACCGACGCACCGCCGATCTCTGCGAGCAACTTCGCGAAGCCGGCCACGAGCCGATGATCTCGCAACGCACCGGCCTGCTGCTCGATCCTTATTTTTGCGGCACCAAGATCGCCTGGATCCTGGAGAACGTCGCCGGCGTGCGCTCGGCCGCCGAGAAGGGAGCGCTGGCCGCCGGCACGATCGAAAGCTTCCTGTTGTGGCGCCTGACAGGCGGCAAGGTGCATGCGAGCGACGCCACCAATGCCAGCCGCACGCTGTTGCTCGACATCCGCAAGGGAACCTGGGACCCCGAGCTCGCGAAGCTGCTCGGCGTGCCGCTCGCCATGCTGCCGCACGTCGTGGATTGCGCCGGCGACTTTGGCGTGACGACGGCCGACATCCTGGGCGCATCGGTGCCCGTGCTGGGCATGGCCGGCGACCAACAGGCGGCGACCGTCGGTCAGGCTTGCACCAGGCCGGGCATGGTCAAGGCCACTTACGGCACCGGCTGCTTCGCGGTCCTGAACACCGGCAGCCTTGCCGTGCGCTCCAATCACCGGCTGCTCACCACCATCGCCTATCAGTTGGCCGGTCGGCGCACCTATGCGCTCGAAGGCAGCATCTTCGTCGCGGGCGCCGCGGTGCAATGGCTGCGCGACGGACTCAAGCTGATCAAGCAGTCGGCCGAGATCGAAGCGATGGCGCGCGACGCCAAGGACGGGCACGGTGTCTACATGGTGCCGGCCTTCGTGGGCCTCGGCGCACCTTATTGGGATGCGGGCGCGCGCGGCGCGCTGCTCGGCCTCACACGCGACACGGGGCCGGCGGAGATCGCGGCAGCGACGCTGGATTCGGTTTGCTATCAGACCCGCGACCTCGTCGAGGCGATGCGCGGCGACGGCGCCCAGATCGACGAGATCCGGGTCGACGGCGGGATGGTGGTGAACGATTCGCTGATGCAAC
>DATEID010000285.1:0-14251 GCA_035279245.1 Reyranella sp.
CGACATGGGCTACAACCCGACCGTCACCAACGCCCATGTCCCGCCCGAGGTGCAGAAACGGATCGGTTTCACGCCGGAGGAGCAGAAGCGGCTGGTCGATCTCGACTATGGCTACCTCGCCAAGAACGACGTCGCCTTCCAGGAATGGTGGAACAAGGTCTTCAAGGGTTAGGCGCTTGCGCTTCCTTGGTTTCTGCGCTGCAAGCTGTGTCATCCCGAGCGTAGCGAGGGATCTTTCTCGGCCATCAAAGATCCCTCGCTGCGCTCGGGATGGCACGGAGTTTGTGTCGGGCGGGCCCGCGGGACCTGTCATCGGACCATGACAACCCGGCGGGAGGGCCTCACTGCCGGCGTCCTGATCGGACCGGCGACGATCTTCGTCGCCGTGAGCATCTTCGCGCCGCTCGCCATCCTGTTCCGCTACAGCCTGAACGATTTCGACAAGGCGACGAAGACCATGATCGCGGCGGTGACGCCGGCGAACTACCTGCGCTTCTTCACCGACCCCTATTACACCTCCGCACTCGCGACCACGGTCGAGGTGGCGCTGCTCTCGACCGTCGTCTGCCTGGTGCTGGGTTTTCCGCTGGCCTATGTCGTGGCGCGCACGCAAAGCCGCTTCAAGCACCTGCTGATCATGGCGATCGTGCTGCCGCTGTTCGTCGGCAACGCCGTGCGCGCCGCCGGCTGGATGGTGATCTTCGGCAACAAGGGCTTCGTCAATGTCGGCCTGACGTGGCTCGGCGTGATCGACAGGCCGATCGAGATCATGTTCACCGAGAAGGCGGTCATCATCGGCATCATCGCCGTTACGCTGCCCTTCATGGTGCTGTCGCTGCAGAGCGTGATCGAGGGCATCGACCGCGCGGTCGAGGAAGCGGCCTTCAGCCTCGGTGCGCCGCCGCTCGCCATGTTCCGCCGCGTGCTGTGGCCGCTTGCGCTGCCCGGCGTGCTGGCCGGCACGATCCTCACCTTCATCCTCTGCATGAACGCCTACGCCACGCCCTACCTGCTGGGCGGCCCGGTGTTCAAGATGATGGCGCCGCTGGTCTACAACACCTTCACCCAGCAGGCGAACTGGCCGTTCGGCGGCGCCATCGCCTTCGTCCTGATGGCGGTGACGCTCACCCTCACCGTCGCCGCCAACCTCCTGATCCAGCAGCGCAGTCGGGGTTGAGGCGAAGTTATCGTCGTCCCGAGCAAAGCGAAGCGAAGTCGAGGGACCTCCTCTCGACAACTTGCGGCCTATCGTCGAGAAAAGGTCCTTCCACGCGGGCTTCGGCCCTTGGTCGGGACGGCGGAAATGCACATCGGATTGATCGGCGGCATCGGGCCGGCCGCGACCGACTTCTATCATCGCGGCCTGATCGAGCGGCACAGGGCCGCCGGCATCCCGCTCGATCTCACCATCGCCTACGCCGATGCGCGCGAGATGTCGCGCAGCATGGCGAACCGGGAGCCGCAGCGACAGGCCGGGATCTTCGGCCGGCTGGTGCAGCGGCTGAAGGCGGCGGGCGCCGACGCGGCGGCCATCACCTCGATGGGCGGACACTTCTGCGTGCGCGAGCTCGAAGCGATCTCGCCGCTGCCGATCCTGAACGCCATTCCCGCGATCGACGCCGCGCTCGCGCGGCTCGAGGTCAAGCGGCTCGGCATCCTGGGCACGCGAACCGTCATGGAAAGCCGGCTCTATGGCGGCGTCCGCTCGGTCGAGATTCTGGCGCCGGAAGGCGAGGCGATGGAAGAGGTGCACAGCGCCTATGTCGAGATGGCCAACGCGGGCCGCGTGACCGACCGCCAGCGCCACATCTTCTTCCGGACCGGCCGCGAACTCTGTCGCGAAGCGGGCGCCGAGGCGATCCTGCTGGGCGGGACCGATCTCTTCCTCGCCTTCGCGAACGAGATGCCGGGCTTCCGCGTCATCGACTGCGCCGAGCTCCATGTCGACGCGATCTTCGCCCGATCGATTGCAGATCGACTGCAATAGCAACCTTTCGATGCGACATTTGGGCCTTCAACCGCGACCTCAAGGGTCCCTAAAGTGCGCGCTCTTCACAATCGGTGATCGTGATCGCCCGGCAAGAAGAGCGATCGCAACAGGAGGAAGCATCCGATGCCACGTCGCTTTTCGCGCCGCGTTTTCTTTGGCGCCGCCACTGCCACGCTCGTCTCGCCCGCCATCCTGCGCGCCGCGGAGCCGTTCAAGATCCGCTGCTCGCTCGACACCGCGCCGAGCCATCCGCGCAACCAGGCGATCGTCGACTACTTCGAGAAGCTTACCAAGGCGTCCAATGGCGAGATCGTGGGCGAGGTGTTCCATTCGGGCCAGCTCTTCGCCGACCTCCATGTCTCAAAGGCGCTGCTGCAAGGACAGGTCGAGATGGCGGCGCCGGGCGCCTGGGTGCTGACCGGCCTGGTGCCCGACTGCGATATGGTGCAGTTGCCCTACTTCTACGGCCAGTCGTCGGACGTGACGCACAAGGCGACCGACGGCAAACCCGGCGCCTATGTCGCCAAGCAGGTGACCACCAAGCTCCGGACCCACATGCTGGGGCCGTGGATCGATCTCGGCTATCAGAACTGGTACAGCACCAAGACGCCGCTCGAGCACTTCTCTGATCTGAAGGGTCTCAAGATCCGCAGCCCCGGCGGCGCCGGCATCTCCTGGCGCATCAAGTTCGCGGGCGGCATTGCCAACACGACGGCATGGCCCAACGTGCCGCTGGCGCTGAGCCAAGGGACGTTCGATGCCTTCGTCAGCACCGACGAGAGCTGCAACTCGGCCAAGCTATGGGAAGCCGGCGTGAAATACTCCTACGCCGATCACCAGTTCATGGGCCAGTATATGCCGCAGCTCGGCAACGCCACCTGGGCCAAGCTGAAGCCCGAGCAGCAGAAGCTGATGACCGACCTGTGGGCCGAGCATATCGGCGGCTATCGCAAGAACGCCGCCGCCTCGCAGCTCAACGGCCGCAAGGTGATGGAGTCGCACGGCGTCAAGTTCACCGATCCGTCCGCCGACGAGCTGGCGGCGACGCGCAAGGCGATGATGGGCGACATGGACGCGCTCATCAAGGACGCCAAGCTCTCGCCCGAAGTCGTCAAGCTGGTCAAGGAAGCCATCGGCTAGCTTGAGGCGAAGATTTCGGCTTTGCTTTTGTCGTCCTGAGCGAAGCGAAGGACCTCATGCCATTTCAACGAGCATACCGGTCGCAATCGCCATGAGATCCTTCGCTACGCTCCGGATGACAAGGGGAGAAAGCCCCTCGTGACTCTATCTTCACCGATAGCCGGTACGATCCAGTGAATCGCGAAGATACGTTCTGGGACCGCGTCGAGCGGACCCTGGTGGGCCTGCTCGGCGCGGTCGCCATGATCGTGGGCGTCGTGCAGGTCGTCGGGCGCTACTTCTTCCCGGCCTACGCCATAAGCTGGGCCGAGGAGGTGATCGTCTACCTCGTGGTCTGGGGCGTGATGATCATCTCCAGTCAGCTCGTGCGCACCGATGGCCACGTGCGGCCGGACCTCGTGCTGCGTCTGGCCGGGCCGACCGGCCAGCGCTGGATGGAATCGTTCAATTGCGTCGTCGCCCTCGTCTTCTGCGTCGGCATGGTGTGGTACGGCTACCAAATCGCCGAGACGTCGTGGCTGCTGGACGAGCACAGCGCGTCCGACTTCGCCTTCCCGATGTGGATCTATTACGCATCGCTGCCGACGGGCGGCCTGCTGATGGCGGCCCGCTACGCGATCCGGCTCTACCGCTATCTCTTCCGCTTCGATCCGGCGACCATGACGGTCGGTCATACGGCGGAGCACGACCTGATGGCGCCGGCCGGCGGCGACGCCAGGTCGGCGACCACGGACTGACCGCCGATGTGGGCTACCCTCTTCTTCGTGATGTTCTTCGGCCTGCTCGCCTCGGGCATGCCGATCTTCCTGGTGCTCGGCGCCTGCGCCGCCGTTCTCTACATCTTCTCCGACCAGCCGCTGATCGGCGCGGCGCAGGTCGTGATCGACTCACTCAATTCCTCGACCCTGATGTCGCTGCCGCTGTTCGTGATGGCGGCCGCCTTCATGCGGCAGGGTGGCGTCGCCAAGGCGCTGGTGGATCTCTGCACCGCCTGGATCGGCGGCGTGCGCGGCTCGCTGGGCCTAGTGACCGTGGTCTCCTGCACCCTGTTCGCAGCGATCTGCGGCTCCTCGGTCGCCACCGCCCTCGCCATGGGCACGATCCTGCTGCCGGCGATGCTGGAGAAGGGCTATCCGCGCTCCTTCGCGCTCGGCGTCATCGGCGCCTCGGGCACGATCGGCATCGTGGTCCCGCCCAGCCTGGCGCTGATCCTGTACGGCATCGTCGCCGAGCAGTCGGTGCCGCGCCTGTTCCTCGCCGGCATCCTGCCGGGCCTCCTGCAGGCGGCCGCCTTCTTCGGCTGGGTCTGGTATACCGCGCGGCGCAACAACTTCCCGATCGAGCCGCCGCTGCCGATGGCTATGCGCTGGAAGGTGACGTGGCGCGCCCTGCCGGCGCTCGCCGTGCCGGCGATCGTGCTGTTCGGCATCTACGGCGGCATCGTCACCGTGACCGAGGCGGCAGCGATCGCGGCCGCCGTGTCGATGTTCATCAGCCTGGTCTTCTACCGCGGCTTCCACTGGACGCAGTCGCTGTCGGTGATCGCGGATGCGCTGAAGAGCGCCGGCACGATCATGCTGATCGTCGCCACCGCGCTGGTGTTCGGCCACTGGATGACCGATTCGGGCGTGCCGGCCGAGCTCGTGAAATGGGTCGTCGCGAACAAGTTCACGACCTGGGAGTTCCTGCTCGCCATCAACGTCCTGCTCCTGGTGCTGGGCTGCTTCCTCGAGGTGGTGGCGACGCTGTTGCTGGTGCTGCCGGTGCTGGCGCCGGCGCTGATCCCGCTCGGCGTCGACCCGGTGCACTTCTCCATCATCTTCACCCACAACATGGAGATCGCGCTGGTCCATCCGCCGGTCGGCCTCAATCTTTATGTGCTGGCCACCATCTCGACGGCGCCGATCGGCGAGGTGATCCGCGGCATCCTGCCGTTCCTGATCCTGCTGCTGATCGTGCTGATGATCATCACCTACTGGCCGCCGCTCACCATGTGGCTGCCCCAGCTCATCTACGGCCATTGATTCTGAGTCATTCCCTCCCCTTCGCGAGGTCGCGAAGGGGAGGTGTCGGCGTCATACGCCGACGGAGGGGTCAAAAGCCTTAGCCGCGGACTCATGACCCCATCGTCGCCGTAAGACGGCGACACTTCCCCTTGGCGGATTCCGCCAAAGGGAAGAAGGTCAGCCATGGAGCCTGTCCATGTTGGCATAGAGGCGGCGCAGCGCCGATCGCAGCGCCTCGGCTTCGGCCCGCGAAAAGCCCTTGAGCGCGACCTTCTCGTAACGGTCGGCGATCGGCACGATGCGATGGGTCAGCCGCTTGCCGGCCGCCGTCACGTGCAGCGCCACCGCCCGGGCATCCTCCCGATCGCGCCGGCGCGCCACCAGGCCCTTCCTCTCCATCTGGTCGACGAGTCGGGTGAGCGTCGAGACCTCGATCGAGGTGGTGGCCGAGAGATCGCCCATGCGGCGGCCGTCGCGCTCCCTGAGCGCCGCCAGCACGCGCCACATCGGCAAGGTCGCGCCGTGCGGCCGCACCTCCTCGCCGAACGCGGTGGCGATGCGCACGCCGGCGCGGTTCAGGAGGTAGGGGAGATAAGAATCGAGCGGACCCATCGGCCTACGCTAGACGATCGCGATCACGCCGTCGCGCGCAGCGGCCGGGCGACACGGAAATGCGGCGCCACCTCGCGCATGAAGCGGTCCATCTGCTCCTTCACCAGCGCGTGCGGCTTGCGGCCGTAGTTGAAGTACAGGATCACCTCGGCGATGCCGGCTGCCTCGACCTGCTTCAGGGTATCGACGATGTGCTGCGGGCTGCCGCACAGGATCGACTTGTCGGTGAGCTTCTCCGGCCGCATGTCGCGCAGGATGTTCACGATCTCGACGAAATATTTGTAGGTGGGCGGCACCTTCTCGCCCATGGCCGACGGGAAGGCCGCGATCAGCGCGTCCTGGAAATAGCGCACCAGCGCCTCGCGGCCGTACTGCTCCTCCTCGGGCGTCGAGGCGATGTGCACGAAGTAGGAGCACATGGCGCGCCGCATCGGCCGCTTGAAACCCTGCTCGCAGCTCTCGCGATAGGTCCGCACGGCGTCGGCGAGCGAGCCGTAGACCATCGCCGCCGCGAACGGCGCATAGATCACGTTCCAGTCGTTCCGGGCCGCGAGCTCCATCGAGGGCCGCGAGAAGCAGGCGACATAGGGCCGGAGCGGCTGCTGCGCGGGCTTGGGCCGGACCTCGATATCCTCGAACTGGTAGAATTTTCCCTTGTGCGACCACCTGCCGGGCTCGGTCCAGGCGCGCCAGACGATCTCCAGTCCCTCGGCGAACAGCTCCGCCGAGTCCTCGAACGGCGCCTGGAAGGGCGCGTATTCCTTGCGGTCGTAGCCGCGGCCGGCGGCGAAATCGACGCGCCCGCCGGAGAGGAGATCGAGCGTCGCCCATTCCTCGGCGACATGCAGCGGATGATGCACCGGCAGCAGCGACACCGCGGGCGCGAGCCGAAGCCGTTTCGTGGCGCCGGCGAGCTGCGCCAGCAGCGCCAGCGGCGAGGCGTTGACGCCCAGGAGATTGAAGTGGTGCTCGCCCACCCAGGCCGAGTTCATGCCGATCTCCTCGGCATAGAGCGCCTGGGCGAAGATGTCTTTCAGGAACGCCTCGGGCGTGCGCGGATTGTCGGGGTAGCGATTGTCGCTCAGCGTGAAATAGCCGAAGTCCATGCGCTTCCTCTTCCGTCGGAAGGCGCCATGGTGCGCCCACACACTTTATTTGTAAACGCAAATAAACGATCTCGATGCCTCAGGAAAGATTCCTCGCTCCGCTCGGAATGACACGACATGGCCAATTTCCGGTGTCATCCCGAACGAAGTGAGGGATCTTTCAGCGGCGTCCGAAACCAAAGATTCCTCGCTGCGCTCGGAATGACACATCACCCCAAACCAGCCATGCCCTACCCCACCTTCGGGCCGATCTCGGCCAGCGGCATCAGCCAGTCGCGGAAGGCCTTGATCTTGCGGCGGCGGATCGCCTCGGGCGGGTAGACGACGTAGTAGGCGAACTCCGTCGCCATCTTGAACTCGAACGGCACGACCAGCCGGCCGGCCTTGAGGTCGGGCGTGACCAGCGGATTGCGGCCGAGCGCCACGCCAAGGCCGTCCATCGCCGCCTGGTAGGCGGCCAGCGGCAAATCGAAGGTGACGCCGCGCGAGGCGTCGATGCCCTTCACGCCCGCCGCCGTCAGCCAGACCTGCCAATCGTCGGGAAAGGTGCCCGTGTGCAGAAGCGTGAAGCGCTTGAGGTCGGCCGGCTTCCTGAGCGCGTTCGGGCCCTTGAGCAACGACGGCGCGCAGACCGGCATCACGTCCTCGCCGACCAGACGCTCGGCCACCAGGTTCGGCCACTGGCCGCGCCCGTAACGGATGCCGATGTCGACGTCCTCGCGCGAGAAGTCGACCAGCCCGGTATGGGTGCTGATGCGCACGTCGATCTCGGGATTGGCGCGCTGGAAGCCGGCGAGTCGCGGCACCAGCCACTTGGTGGCGAAGGAAGCGGTGGTGGTGACGGTGAGGTGCCCGCCGCGATCCTTCTGCAGGAGCTTCTCGGTCGCCTCGTTCAACTGGTCGAACGCAGCCCGCACCGACGGCAGGTAGGCCTGGCCCGCTTCGGAGAGCAGGAGCGAGCGGTTTCTCCGCACGAACAATTTTAATCCGAGCCGTTGCTCCAGCCCGCGCACCTGATGGCTGATCGCGGCCTGGGTGACGCTCAGCTCGTCGGCGGCGTCGGTAAAGCTCATATGGCGGGCGGCCGCCTCGAATGCCCGCAGGCCGTTGAGCGGCGGCAGAGTCCTCTTCATGCCAAATCCCCTATAAAATCAGTGTCTTTCACATGAGTTAATTTAATCAAAATAGGACAAACCGTTGTTTGTAAAGACCCCGGCCGACGCCCAAATCCGCCCCCAGCAAGTCTTCGGGGAGAAGTCCCAATGGCCGAAATCTCTCTTCACTACAGTTCGAAGGCCCCGCTGGCCGGCACCTACACTGCCTTCCAGCAGATCTTCGCCACCTGGCGGCGTCGCAGCCGCGAGCGCCGCGAGCTCCTGAGCCTCGACGAGCGGACCATCCGCGATCTCGGCACCACACGGCATGCCGTCGAGTTCGAGGCCAGCAAGCCCTTCTGGCGCGCCTGATCTCCCGATCCGGAGTTGGAGGCCTTTCAACCCTGCCGGCCTCCTTTCCCCTCCGGACCCTGGCCGGCGGTCGACTCCCGCCTCCCTGTCGACCGCCGGCTTTTTCTTTGCTCGCCCGGTCCCTGCTTGCTAGAGGCCGCGCGTGCCCCTTTCCGATATCCAGATTCAGACGCTGGCGCGCGAGGCGATCCAGCGTGCCGCCTCGGGCGACTTCGCGAAGGCCGAGCCTCTGCTGGCGCAGGTCGCCGCGGCGCGGCCCAACTCGGGCCAGGCGCAGCATCTGCTGGGTCAGGCGCGGCTGAAGCTCGGTCGCTTTGCCGAGGCGCGCGAGCCCCTGGAGCGGGCGGCGAAGTTCCTGCCGCGCGAGGCCGCGGCCCAAGTCAATCTCGCGGGCTGCCTCACCGTGCTGGGCGAGCACGAAGCGGCCCTCGCCGCACTGGAGCGCGCCGAGCGCTTGAAACCGGGCGATGCGGCCATCGCCCACAACAAGGGTCGTGCGCTGGAGGCGCTGGGCCGGCTCGACGAGGCGCAGCAGGCCTACGACGATGCGCTTTCGATCGATCACCGGCTGATGCCTGCCCTGACGGCGCGCGCCAACCTTCTCGCGGCGCGCGGCGACTGGATGGGTGCGCTGGCCGATCTCGACATGGCGCTCACCAACCGGCCGGACGACGCCGCGCTGCGCCTGAAGCGCGGCGAGCTTCTGTTGCAGCAGGGCGACTGGCTGCGCGGCTTGCCCGACTACGAGGCGCGACTCGAGCTCGCCGGAGAGCGATACGCGCCCGACCTGCCGCGCTGGCAGGGCGAGCCGTTGTCCGGGCGGCTGCTGATCTATCCCGAGCAGGCCGATGTCGAGAGCGAACAGGCGGTGCGCGATACGCTGATGCTGGCGCGCGGCGCCGATGCCGTCGTGCAATGCGGCACGCTGCTCGGCGATTGGCTGGACGGACCGACCGCACGGCGCGGCGATCCGCTCGATCGCTTCGTCGCTGCCGCGCCGTTGCGCAGCCTGCCCTATCTCCTGAACTGGAATCCGGCCACGCTGCCGCCGCCTCTCCCTCTGCGGCGCAAACCCGATGCCGACGCGACCGCGATCGGCTGGTTCGCCTCGATCGCGCCGCCGGCCGGTTTGGCGGTCGAACGCGACCCGCACAAGGTCGCACACTGCAGGCTGGTCGTCGGCGAGGATAGCTGGCCGACGCATCTCGCTGCCGCCCTCGGGGTGCCGACCGTCATGCTCGTGGGACCCTCCGCCGAATGGCTCTGGAGTCCGCGCACCGCGAAGTCGGCCTGGTATCGCGATCTGGAGCTGATGGACGCAGCGGAAACGGAAAGACTGGCGGCGCGCCTCGCCGGATGATGATATCGGCGCGCCCCGCCGGCAGAAGCGCGGGACGAAAGGCGGAAAGAGCTTGCGCCCCCTTCACATCGCCGCCGCCCTGCTGATCGCCGCGACCTGGGGCCTCAACTTCACCGTCATCCGCTTCGGGCTCGACGAGATGACGCCGTTCGCCTTCGCCGGATGGCGTTTCATGATCGGCGCCTTGCCAGCGCTTTTCCTGCCGCGACCGAACATCTCCTGGAGGGCGCTGGCGGGCATCGGCGTCTTCCTCTTCACCGGCCAGTTCGTCTTCTTGTTCTTCGCCATGCAGGCGGGGCTGCCGCCCGGACTTTCCTCCGTCCTGGTGCAGCTTCAGGGACCATTGACCGTCGTCCTCGCCGCGCTGTTCCTGCGCGAGCGCGCCACTGCCGGGCAATGGCTCGGCCTTGGCGTGGCGTTGATCGGCGTGCTCGTGATCGCGCGATCCGTCGAAGGCAAGGCGAGCGTGCTCGCGGTCGGCATCGCGCTTCTCTCGGCCTTGAGCTGGGCCACCGGCAATCTCTTCCTGCGCGAGGCGCGCGGAACATCGGTGATCGCCGTCACGGCGTGGGCGAGTTTGCTGCCGCCGCTCCCGCTCCTGCTGGCCGGCGCTTTCACCGACGGCATCGACCGGACTCTCGCGCCCGTGCTCGCGCCGACATGGCAGGCGTGGCTCGTGCTTCTCTATTCGGTCGTGCCGGCGATGTGGCTCGGCTACTGGATATGGGGAACGCTGCTCAGGACCTATCCCGCTGCCAAGGTCGGACCGATCTCGCTGCTGGTGCCATGCTGCGCTCTCACCTTCGCCTCGCAACTCGTCGGCGAGCCGGTCGGCGGCTTGCGGTTGATCGGCGTGATCATCGTTCTGGGTGGCGTCGCGCTCGGCGTTCTTGCCTCGGTGCAGCGTCAGCCTGTGACAAAGCTGTGACCCGCGAACCGCCCAAAAGCCCAAAAGAAGGAAAGCGGGAACTCGCGTCCCCGCTTTCACCTCCCCAATGGGCATCCCGCAGCGGCCGAGCCGGCACACGGAATGCAGTCCCGATGCGCGCCAATGTACCCATGCCGAGGGAGGTCGTCAATCCGCATCTTAAGTGCGGACACTCTGTCATGTTCTGCCCTAAGCCTTTGAAAGACCACACCATTCGGCAATGAAAAGTGCCGTGGCCTGGGTAATCTTGCGGACCGACTCGAGGCTCACCCGCTCGTCGAAGCCATGGATATCGTCCGACTGGGGTCCGTACACCAAGGCCGGAAGGCCGGCATAGAGACCGAAAAAGCGGTTGTCGGCGGTGCCGGTGGAGGTCTTGTCCTCGAGCGCCGACCCGAACACGGTCTTGTGGGCCTCGGCCAGCACGGCCCGCACCTGCTCGTGGTTCTTGAGCACGAACGGCTCGGCCTGGAAACCCTCCCACGTCACGGTCGGCGGATTGTTGCCCAGGAACGGATCGTTCGCCGCCGCTTGCCGGATCACATCCTCGATCTCCTGGCGACACTCCTTGAGAGTTTGCGACGGCAGCACGCCCACCCGCATGTCGAACGTGCACCACGCCGGGACGGAACTCGCCCAGTCGCCGCCCGCGATCTTGCCGACATTGAAGTTCACCGGGTGATGGTGATCGCAGAAGTGCTTGTCGTTCGCCTTCTTCGCATTCCACTTCTTCTCCAGCTCGCGAAGCTGCTGGATCAAACGATAAGCCGACTCGATCGCGTTCGATCCGGCGTCGGCCTTGTAGACATGGACCGGATGACCGGTGACCGTCACCTGGAACCACATCACGCCGACCTGCGCGATGGTCAGTGCGCCCGACGACGGCTCGGGAATCAGCGCGGCGTCGGCGCGATAGCCGCGCTGCAGGCAGGCGAGCGCCCCGTTGCCGGTGCATTCCTCCTCCACCACCGACTGCTGGTAGACGTCGGCCGCCGGCTGCCAGCCCAGCGCCCGCAGCGCGCGCAAGGCGAAGAGATTGAGGATTAGCCCGGCCTTCATGTCGCCGGCGCCGCGGCCGTACATCCAGCCGTCCTTGATCGCAGGCTCGAACGGATTGCGCGTCCACATCTCGTGCGGACCTTCAGGCACCACATCGATATGGCCGTTGAGGATCAACGAACGTCCTGTCGGATTGGCAGGCCGCCACGCACCCACGACGTTCCAGGCATCGTCGTAGTCCTGGCTGTGCGGCGAGTAGCCGGGCAGATGCTTGAGATCGTCGATCTTGATCTGCCAGCGATCGACGCCGAGCTTATCCTCCTTGAAGAGCCGCGCCATCATGTCCTGCGCCGGCGCCTCGCGGAACCGGGTCGACGGAATCTTCACCAGGTCGGCCAGCACCTTGGTCTGATCGTCGAAGCGGCGATCGACCTCGTCCATGATCCGGCTTTTCACATCGGCATCGAGCATCGAGCACTCCTGAAATGGCCTGAGAATCGGCAGCGCGACCTTAGCGCCAATCACTTCAGGAACCAGTCGAGAATCGCCGCATTCTCGTTGCGCGGATAGGTATGCGAGAGATCGGCGATCTCGCGATAGACGACCGCGGCGCCCACCTGCTCGAGTGCGCGCTGCGCGGTTTGCGCCAGCTCGGGCGGGAACATCCAATCCTGCGCGCCGTGCACGATGTGCACCGGCAGGCCGCGCACGCGCTCAGCGTCGGCGAAAGCCATCAGCATCGGATGGAATGCCGCGGCGATCGGCGCGAGATGTGTGAAGCGGCAACCTGACTTGAGGCCCAGCACGTAGGTGAAGGTGCCGCCGTCGCTCATGCCGGTCAGGAGCTGCTTCGCCCGATCGATGTGCCAGTCCGCGGCGATGCGCTCGACCATGCTGTCGATGTTTGGACCGTCGATCTCCGGCTCCATCAAGGACCAGGTCGAGCCGCGGGCAGTCGGCGCCAGCACGATGAAGCCGCGCGTGCGGGCTTCGCGCACCCAGCTCCACAGGAAGGCGCCGCCATTGCCGCTGCCGCCATGCAGTGCCGCGACCAGCGGCCAGGCGCGGCCCGCGTCGTAATATTCCGGCACGTAGAGCGAGAAGCCGCCGCGAGTGCCCGATGGACCGTCCACATGCATAGAGCCGACGCCGTCGCGCGTCGGATCGGCCGCGGCGAGCCGCCCTGCGAGTGCCGCGTCGTCGCGCGCCGTCGCTTCGAGGAAGAACTGGCTGACCGGCCGCAGATGGGCCGCCAGCGGATAGAGCGCCTCGGCTGCCCGCGCATAGAGACGCAGTGCGCGATACGCGGCGATCATGGGCTGCGGCGCATCGAGGGCGTCGAGGAAGGCCGCAATTCCTTTCGTGGCGGCTTCCGCGGAGCCCTCGAGACATTCGCGCATCGGACCGAAGCGCTCCGGCCAGGCGAAACGGCGCGACGCGGCAAGCGCCGGCGCAAGGTCGCCGTTGCGTTCGCCGATCGCCGCAATCAGCTCCTTGAGCGTCGCCGGGGAAAGATGGCGACTGGCGAATTCGAGTGCATGCAGGCCGCGCAGCGTCGCCGGAACCAGGGCCGCGATGATGTCGGCCGTCTCGTCGTCGCTGATCGTCATCGCAATGAGCCCTCTGCTCCGAGATTCGTGCCATCCCGAGCGAACGCGTGGGATCTTTCATCGATGTTGCGAAAGACCCCTCCCTTCGGTTTCGCTCAGGGCAGGCACTCCGTTCGGGATGACACTGCTTCCTGCAAGCGTGTCACCAACGGAACGACCCAGCCTGTGGAATTTCGCCTGCCGTTCCTGTCGGCATTCGCCGCCTTGCCAAGCGCTTTCCAGCATCGGACGCTTGAGCGAACAACGCCAGAGGAACTCAGAGGAAGCCCATGCCAGACGCTTCGCACGCCGCGCCGCGCCAACTCGACGTCGCCATCGTGGGCGGCGGCCTCGCGGGTCTCTATGCCATCCACCGCCTGCGCGGCTTGGGCCTCAAGGTCCGCGCCTACGAAGCGGGCTCGGGCGTCGGGGGCACCTGGTTCTGGAACCGTTATCCTGGCGCGCGCTGCGACGTGGAGAGCCTCGAATACTCCTACAGCTTTTCCAACGAGCTGCAGCAGGACTGGAAATGGCCCGAGCGCTACGGCACGCAGCCCGAGATCCTGAAATACATCAACCACGTCGCCGACCGCTTCGACCTGCGCCGCGACGTGCAGCTCAACACGCGCATCGTGTCGGCGCACTTCGACAGCAAGACGAACTTCTGGACGTTGCGAACGAACTCGGACGAGGAGATTCGGGCGCGCTATTGCGTGATGGCGGCGGGCAACCTCTCGACGCCGCGCGTGCCGGACTTCAAGGGCCTCGATAGCTTCAGGGGCAAATGGTACCACTCGGGCCTGTGGCCGCATGAGGGCGTCGATTTCACCGGCCTGCGCGTCGGCGTGATCGGCACCGGATCGTCGGGTGTGCAGATGATCCCGATCATCGCCCAGCAGGCCAAGCACCTGCATGTCTTCCAGCGCACCGCCAACTTCAGCCTGCCGGCGCGCAACGGGCCGATGGAGCCCGAGCGGGAGCGCCGACACAAGGCGGAGTATCCCGCCCGCCGCGCCGCGGCCATGGAGACACCCTTCGCGATCGGCGGCCATCCC
>DATEID010000286.1:0-3047 GCA_035279245.1 Reyranella sp.
CCTTGGCATCGTAGGGATTGGACGGAACGACCGTCTTGAGCCCCGCGACATGGACGAACAGCGCCTCCGGGCTCTGGCTGTGGGTCTGGCCGCCGAAGATGCCGCCGCCGGTCGGCATGCGCACGACCAGCGGGGCCGTGAATTCGCCGTTCGACCGATAGCGCAGACGCGCCGCCTCCGACACGATCTGGTCGTAGCCTGGGTACATGTAGTCGGCGAACTGGATCTCGACGCAGGGCCGCAAGCCGTAGGCCGCCATGCCGACGGCGACGCCGACGATGCCGAGCTCGCTGATCGGCGTGTCGAAGCAGCGGCTGGTGCCGAACTTCTGCTGCAGCCCCTGGGTGCAGCGGAACACGCCGCCAAAGTAACCGACATCCTCACCGAACACGACGACGCTCTCGTCGCGCTGCATCGAGACGTCCATGGCGTCGCGGATCGCCTCCACCATCGTCCTGCGCGGCACCGTCAGACTCCCGCCTGCTGGCGCTGCCGACGCAAGTGTGACGGCATGGTCTCGTAGACGCCCTCGAACATGTCGCGCGCCGAGGGATGCGGACCCGAATGCAGCGTGCCGTGCGCCTCAGCCTCCTTCTGGGTCTCGATCACCGTCGCCAGGATCTCCGCCTCGGCCTGCTTGTGGCGTTCCTCCGACCAGGCGCCGAGGCGGATCAGGTGCTGCTTCAACCGCAGCACGGGATCGCCGAGCGGCCAGGCATCCGACTCCGTCTTCGGCCGATACGCCGTCGGGTCGTCCGAGGTCGAATGGGCACCGACTCGATAGGTCACGTACTCGATCACGGTCGGCCCGAGATTGTGCCGCGCCCGCTCGGCCGCCCATTTCGCAACGGCATGGACGGCGAGGTAGTCGTTGCCGTCGACCCGCAACGCCGGGATGCCGAAGCCCAGGCCGCGTGCGGCGAAAGTTCCCGAGCCGCCGCGGGCGATGCCCTGGAAGGTCGAGATCGCCCACTGGTTGTTGACGATGTTGAGCACCACCGGCGCCTTGTAGGTCGAGGCGAAGACCAGCGCGGCGTGGAAATCGGATTCCGCGGTCGAGCCGTCGCCGATCCAGCCGGCCGCGATCTTGGTATCCCGCTTGATGGCCGACGCCATCGCCCAGCCGACCGCCTGGATGTACTGCGTGGCGAGGTTGCCCGAGACCGAGAAGAAGCCGTGCTCGCGCGACGAATAAAGCACCGGCAATTGGCGGCCCTTCAGCGGATCGAGCTCGTTGGAGTAGATCTGGCACATCATGTCGAGCATGGAATAGCCGCCGGCGATCAGCAGCCCGGCCTGGCGATAGGTCGGGAAGTTCATGTCGCCCGGATCGAGCGCCTTGCGGAAAGCGCAGCTCACCGCTTCCTCGCCCATGTGCTGCATGTAGAACGAGGTCTTGCCCTGCCGCTGCGCCATCTGCATGCGCGCATCGAAAGCGCGCAGCGTCATCATGTGCCGCAGCCCTTCGAGCAGCTCGGCATCGCTCAGCAGACCGGCCCACGGCCCTACCGCCTCGCTGTCGCGGTTGAGGACGCGGATGATGGCGAAGGCGAGATCGCGGATTTCGCGCGGGTCGACATCGACCTCGGGCCGTCGCACCTCGCCGGCCCGCGAGATCGGCACGTCGCTGAAATCCGGCGTGCCGCCCGGCCGCACCGCCGGTTCGGGCACATGGAAGGACAACGGCTTTGTGCTGGACATGGCACCCTCGCACGCATTGACGCCTCGGCTTCTCTAAGTAGCCGATCCCGGCATCCGCCGTCACTAGCACCGACTATCGGGGCTGATAGAGTCGCAATGGAACCTCCTTCTGTCATCCTGAGCGAAGCGAAGGATGGCGACCGCAACCAGTTTGCTCGTTGAAATGGCATGAGGTCCTTCGCTCCGCTCAGGACGGCAGAGTGGTTGCGAGCGAGCGCTACACTCAAATCTCGATCGTGAATGCCGGATCGAAGCGGGCGTTCTCGACGCGGCCGTCCTTGGCATAGCCGCGCGCATTGCAAACGATGCGGGTGCGGCCGACATGGTAGTCGAAACTGTCGTGGGTATGGCCGTGCAGCCAGAGATCCGGCTGCCAGCCCAGGATCTTCCCGGTGAGATCGGACACGAACGAGGCGTTGATCGAGGAGTCCTTGAAGCGGCCGGCAATGCTTTGCGGCGTCGGCGCAAAGTGAGTCACGACGACGGTCGGGCCGGCGTGAGGCCGTGCGAAGCATTGGTCGAGCCAGGCGACGGATTGCGCAAAGAGAAGCTGCGACACGGCGGGCGTGAATTTTTCCTCGAAGTCGGGCGCCACCTTGATGGCGGAGAAATCGTACATGTACCGGGTAGCGTCGCTTAGCCCCCTGATGCGGGCCTCCTCGCTGTCGAACAGGCGGTAGTCCGACCACAGCGTGCAGCCGAGAAAGCGGACCCCCTGGTGGACCCATTCTGCGCGTTCCAGCAGGCGGATGTTGCTGCCGTGAGACAGCTCGGCCAGGCGCGCATAGGTCGTCGAGAGGTCGCTGCCATAGAATTCGTGGTTTCCGGCGATGTAGAGCGTGGGCAGCCTTGTTGCCTTGGCCCATTCGATGGCCTGCGCCGGTCGCGCGACGTCCCCGGCGATGACCAGAACATCCGCGGAAATCTCGGGGAACGGCAGGAAGCCGACGGAGAGATGGATGTCGGAGACGAGGCCGATCTTCATGGCCGAGCTTTCCGTCGCAGCCGCCGCATGAGAAGGTCGCGCAGCACGACGGCTTCGTTGTGCGCCTCGTCACGCGCCGCATAGACCAGGGTGAGCGTACCCTTTCGCGCGCATTCCTGCAGCTCCTCGAGCGGCTCCGCCTTGTCGGACAGCTCGGCCTGGTAGCGGTGGCGGAACTCGTCCCAGCGCTCGGGATCGTGCCCGAACCAGCGGCGCAGCTCGGTGCTGGGGGCGGCATCCCTCAGCCAGCGATCGATCGCGATATCGCTCTTGCTCACGCCGCGCGGCCACAGGCGATCCACCAGCACGCGCACCCCGTCGCCGGCCGATGGCGACTCGTACGCGCGCTTGAGGCGCACAT
>DATEID010000287.1:0-10445 GCA_035279245.1 Reyranella sp.
CCGCAGCAGGCTTCGGCGGATTCGGGAGCGGGAACCTTGTCGGCCGCGGGACCGCAACAGGCGCCGGTCGTCGCGATCTTCTCGAACGGCGCCGGCGTGCCATAGGTCGTGCTCTCGCCGACCGTGTGAAACGTCTCCCACGGCACGCCCGATGGATCGGTGATCCAGCTCTTCTCCGACCTGGCGTAGCAGCAGGTCGTCATGCCCTCTTCGAGCACCGGCCGCTCGGCCTGCTTCAGACGCCGATAGACGTCCTGCAACTCGTCGGATGACTCCACCTGGATGCCGAGATGATCGACGCCGGCGGCCCGGCCGCTGTGAGTCGAGATCGCGAAGTTGACGCGCGGATCCTCGAGCATCCACTTCGCGTAATCAGGCTTCACGACGGTCGGCTCGGCGGCAAACAGCGTCGAGTAGAAGCGGATCGACTGGTCGAGGTCCTCGACCGACATGTGAACGTGAAGGCGCTTCATTGTCTGGTCACTCCTCTGCTTCGGCGACGAACGACGGTACGCGATGCGGGCTCGCAGGCAGGAACGCCGCAACCTGCGGAGTCTCCGGCGCAGCAATTTTCGGTGAGGAAGCCCATCAGCTCGTTCATGCCGCCATAGTCGGCGGCATAGATCAGCGAGCGGCCGTCCCGCTTCACCTGCACGAGGTTCGCGTGCTTGAGCTGCGTGAGATGAAAGGAGAGCGTGGGCGAGGCGAGCTTCAGACGCTCGGCGATCTGCCCGGCTGGCAATCCTTCAGGGCCGGCTTGCACGAGCAGTCGGAAGATCTCCAGACGGTTCTCCTGGGCGAGCGCTCCGAGCGTCGCAACGGCTTGGGTTGTTTCCATATTTTGATATATATGGAACTATTGAACTGAGGTCAACACCTTCTTTGCCTCGGGGGAGGTTGCGAGACGTGAGTGGTGGAAGAGGACGACGTGGACAGTCGCAACGCCGTCCATCTGGTGGCATGTCCGGTCTTGGAATGTCAAAAACTATAGAACTAGTTTTATAGTTGTATCTACGGCCGCCTGTTATTAGCCTGCGCCATGGATCGGGCACTGGCGGCACGTTGCTTGAGCGAGCTGGGAAATCTCACGCGGCTCGACGTCTACCGTCTGCTGGTCCGTGCCGGCCCCAAAGGCCTCAACATCCGTGAAATCCAGACGCGACTGGACATTCCCGCCTCGACCCTGGCGTTCCATCTGCGTGGCCTGGTCGGCGCCGGGCTGGTCGTCCAGGAGAAGGCGGGCCGCGAGATCGTGTGTCGTGCCCATCATTCCCGGCTGAATGCGGTGATCGAGTTCCTGCGCGAGAAATGCTGCGCCGGCTTTGGAGACGAGCCGGCCGGGCGGCAGTCGAGGCGGGCAGGATGACGTACACGGTCGGTGTGTCCGGATGAACAAAGGCCGCCTCTTCACCATCGCCGTGCTGGGCTCGACGCAGACGCTGGCCTGGGCATCGAGTTATTACCTGCCGGCGGTGCTCGCCGACCAGATCGCACACGATACGGGCGTATCGACCACCTGGCTGTTCGGCACCTTCTCGGTGGCGCTCGTCGTCTCGGCGATCCTCGGTCCGCGCGTCGGCCGCATGATCGATCGCGGCGGCGGCAACGCGGTGCTCGCCGGCTCCAACCTCCTGTTCGCCGCCGGCCTGGCACTGCTGCAGCTTGCACAGTCGCTCGCGATGCTGCAGGCGGCGTGGCTGGTGCTGGGCGTCGGCATGGGGCTTGGCCTCTATGACGCGGCCTTCGCGGTGCTGGGCCGTATCTACGGCACGAGTGCGCGCGGCGCCATCACCGGCATCACGCTGATCGCAGGCTTCGCGAGCACGATCGGCTGGCCACTCACTGCCTGGGGTGCCTCGACGATCGGCTGGCGCGAGACCTGCCTCGCCTGGGCGGCGCTGCACGTCGTGGTCGGTTCACCGCTCAACTACTGGTGCCTGCCGCGGCCTGCTGCCGCCGCCGTCGAGAAGCGCGCCGCCAGCGAGAGGGTACCGATCGACCGGCCGATGATCCTGCTCGCCTTCGCCTTCGCGGCCGCCTGGGTGGTGACGGCGGGCATGGCGGCGCATTTCCCGCGCATCCTGGAAGAAGCCGGCGCCTCGCCGACCCAGGCGATTGCGGCCGGCGCCCTGATCGGCCCGGCGCAGGTGGCGGCGCGGCTGCTCGAAGCCGGTCCTCTGGCACGCTTGCACCCGCTGATCTCGGCCCGGCTTGCCACGCTCACCCATCCGATCGGCGCGGCCGTGCTGCTCGTGGCAGGCGGCGGCGTGGCATCGAGCGCCTTCGCCGTGCTGCACGGCTCGGGCAACGGCATCATCACCATCGCCCGCGGCACGGTCCCGCTCGCCCTGTTCGGACCGGAGAACTACGGCTATCGCCTGGGGCTTCTCGGCATGCCGTCGCGCTTCCTGTCGGCCTTAGCGCCGCTCGGGTTCGCCGTGCTGATCGAGCGGTTCGGCGACGCTGTCCTGATCGTATCGGCGTCGCTCAGCCTCGCGGCTTGCGGCGCGCTCTGTCTGCTGCGTCGGCCGTCGACAAACGCCGTGCATGCCGACTGATCGGGTCGCCGCGCCGCCCCTGGTCACGCCGGCCCGCCTGGTCGCGCTCGTCTGCGCGGCGCAGATCCTCGTGCAGATCGGCGCCTTCTTCTGGCCGGCGCTGCTGCCCGAGATGATGAGGCGCTGGGCGCTCTCCAACACCGAGGCGGGCTGGATCACCTCGTCCTTCTACGCCGCCTATATGGTCTCGGTGCCGGTGCTGGTCACGCTCACCGACCGCGTCGATGCCAAGCGCGTCTATCTGTTCGGCGTCGCCTGCACGATGGCGGGGCACCTGCTGTTCGGTCTTGCGGCGCAAGGCTTCTGGTCGGCGCTGGCGTTGCGGGCGCTAGCCGGCATGGGCTGGGCCGGCACCTACATGACCGGCCTGAAGCTGCTCGCCGACCAGGTCGATGCCAGGCTGATGTCGCGCGCGGTCACCGGCCACGCCGCGAGCATCGGCATCTCGGGGGCGGTCTCGTTCGTGCTGGGCGATCTAATCGCATCGGGCTTCGGCTGGCAGGCAGCCTTCCTGTTCGCCAGCGTCACCGCGACGGTCGCCTGGCTTGGCGTCGCGTTCATGGTGCCGCCGCGCACGCCGGTGCACCGCACAGGCAGGGGCGGGCCCGTGTTCGACTTCCGTCCGGTGATCGCCAACCGCTCGGCCATGGCCTATGCGCTTGCCTATTGCGTGCACACGCTGGAGATGAACGCGCTGCGCGGCTGGGGCGTCGCCTTCCTCGCCTGGGTGGCGGTGCGCACCGGCGCGGCCGACGCGATCCTGTCGCCCACCGTCATCGTGACCATGCTGGGATTGATCGGCACGCTGGCGAGCGTAGCCGGCAACGAAGCGGCGATCCGCTTCGGCCGCCGCCGGCTGGTCGTCGGCGCGATGGGACTCTCGATCGCGCTCGCGCTCGTGCTGGCGGCGGTCGGCGCCGTCTCCTACCTCCTCGCGGTCGGGCTGCTTCTCGTGTACGGCGCGGCGGTCTGGCTCGATTCCTCGTCATTGACCGCGGGCGCGGCGGGCACCGCGGACCCGGCCCGCCGCGGGGCGACGCTCGCGGTGCATTCGATGCTGGGCTACGCGGGCGGCTTCGTCGGTCCGCTGGCCGTCGGCTGGGTGCTCGATCTCTCAGGCGGCATGTCGCCGCTCGGATGGGGCCTCGCCTTCGGATTGATCGCGGCGCTGATGACCCTCGCGGTCGCGGCGTTCATCTGCATCCGGCCACGCGAGCTGGCAGGTGATCGCCACGCCTGATCCGGCGCGCAATCCGCGTATTTGCGTCCGACAGCCATTGTTGCAGCGTGGTCTCTCTGCTAAAATCGTACGAAAGTCCGGTAAACGGACATAACGGAGGAAACGATGCTTACTGCAGCCAACAACGAGATGCTGTGCCGCATCGGGCCGGGCACGCCGATGGGCAATCTCATGCGCGAATACTGGATTCCGGCGTGCCTCTCGTCGGAGCTGACGGCCGACGGCGAGCCGATGCGGCTCCTGCTGCTCGGCGAGCAGCTCATCGCCTTCCGCGACACCGACGGCCGCGTCGGCATCATGGAGCATCGGTGTCCGCACCGTTGCGCGTCGCTGTTCTTCGGCCGCAACGAGGAAGGCGGCCTGCGCTGCGTTTATCACGGCTGGAAGTTCGACGTGGAAGGCAACTGCATCGACATGCCGAACGTGCCACCGGCGCAGGACTTCAAGCATCGCGTCAAGGCCAGGGCCTACCGCGTCGTCGAGCGCGGCGGCTTCGTCTGGACCTACATGGGATCGCGCGCCGAGACGCCGCCGCTGCCCAATCTCGAGATCCTCATGCTGCCGGACGAAGACCGCTTCACGCGCGTGCACCAGCGTGAATGCAACTGGTTCCAGTCGCTCGAAGGCGACATCGACACATCGCACTTCGGCTTCCTGCACATCGGCGGGCTGAAGCTGGAAGATGTCGATCCCAACACCATCCACAAGTGGGGCGTCGGTGACCGCGCGCCCGAGTACAAGGCCACCGAGACCGAATGGGGCACGATGTACGCCGCCTACCGGCCGGCCGAGCCGGGCCAGTATTACTACCGCTTCGCGCACTTCATGTTCCCGTTCATCACGCTGACGCCCAATGGGTCGTTCGAAGACCAGGTCGCCTGCACGATGA
This sequence comes from Reyranella sp., assembly GCA_035279245.1. Taxonomy (GTDB): domain Bacteria; phylum Pseudomonadota; class Alphaproteobacteria; order Reyranellales; family Reyranellaceae; genus Reyranella. The sequence continues at coordinate 4,688 of DATEID010000287.1, forward strand.
ACGTGCCCATGGATGACACGCACACCATGACCTACAACCTGGCCTGGAAGCAGAAGACCAGGCCGCTCGAGACGCTCAAGAACGGCGACTGGATCCCGGGCCTGGCGCCCGACATGAAGTACCTTCCGAACACCAACGACTGGTACGGCCGGCACCGCCTCGTGGCGCGACGCGAGAACGACTACTTCATCGACCGCGAGATGCAGAGGAACGTCAACTACACCGGCATCCAGGGCATCGGCCGACAGGACCAGGCGGCGGTGGAATGCATGGGCGAGATCGTCGACCGCACGCTCGAGCATCTGGCGCCGTCGGATCGCATGATCGCCCTCACGCGCAAGCGTGTCCTGGAAGCGGCGCAGACCCTCGCGAAGGAGGGCAAGGTACCGGCGACGGTCGACAACCCCGAGATCTATCGCGGCGCGCGCGGCGGATCGTTCGTGGCCGCCGCCCAACTCGACTGGCTCGATGCCTATGCCGAGAAGCTCGAGACGGCCAGGAGCCCGCTCGGTCTTTTGAAGCGAATGCCGCTGGCCGCGGAGTAGTTGCGGCGGCGATTTAGCAGGCGCGAGCGGCCGCGCGAAGACGGCCGCCGCACGCATCGGCGGAGTGCGCTTCGGTTGCCACTCCGCTCGACGGGAGGAAACGCGGATGGGCTCGGCCGCGCTGGAACAGCGTTCAGACCGGCTGGCGATGGCCGGCGAAAGATCAACGCGCGCCCCCGCCCGCGCGATCCGGCTGCGGCGCCTCGGCCGGCCGGCTGGCATCGCCTTCCTCCTGCTGCTGCTCGGCTTCCTCTCCGTCTATCCGATGGCGATGCTGCTCTACGGCAGCCTGCATTCGACGCCGCCCGGCATCGCCGGGGAGTTCAATCTCGACGGCTACGCAGCGCTCCTGAGCGCCGAGAACCTGCAGGTGCTCCTGAACACGGTCAGCCTGTCGCTGGTGAAGACGGTGCTGTCGATGGCGCTTGCGATCCTGCTCGCCTGGATCGTGGCGCGGACCGATACGCCCGCGCGCGGCGCGCTCGAGGTGCTGATCACGCTGCCCTTCTTCATCCCGCCGATCCTGACCGCGACCGCCTGGGCCATGCTGGGCAACGCCCAAGTCGGCACGATCAACCTCGTCTGGCGCTGGATCACGGGCGGCGACGGCACGCTGATCGACGTCTATTCCTACGGCGGCGTCGTCTGGCACATGATGCAGTACGCGACGCCCTTCATCTTCCTGTTCGTGGTCGACGCCTTCCGCGCCATGGATCCGGCGCTCGAGGAATCGAGCCGCATGTCGGGCGCGACGCGCTGGCAGACGTTCTGGCGCGTCACCTTCGCCCTGATGCTGCCGGTCACGACCAGCGCCTTTATCCTGAGCTTCATCCGCGGCATGGAGTCGTTCGAATCGGCGGTGTTCTTCGGCACGCCCGTGAACATCAACGTCATCACCACCGAGATCTACAATTCGATCACCCAGCGCGGCCAGCCGGACTACCAGTCGGCGACGGCGCTCGGCTTCGCCGCGATGGCGCTGATGTTCCTGTTGCTGGTGCTGCAGTCGCGCCTGCTCAGGCGGCGCAGCTTCACCACCGTCACCGGCAAGGGCTATTCGCCCAACGTCACGCGGCTCGGCTGGATGCGGTGGCTGACCTTCACGATCTGCATCGCCTTCTTTGTCGCCACCGTCGCCCTGCCGATCGGCCAGCTCCTGCTCTCGTCGTTCTTCCAGTTCTTCGGCTTCTACCAGCTCGACATGCTGACGCTCGACCACTACCGCTCGATCTGGGCCAACGACGAGTTCTGGACCGCGCTCGGCAACACGATGCTGCTGGGCGTCGCCGGAGCCACGGCGACCATGGCCCTGGGCGGGGTGGTGGCCTACGTCACGACGCGCACCGACTGGCACGGCCGGCGGCTGATCGACCTCCTGTCGTGGCTCCCCTGGATGATGCCTGGCATGGTGCTCGGCATCGGCTTCCTTTGGGGCTTTGCGACGCTGCCGCACGAGATTCCGATCTACGGCACGCTGTGGGCGCTCCTGCTGGCCTATGTGGCGCTCGGCACGCCGGTCGCGGTGCGCGTGACGGGCAGCGCCTATCGGCAGATCGCGCGCGACCTCGAGGAATGCTCGCGCGTGCACGGCGCCGGCTGGTGGCAGACCTTCGGCCGGGTGCTGGTCGCGCTCGCCTGGCCTGCGTTCGCCGTCGGCTGGGTGCTGGTGTTCTTCGGCATCATGCGCGAGCTCAGCGCCTCGATCCTGCTCTACGCGCCGGGCACGCAGGTCCTGTCGGTCGTGATGCTGAAGATGTGGTCGGGCGGCAAGCCGGAGGACGTGAGCGTCATTGGACTGCTCATGGTCGTGCTCGTGATCGTCTTCAGGTGGATCCAGCTCCGGCTCATCAAGACCAGGATCAGCACGCTGTGAAAGTCGCACCAATCTCGACGGGAGGATGAAAGGGATGACGCCGATTCGCCGGAAGACCTTCTTGACGCTGGCCGCGAGCTTCGCCGTGGCGCGTCCGGCCGCCGCTCAAGGCGACCCCGAATGGCAGAAGGTCGTCGACGCCGCCAAGAAGGAGGGCAAGCTCACGATCTACACCGCGACCCTCGGCTCGCCGTATCACAAGACGGTCTTCCAGGCGTTCGAGAAGAAGTACGGCATTCACGTCGACGTCCTGGAAGCGCGGGCGAGCGAGGTGCGCGAGCGCGTGCGCATCGAGCAGGCGGCCGGCCGCTTCGTCGGCGACATTCATCACAACGGCGCCACGACCACCTGGCTGATGAAGCGCGACGGCAACTTCCAGCCGCACGGTCCGATCCCCAATCTTGCCAACCTCGAGCCCATCTACGAGGTCGACGACACGCGCGTGCCCTGCGAGGTGATCAGCTACGGCATCCTGATCAACCGGACTCAGGTGAAGCCGGCGGATGAACCGAAGAGCTGGCAGGACCTGCTCGATGCCCGGTGGAAGGGAAAGATCCTGTCCGACGACACGCGCGCGCTGGGCGGCGGCGCGGTGTTCTTCATGGTGATGTACGACAAGTTCGGCAAGGAGTTCCATGAGAAGCTCGCGGCGCAGAAACCGGTCTTCTCGCGCGACATCGCCAACAGCGAGCGGCGCACCGCGCGGGGCGAGTATCCGCTCTACATCCCCTTCTCGCTGCAGGATTTCGGCCGCATCAAGGGCCTGCCGGTGAAGGCGATCGTTCCGGCGGAAGGCCGGCCCTATATTCTGTTCCAGCTTTCGATGCTGAAGAAGGCGCCGAACCCCAACGCGGCGCGTCTGTTCATGAACTTCTACCTGGAACCCGAGCAGCAGCTCGTCTTCGCCAATGCCGGCTACAACCCCACGGTCAAGGGCGTGGTCGAGAAGGTGCCACCCGACATTCGGCCATTGCTGGCGACCAAGGCGATGGGCACGACGACACCCGAGCGCCAGGACGCCATGCTCGCCCTCGCCAAGGAAATCTACAAATAGCGGAGGCCTCAAGTGCCGAGCGTTGCCCTGCATTCCGTCGGTCGTCATTTTGGCGAGCTCAAGGCCGTGGACGATCTCGATCTGACGGTCGACGACGGCGAGTTCGTGACCCTGTTGGGACCGTCGGGCTGCGGCAAGACCACGACATTGCGCATGGTGGCCGGGCTGGAGCACAACGACACCGGCAGCATCGCCATCGGCGGGCGCACCGTCAGCGATGCAGCGAGCGGCCTGTTCGTCCCGCCCGAGCAGCGCAAGCTCGGCATGGTTTTCCAGTCGTACGCCATCTGGCCGCACATGACGGTGTTCGACAACGTGGCCTATCCGTTGAGCGTGCGGCGCGTCGCCAAGGCGGAGATTCGCCGGCGTGTGACAACGGCGCTGCGCCTGGTCGAGATGGAGCGCTACGCCGACCGGCCGGCGCCCGCCCTATCCGGAGGCCAGCAGCAGCGCGTGGCGATCGCGCGAGCCCTCGTGTTCGAGCCCGAGGTGCTGCTGCTCGACGAGCCCTTGTCCAATCTCGACGCGCGATTGCGCGCGGCGATGGGCGAGGAGTTCCGCGCCTTGCAGCGACGGCTCGGCATCACCACGCTCTATGTGACCCACGACCAGGAAGAGGCGATGGCGCTGTCGGATCGCGTGGTCGTCATGCAAGGCGGCCGCATCCAGCAGGTTGGCACGCCCGAGGCCGTCTACCGTCGCCCGGCGAGCCGCGATGTGGCGGCGTTCTTCGGCACGCCCAATCTGATCGAGGCCACGGTGACGGCGAGCCGTCGACTGGGCGACGAGGAGCATGTTCTCGAGGTGCGCGGCGCGAGCTGGCAGGGCCAGTGCCGCGCCGCCGCCGCGTTCGCGCAGGGCGACAAGGTGCTGGTCGTCGTACGGCCCGAGGACGCGACCCTGGCCTCTGCCGAAAGCCGGTTCGGCGACGGGCAGTTCGGCTGGCGCGGCCGCATCGTCGAGGGTGTCTTTCGCGGCCCGCGCCGGTCGCTCGCCGTCGAGACCGAGGTGCTGCGCTTCCGTGTCGAATGCGCGGCCGCGCGCGCGATGCCGGTCGGCGGAAACGCCACGGTCGTGGTCGATTCCCACAATGCCTGGGCCATCCACGCCTGATAGGCAGAAGTCGATGGCCGGAGACTTCAGATGGCGCGACTGAGGGCCGCCGATGCCGAAAAGCGGCTGGCGAGCGGACATGGACCGGATTTCCTGGAAGCGTTCGCGCGCGGGCTGCGGGTGATCGGCGCCTTCGGGCGCGAAAGAAGGCAGATGACGTTGAGCGATGTGGCGCGCGCGGTCGACCTGCCCAAGCCCAGCGTACGGCGCGCCCTCTATACCCTGGTCTGCCTCGGCTACGCCGAAAGCGACGGCCGCAGCTTTCGGCTGACGCCGAAGATCATGGAGCTGGCATCGGCCTATCTCGGGTCCAACATGGTCTCCGCGGTCATCCAGCCGGCCTGCGAGCGGCTATCCGAAAGGACCGAGCAGTCCTGCTTCGCCGCCGTCCTCGACGGCTACGACATCGTCATGATCGCCCATTCGCTGCATGGCAGGCCCGATGTCCTGGCGCCGACCATCGGCCTGCGCCGGCCCGCTTTCAACACGGCAGCCGGCCGGGCGATCCTGAGCCAACTTCCCGATGCTGCGCTCGATGCCTGGCTCGCCAAGCTGGAGCCCAAGGTCATGACCAAGTTCACCGTGACCGACAAGAAGGTCCTGCGGGCCGAGATCCTGCACGTGCGCGAGCAGGGCTACGCCATCACCGCGCAAGAGATGCGGCGCGGCTTCCACGCCGTTGCCGTGCCGCTCAAGCGTCACGACGGCGCCACGCTCGCCGCACTCAGCGTCGCGGTCTGGGTCGAGGACGCCTCCGACGGCTCGGCCGCCGACAAGTACCTCCCGATCCTGTTCGACGAAGCCGAAGCGCTCCGGCCGCAGCTCTTATGACCGTCAGCAAGGGAAAATTGACGTTGTGCGCTTCCTTCCTTACTCTTACCGGTAATAGTAAGGATGGCTGATGCGAATAACCTCCAAAGGTCAGGTCACGATCCCACAGGACATTCGTGAGCAAGCCGGCCTGTTGCCTCATACGGATGTCGAGTTCATCTATGACGGCGAGACCGTCCAGATCGTACGTGCCGATCGTCGGAAGGCAAGCCGCGGGGCTCGGCTCATTGCTCGGATGCGCGGCCGGGGAACCGGCAAGCTCACCACGGACCAGATTATGGCAATGACGCGTCGCCGATGAGTGCCGTGCTCGTGGACAGCAACGTGCTGCTCGACGTCTTT
>DATEID010000288.1:0-5790 GCA_035279245.1 Reyranella sp.
GACAAGAGAGCCAACTGCCTGGCCGAAACGCACTCGCAAGGGGCCGGACGGATTTTTTGACCGGCACATAAACGGCGGGACCGGGATTGCTCGCCAGTCTTCTATCCGATGACAAGGTTTCTCCAGCGCGAGAACCAGAGAGCGATACGCCAGGTTTTCGGCCTCAACCCGCGCCGGGATTGAGGGTCCAGGCTACGCCGGGCTTTGGCGGCCAGCCTAAAGATAAGAAGAAATAGCGTGCCCAACCTCTCGGCATGCCACCGCTTGGATGGTGCACTTGCGGTGCAGAGTGGTCTCGATCCCGATCCGCGGTCCAGTGACCGTTGCCATTGCCGAAGGTCCGGTTCCAAGGAATGGGAGAGGTAAGGGAACGGCGACTGTCAAAGCTTGCGCAGGAGGAGGGTGCGCCAGGGGGTGTCGTGGGTGGCGAGGTCGAGGTGGCGGACGAGGGTGAGGCCTCGGCGGGCGTAGGCAGCGACGACGTCGGGCGCCTGCTCGGCCAGGAGGCCGCTCAGTAACGCTTGGCCACCGGGGCGCAGCGCCGCGGAGAAGGAAGCGGAGAGCTCGATCAACGGGCCGGCGAGGATGTTGGCGACGATCAGATCGTAGGGCGCGGCGTCGGCGAGCGCCGGCGCATCGAGGCCGGCGGCGTCGTGGAACCGGCAGAGCGGTGCCACGCCGTTGCGCACCGCATTCTCGCGCGCGACGGCAACCGCGTCTGAATCGTTGTCGCCGCCCAGCACCGGCCGCCGCCACAGCTTCGCCATGGCGATGGCGAGGATGCCGCTGCCGCAGCCGACGTCGACTGCGTTCACGGTCTCCGCCGGATCGAGCGTGGCCAGCACCTCCAGGCAGCCGCGTGTCGTGGCGTGCGTGCCGGTGCCGAACGCGAGGCCGGCATCGATCTCGATCGGCAGCAGGCCGGCCGGCATGCCGTTGGCCGCGTGCGAGGGATGGACCCAGAATGGCCCGACCGCGAACGGCACGAAGGAGCGCTGGTTCTCGGCGACCCAGTCGATCGCGGGCAACGCTTCCCAGCGCCACTGGCCGTCGATGGCGTGCTCGACCTCGCGCTTGTCGCCGTGGCCGAAGATCTCGATGCGCCATGGGCCGTCGCGCGACAACTCGCGGCTGGTGACGACGAAGCCGCTCTCCGACAGCGGTTCGAGCGCCTGCTCGCGCTTCAGGCGCTCGGACGCGGGAACGTCGCGCCAGGCCTTCCAGCCGCTCACGCCGCCTCGATGAAGCTGTCCAGCACCTTCTTCGAGCCGGCCTTCTCGAACTCGATGTCGAGCTTGTTGCCGTCGACCGCGACGATGCGGCCGTAGCCGAACTTCTGGTGGAAAACGCGCTGGCCGACGGCGAGATCGGGTTTGTCGCCTTCGACGGCGCGGCGATCGTCGAACGTCTCGTCGCGCCAGCGCGTGCGCGCACGGCCCATTCCGGTGACGCCCAAGCTCTCGTAGTCGAAGCCGCTCGCCTGCTCGCGCAGGCCCGCGTGGTGGCCGGCGGAATAAGTGGCATAGAGGCCGGCATCGCTGCTTTCGGCCAGGCGATCGGCCGGCAGCTCGCGCAGGAAGCGCGACGGGATGGCGGCCTGCCACTGGTTGAAGACGCGGCGATTGGCGGCGAAGGAGACATAGGCCCGCTTGCGCGCCCGCGTCAGCCCGACATAGGCGAGCCGCCGCTCCTCCTCGAGCCCGGCCACACCCTTGTCGTCGAGCGCGCGCTGGTTGGGGAACAGGCCTTCCTCCCAGCCGGGCAGGAAGACGGTGTCGAACTCCAGCCCCTTGGCGGCATGCAGCGTCATCACGCTCACCATGTCGCCGCTCGCCTTCTCGGCATTGTCGGTGAGCAGCGCCACGTGCTCGAGGAAGGCCGGCAGCGTGTCGAACTCCTGCAAGGCGTTGGTGAGCTCCTTCAGGTTCTCCAGCCGCCCCTCGGCCTCGGGCGAGCGGTCGGCGCGCAGCATGTCGGTGTAGCCCGATTCGTCGAGCATGGTCTCGACCACCTCGACATGGCTCATGCCGTCCAGCATGCCGCGCCAGCGCTCGAAGCTCCTGACGAGGTCGCCCAGCACCTTGCGCGGCCTGGCCTTCAGCTCGTCGGTCTCGATGGCGCGGCGCGCCGCCTCGAACAGCGAGACCTTCTGCGCGCGCTGGACGAGGCGCAGCGTGCGCAGCGCCGATTCGCCGAGGCCCCGGCGCGGCGTGTTGTAGATGCGCTCGAAGGCGAGATCGTCGTCGGGCTGCACGGTGACGCGGCAATAGGCCAGCGCATCGCGGATCTCCTGGCGCTCGTAGAAGCGCGGGCCGCCGATCACGCGATAGGGCAGGCCGAGCGTGATGAAGCGCTCCTCGAACTCGCGCGTCTGGAAGCCGGCGCGCACCAGGATGGCGATCTGGCCGAGCGGATGCTTGTCGCGCTGCAGCGCCTCGATCTCCTCGCCGATCGTGCGCGCCTCCTCGTCGCCGTCCCACACGCCGCGCAGCGAGATGCGCTCGCCTTCGCGGAGATCGGTCCAGAGCGTCTTTCCGAGCCGGCCTTCGTTGTGCGAGATGAGATGCGAGGCGGCCGCGAGGATGTGCGGCGTCGAGCGGTAGTTGCGCTCCAGCCGGACGATCTCGGCGCCCGGAAAGTCCCGCTCGAAGCGCAGGATGTTGCCGACCTCCGCGCCGCGCCAGCCATAGATCGACTGGTCGTCGTCGCCGACGCAGCAGACGTCGCGCGTGCCCTGCGCCAGGAGCCGCAGCCAGAGGTACTGGGCGACGTTGGTGTCCTGGTACTCGTCCACCAGGATATGGCGGAAGCGGCGGTGATACTGCTCCAGGACGTCGGGATGCTGCTGCCACAGGCTGACGCAGTGCATCAGGAGGTCGCCGAAATCGACCGCGTTCACCTCGGCGAGGCGCGCCTGATATTGCCGGTAGATGTCGACGGCACGGCCGTTCGCGAAGTCGCCCGCGTCGTCGGCCGCGATCTTGTCGGGCGTCAGCGCGCGGTCCTTCCAGCGCTGGATGATGCCGGCCAGCACGCGCGCCGGCCATTTCTTGTCGTCGATGCCCTCGGCCTGCAGGAGCTGCTTGACGAGGCGCGTCTGGTCGTCGGTGTCGAGGATCGTGAAGTTGCTCTTGAGCCCGACCAGCTCGGCATGGCGGCGCAGAATGCGCACGCCCATGGAATGGAAGGTGCCGAGCCACATGCCGTCGGCCGAGGCGCCGATGAGCTGCGCGACGCGGTCGAGCATCTCGCGCGCGGCCTTGTTGGTGAAGGTGACGGCGAGCACCTGCGAGGGCCGCGTGCGGCCGGTGATCAGAAGATGCGCGATGCGTGTGGTGAGCACGCGCGTCTTGCCGGTGCCGGCGCCGGCCAGCACGAGCAACGGCCCGTCCTCGTGGACGACGGCCTTGCGCTGCTCCTCGTTCAAGCCCTCGAGGTGCGTCATCGGCGCGACAGCGCGACGCGCCGGCGTTTCGGGCATCGGCACGGGATCGTCTGTGATTTCGAACGGATCGGCGGGGGGCGCCATCAGCCTCATATAGCAATCGCGGGCGCAGACGCCTATCTTTCCAGCGGGACTCGGAGGTGGAAATGGCCCGAGGGTTGAACGGATCCACGAACGGCTCGGGTCGCTGGTTCGGTGGCCAGGGCGACGCGGTCGAGGCGAGGACGCCGGGGAACGAGGGCAACCTGCCGCCCGATGTCGTCGACGTCCTGCCGGCGGTGGTGGGGCTGCACACCACGATCCCCGAGAGTCGCCGCTCGGCCAAGACGCTGGGCTCGGAGCGCGAGGGCCACGGCGTCGTGATCGACGACGAGGGCCTCATCGTGACGATCGGCTACCTGATCATGGAGGCCGACACCGTCACCATAAAGGACGCCGACGGCCGCGAGTTTCCGGCGAGCCTGGTGGGCTACGACTACGAAAGCGGCTTCGGCCTCGTGCGCACCGCCGTGCCGTTGCCGGTCAAGCCGATGCCGTTCGGCGATTCCGACCTGCTCACGCTGCGCAGCGAAGCCTATGTCGCCGGCGTCGGCGGCGAGAAGGCGACACTCAAGGTCAAGGTCGCGGGCCGGCGCGAGTTCGCGGGCTATTGGGAGTATCTGCTCGACAACGCCATCTTCACGGTGCCGGCCTATCCGCTGTGGGGCGGCTCGGCGCTGATGGGCCTGGACGGCAAGCTGCTGGGCATCGGCTCGCTGCTCGTGCAGGAAGCGCTGGGACCGGGCTCGCCGGCGTTTCCCGGCAACATGTACGTGCCGATCAACCGGCTGAAGCCGATCTTCCGCGAGTTGGTGGAGAACGGCCGGCTGAGCACCCCGGCGCGGCCGTGGCTCGGCCTCTTGACGCTCGAGCATATGGGCCAGCTCGTGGTCGGCGGCATTTCCGACGGCGGCCCGGCCGATCGCGCGGGCCTCAAGCGCGGCGACATCCTGCAGGCGCTCGACGGCGAGGTGCTCGACGACATCGCCGATTTCTACCGCAAGCTCTGGGCGAGCGGCCCGGCCGGCACCGCGGTCACCCTGCGCATGGAACGCGACAACGACTCCTTCGAGGTCACCATCCGCACCGGCGACCGCTCCCTGTACCACAAGTACGGCTCGGACTGAGCGTCGGCATGCATGATGGCGCCACTGGAGTTCGTCACCGGCATCCGCCGACCGTCAGGGATGAAACGGGTACGTCACGGTGAGGTTGTGTCATCCCGAGCGGAGCGAGGGATCTTTCGCAGCGCTTGAAGCAAAGGATCCCTCGCTCCGCTCGGGATGACACCGAACCGGAATACGGTCTACGTTCGCCGCAGCGCACGATGCTCGGGAGAAACGGACGATGGCCAGGGCCTTCGCCTCGCAGGCGGACATGGCGGAGAAGAACGTCACCTTCAGTCGGCTCAGCGAGCACGCCTATGCCTTCACGGCGGAGGGCGATCCCAACAGCGGCGTGGTGATCGGCGACAATGCGGTGATGGTGATCGACGCGCAGGCCACGCCGAAGGCGGCGCAAGCGGTGATCGAACGGGTGCGGAGCGTCACCGACAAGCCGATCCGTCACCTCGTCCTCTCGAACTATCACGCGCTGCGCACCCTCGGCGCGTCGGCCTACGGCGCCGACCTGGTGATCTGCAGCGAGGACACGCGCGAGATGATCGTCGAACGCGGCGCGCACGACTACAAGTCCGAGCTGCAGCGCCTTCCGCGCCTCTTCAGGACGGCCGACTCCATACCCGGCCTCACCATGCCGACCGTCACCTTCAAGGAGCGCATGACGTTCTGGCTCGGCAGCCTGCAGGTCGAGATCATCCAGCCGGGCCGCGGCTCCACCAAGGGCGACACCATCGTCTGGCTGCCCGGCGAGCGCACGCTCTTCGCCGGCGACCTCGTGCTGTCGCAGGCGGCGCCCTACGCCGGCGACGCACACCTCGGAGACTGGTCGGCGACGCTGCGGAAGCTCGGCGAGCTTCGTCCCGAGGCGCTGCTGCCCGGCCGCGGCGAGCCGCTGGTCGGCGCCGAGGCGATCGGGCAGGGGATCGCGGCGACGCGGGCCTTCGTCGAGGAACTCTATCGCATCGTTGCCACGGCGGCCGAGGCCGGCGAGACGCTGAAGCAGGCCTACGACAAGGCGAGAGCGGCGCTCGAGCCGCGCTACGGCAAGTGGGTGCTGTTCGATCACAGCCTGCCGTTCGGCGTCGCGCGCGCCTGGGACGAGGCGAAGGGGCTGGATCATCCGCGCATCTGGACGGCCGAACGCGACCTCGAAACGTGGAACGCGCTGGAGCCGCAGTCGTGATC
>DATEID010000289.1:0-6010 GCA_035279245.1 Reyranella sp.
GCGCCCCACATGCTCCACATCAGCCGACGGTTGACGGCGGCGGCGACGGCGGACGAGCTGCCGGCGGCGAACTTGCGCGCCAGCGCCTGGGCCGCGGGCAACAGCGCTTCGGGTGCGTGGACCGAGCGCACGAGACCGCCCTTCAACGCCTCCTCGGCGCCGAACAGCTCCGCCGACATCACCCATTCCTGCGCCTGCTGCATGCCGACCAGCCGCGGCAGGAACCAGCAGGAGCCGGCCTCCATCGCCATGCCGCGCTTGTTGAACACGAAGCCGATCTTGGCGCTGGTCGACATCATGCGGATGTCCATCGGCAGGCACATGGTGATGCCGACGCCGACGGCCGCGCCGTTGATCGCCGCCACGATCGGCTTCAGGCAGTTGAAGATGGCCAGCGTGATCGAGTCCTTTGCCTCGCGCTTCTGCGGCTTGCCGCCGTCGTTCCAGACCTTGAAGGCGCCGCTGCCGCCCGAGATGTCGGCGCCGGCGCAGAAGGCGCGGCCCGCACCCGTCACGACGATCGCCCGCACCTCGTCCATCGCGTTCACGCGCTGGAAGAAATCGATCAGCTCACGGCTCATCGTCGTGTCGAAGGCATTGAGCTTGTCGGGCCGGTCGAGCGTCACGGTCATCACGCCGTCCGCCAGCTCGGTCTGCAGGGTCTCGTAAGTCGTCTCGTGGGACATGGATCGATCGCTCCGTCTTGTATTTCCGCCACGCAAGACCGAATGTCGTTGCGCGACCGCGTGGTTTACGAAACCATCGCCGCCCCGATCCCGATTCGCAATCCTGGAGGAAGTCCATGCCCGATCTTCTGAAATCCGTCGAAGACGGCGTGATGAAGCTCACGTTCAACCGGCCCGAGGCGATGAATGCGCTGAGCCGCGACATGATGACGGCGCTCGGCGACTCGCTCGAGGAGGCGGCGGGCTCGCGCGAGATCGGCTGCGTCGTGGTGCGCGGCGCGGGCGACAAGGCGTTCTGCGCCGGCGGCGACGTGAAATCGATGGCGGCCGGGCGCGACCAGGACAAGACCTACGAGGACAAGGTGCACGATCTGCGCGAGCGCATGCGCGTCTCGGAGCTCCTGCACGAGATGGGCAAGCCCACCATCGCCATGGTGAACGGCGTCGCCGCCGGCGCCGGCCTGTCGATCGCCCTCGCCGCCGACATGCGCTTTGCCGCGAAGAGCGCGCGCATGACGACCGCCTTCGCCAAGGTGGGCTTCTCCGGCGACTTCGGCTCGCACTACTTCCTGCACAAGCTGGTCGGCACAGCCAAGGCGCGCGAGCTTTATTTCACGGCCGAGATCCTGAACGCCGAGCAGATGGAGAAGCTGGGGCTCGCCAACCGGGTCATCGAGGACGCCAATCTCGAGAACGAGACCATGGCATTCGCCAGGAAGCTCGCCTCGGGGCCGCGCGTGGCGTGGTGGCATGTGAAGAAGAACATGAAGATCGCGGAGGAGGGCACGCTTGCCGAGGCCCTCGACAGCGAAGCCGCCCGCATGATCCGCACCGGCGAGACCAACGACCACAAGGAAGCCGCCCGCGCCTTCGTCGAGAAGCGCGCTCCGGTGTTCAAGGGGAACTGACTTCGTTCTTTTTCTCCTCTCCCCCGATAGGGGGAGAGGCTGGGTGAGGGGGCTCCGAAAGCTCGTGCAACCCCCTCACCTGACCTCTCCCCCTAACGGGGGAGAGGAATTTGAGGACGCTTAGCGTCCCCGCGATGCCTTTCGGCATGGCGACGATGGCGGCGATCATCAGGGCGGCGTAGAGCAGCGCCGACAGGCCCTTGCCCCAGCTCGCGACAAGACCCGGCAGGAATTCGAGCATGATGCCGCCGATGATCGCGCCCGCGATCGAATACATGCCGCCCACGATCACGCCGAACAGCATCTGGATCGACAGGGCGAAGTTGTAGGCGGTCGGCCCGACGAAGCCGAACTGGCAGGCCGAGAGACAGCCGGCGAGCGCGATATAGGCCCCCGCCGCACCCGACGCCGCCGATCGCAAATGCACGACATTGACCCCCTGCGCCGCGGCGGCGAGATCGTGATCGCGCGCCGCCATCAGGGCGCGGCCGGTGCGGCTTGCGACGAGGTTGGCCGCCATCCAGACGCCTGTTGCCAGCAGCGACAGGGCGATGAAGAAGGACCAGCGGTCGTTGCTCAAGAATGTGAACGGCGAGACGAACGAATTGACCGAGAGGCCTTGCACGCCGCCGGTCCAGCGCTCGATCGGCTGCCAGCGCAGGAGCTGCGGGAAGGCGACGGCGAGCGCATAGCCGATCAGCGCCTGCGTCCAGAGGCTGTGGCCGCTCGCCACCCGGCCGAGCCCGTAGCCGGCGGCGAAGCCGACCAGCGGCGCGAGGGCGAGTGCGGCATAGACCGGCAGAGCGGTGTGGTTGACCAGCAGCGCCGCCGAATAGCCGCCCATGCCGAAGAGCGCCGCCTGGGCGAAGGTGAACTGGCCGCTCACGCCGCACAGCACGACGAGGCCCAGGAGCGCGATCGCCCAGATCGTCGCCTGGGCGAACCGGAAGACGATGAAATCCGGGAAGCAGAACGAGAGCGCGGCCATTGCCACGAAAGCCATGGTCGCCACGGTCCGCATGGCGCTAGCATAGACGCCGACGCAAGGAATTGGGAGAGACGCCATGAAGCTTCGGCAATGCGTGTTCGTCGCGAAGGATCTCGAAAGCTCGCGCGAGGAGCTTTGCGACACGCTCGGCCTCGAGGTTGCCTATCGCGATCCCGGCGTCGCGAAGTGGGGGCTGGCGAACGTGGTCTGTCCCACGGGCCACGACTTCCTCGAGATCGTGTCGCCGACGCGGGACGGGACGTCGGCCGGCCGCTACATCGAGCGGCGCAAGGGCGACGGCGGCTACATGGTGATCCTGCAGGTGGCCGACGCGGTCGCCGAGCGCGAGCGGGTGACCGCTCTCGGCGTGCGCGCGGTCGAGCAGAAGGACCAGCCGGAGTACAAGTACACCCACTTCCATCCCGCGGACACGGCGGGCGTGCTGCTGTCGCTCGATCAGACCGTCGCGCCCGCCGGCACCGATCCCAAGCTCTGGTGGCCGCCGGCGGCCAGGGACTGGCTGAAGCAGGCGCGCTCGGACGTGACAAACGGCCTTGGCGGCGTCGAGATCCAGTGCGTCGAGCCCGACAAGGCGGCGGCGCTATGGTCGAAAATCCTGAACCGTCCCGCCAAGGACGACATCATTCGCCTCGACGACGACGGCGAGATCCGCTTCGTGCCGATCGCCGACGAGCGCGGGCCAGGCGTCTCGGCCTACGACGTGCGCGTGGTCGACCGCGACCGCGTCATCGCCGCCGCGAAGAAGCGCCACAAGCAGCACGGCGTCGGCCAGGTCGAGGTGTGCGGTTGCCGGATCAACCTTGTGTAGGCGCCGGAAGATTGCGCCACTGGAATGGCGCGCTCCTCCGAGCGCTCAAGGGAGCGCCCTTCGGCTTCGCTCAGGGCAGGCGCAACTCCAGTTGCGCTCATGCACTCCGTTCAAGCCGCCGTCGACCAGGCTGGTCTGCGTCGGCCGGATCAAGCTAGTGTAGGTGAAAACAAAGATCCCTCGGCTTCGCGTCGGGATGACACAGCAAAGAATGTGTCATCCCGAGCGAAAGCGAGGGATCTTTCCTCGATGCGGGATCACGCCGCGATCGCCTGCGACAGACGCCCGCGGATCATCGCCTCGGCCTCGGTGACGATGCGCTCGACGAGCTCCTTGCAGGTCGGGATGTCGTGGATCAGACCCATGCAGGTGCCGGCCGACCAGATGCCGTGCTCGAGATCGCCGGTCTCGTAGACGATCCTGCCCTTGGCGCCGGCGATATGCGGGCCGATCTCGGCGATCGTCTTGCCTTCGCCCTCCATCTCGATGGCCTTCCTGGCGACGGAGTTGCCGTAGACGCGGCTGGTGTTGCGCATGGTGCGGAGGATCAGCGCCGTGCTGCGCTCGTCGGAGGCGACGATCTTCTCCTTCACCTTCTGGTGGATCGGCGCTTCCTGGGTCGCCATGAAGCGCGTCCCCATGTTGATGCCGTCGCAGCCCAGCGCCAGCGCGGCGACGAGGCCGCGCGCATCGGCGAAGCCGCCTGATGCGATCATCGGGATCTTGATGACGTTCGCCGCCGCCGGCAGCAGCACGAGGTTGGGGACGTCGTCCTCGCCGGGATGACCCGCGCACTCGAAGCCGTCCATCGAGATCGCGTCGACACCGACCTTCTCCGCCGAGATGCCGTGGCGTACCGACGTGCATTTGTGGATCACCTTGATGCCCGCCGCCTTCAGCTTGGGCAGGAAGGGCTTGGGATTGTTGCCGGCGGTCTCGACGATCTTGATGCCCGACTCGACGATCGCGTCGATGTATTCGTCGTAGGGCCGCGGCACCAGCGTCGGCAGGATGGTGAGGTTCACGCCGAACGGCTTGTCCGTCATCTCGCGGCAGCGCTCGATCTCCTTGCGCAGATCCTCGGGCGTGGGCTGGGTGAGGCCGGTGAGGAAGCCCAGCGCGCCGGCATTGGCGACCGCCGAGGTGAGCTCGGCGCGTCCCACCCACTGCATGCCGCCCTGCACGATCGGGTGCTGGACGCCGAACATCTCGGTGAAGCGCGTCTTGATCATCTCTGCCGGTCTCCCGCTGGTTCGCTTGCGCCGAGCATTAGCGAACCCGCGGCGAACCGGCTAGCCCACCGACCGTATCCCGGTCATGCCTTCCGCAAAGCGGATCAGGCGTTGCCGGCCTGGACGCGCACGAGATCGGCGAGCGCCAGCGAGGCGGTGAGGCCGGGCGATTCGATGCCGAACAGGTTGATCAGGCCCGGCACGCCGTGCTCGGCTGGTCCCTGGACGACGAAATCCTGCGCCGGTGCACCCTGCGGCACGATCTTGGGCCGGATGCCGGCATAGCCCGGCTGCAGCGCGCCGTCCTTCAGGCCCGGCCAGTAGCGGCGCACGGCGGCATAGAACTTGTCGGCGCGATGCGGATCGACGGTGTACTCGATGCCGTCGATCCACTCGACATCGGGGCCGAACTTCGCCTGGCCGCCGAGATCGACGGTGATGTGCACGCCCAGTCCGCCCGGCACGGGAACCGGATAGATCAGGCGCGAGTACGGCGACCTTCCGGCCAGCGTGAAATAGTTGCCTTTGGCGTAGTAGGGCGTCGGGATGCGGTCGGCCGGCATGCCCTCGAGCTTGCGGGCGAGCGTGGGGGCATGCAGGCCGGCCGAGTTGACCATCAGACGGCAGCGGAGCGTCATCGGTTCGGCCCCGCCGACCTCCAGCTCGATGCCGTCCTCGCGCAGGCGGCCGCGCTCGACCGGGCTCAGGAAGGCGAACATCGCGCCGTTCTCCTCGGCATCGCCCTGCAGGGCCAGCATGTAGCTGTGGCTGTCGACGATGCCGGTCGCGGGCGAGAGGAGGGCGGCCGTGCATTTCAGGTTGGGCTCGAGCGACATCGCCTCGGCCGCACCCAGAAGCCGCATGCCCTCGACGCCGTTGGCTTCGGCGCGGCCCTTGATCTCGGCGAGCTTCTCGCTCTCGACCTCGTTGGTGGCGACGATCAGCTTGCCGCAATTGAGATGCGGCACGCCGTGCTCCTTGCAGTAGGCATAGAGGAGTCGCCGTCCGGCCACGCAGGTGCGCGCCATCAGGCTGCCCTTGGGGTAGTAGATGCCGGCATGGATGACTTCGGAATTGCGCGACGAGGTCTCGGTGCCGATCGACTCGGCGGCTTCGACGACGACGACCTCACGGCCGGCAAGGGCGAGGGCGCGCGCCACCGCGAGCCCCACGACGCCGGCGCCCACCACGACGCAATCGACGCTTTCGAACGAGGACGAACTCATGGCGCGCATGCTAGAGACAGCGCGGTGACTAGACCAGTGAGACTATCCTTCCGTCATCCCGAGCGGAGCGAAGCGAAGTCGAGGGACCTCTTTTCTGCCATCGCTGAAAAAAGGTCCCTCCGCTGCGCCTCGCTTCGCTCG
>DATEID010000290.1:0-6060 GCA_035279245.1 Reyranella sp.
GGGATGACACCATCTGCGACGACGGGCGAGACTGGACTCCCGGCGCGTGGCACCCTATCTCAGGAGCGAATTTTCGAGGATTCCCATGGCCCAAGCGCAAGTGCCCGTGACGGTCCTGACCGGCTATCTCGGCGCCGGCAAGACCACGCTTTTGAATCGCATCCTGAGCGAGCAGCACGGCAAGAAGTACGCCGTGATCGTGAACGAGTTCGGCGAGCTCGGCGTCGACAACGACCTCGTGGTGGATGCCGACGAGGAAGTGTTCGAGATGAACAACGGCTGCATCTGCTGCACCGTGCGCGGCGATCTGATCCGCATCATCGAAGGGCTGATGAAGCGCAAGGACAAGTTCGACGGCATCCTGGTCGAGACGACCGGCCTCGCCGATCCCGGCCCGGTGGCGCAGACTTTCTTCACAGACGACGACGTCAAGGCCAGGACCCGGCTCGACGCCATCGTCACCGTGGTCGACGCCAAGCACTTCCTCGCCCAGCTCGGACAGGGCAACGAGGCCGAGGAGCAGGTCGCCTTCGCCGACGTGATCCTGCTCAACAAGACCGACCTCGTAAGTGCCGACGAGCTCAAGAAGGTCGAGGGCAAGATCAAGGCGATCAATCCCTATGCGCGCATTCACAGGACCGAGAAGAGCAAGGTCGAGCTCGAGGCCATCCTCGACAAAGGCGCGTTCGACCTCAAACGCATCCTGGAGTTCGAGCCCGATTTCCTCGAGCACGGCCACGACCACGATCACGAGGAGGAAGTGAAGAGCCTCAGCCTCACCGCCGACAGGCCTGTCGATCCCGACAAGTTCCAGAAGTGGATGGGCGCCCTGCTGCAGATCAAAGGACCCGACATCTTCCGCAGCAAGGGCATTCTCGCGATCGACGGCGCGCCCAAGCGCTATGTCTATCAGGGCGTGCACATGATGATGGACGCCGACTGGGGCCAGCCTTGGAAGGATGGCGAGGCCCGGTCGAGCAAGCTCGTCTTCATCGGCCGCAACCTCGACGGCGAGAACCTGAAGCGCGGCTTCCAGGACTGCCTTAAATAGGCTCGACGGCATCGTGAAGCTCGACCTCGCCGATCCAGCGTGGCGCACGTCGCTGCCGCCATCGCGTACGGTCGCGACCGACGCACCCGTGTCGGCCTGCGCTTTCAGCCGCGACGGCGCCATCGCCGCGTTTGCGTTGGGTGACGGACGGGTGCGCTTCCTGCCGGCCGATGCGGCGACGCCGGAGACGTCCGCCGGCGAACCGGTGCATCAGGGTGCCGTGCTGGCGCTCGCGACCGATCCGGCGGGCGACGGCTTCGTGAGCGGCGGCGACGATGGCCGGCTGCTGCGGCTCGGCCGCGACGGCGCGGTGAGCGAGCTCGCCAACCGGAAAGGCAAGTGGATCGAGCATATCGCGATCCACAAGCCGACAGGAGCCGTCGCTGCCGTTGCGGGCAAGATGGCATTGGTGGCGAAGGGTGGTGAGCTCAGCGAGTTCGGCCCGCACCAGAGCACCGTGGCCGACCTCGACTTCAGCAAGGACGGCAGCCGCATCGCCTGCGCCCATTATGGCGGCGTCACGGTCTGGAGCATCGGCAATGCCACCCTGCCGCCGCGCCGCTTCGCCTGGGCCGGCAGCCATGTCGCGCTGAAATGGAGCACCGATGGCAAGTTCATCGCCACGGGCACGCAGGAGAACGACATCCATGTCTGGCGCATCGCCCAGTCGACCGACATGCGCATGCAGGGCTATCCCGCCAAGGTGAAGTCGCTCGCCTGGTCGGCCGATGCCCGCTGGCTCTATACCTCCTCGCAGCCGGTCTTCACCGCCTGGCCGTTCGCCGGCAAGGGACCGGAAGGCAAGCCGCCGCTGCAGTTCGGCGAGGAAGGCGCCGGCCTGATCACCGTCGTGGCAGCCCATCCGGCCGCCGAGTTCGTGGCCGGCGGCTACGACTCGGGCGAGCTCCAACTCGGCGACATCAAGACCAGGCGCTCGGTAGTTTTGAAGATGGCCGACGGCTCCGCCATCACCTGCCTCGCCTGGTCACCCGATGGCCTGCATCTGTCAGCCGGCAACGAGCGCGGCGACATGCTGGTGATCGATCTGAAGCGCTGATCCGAGCGCAACTGGAGTTGCGCGCTCCCCTGAGCGCTCATCGGAGCGCGCCACTCCGGTGGCGCATCTTCTTGCCTGTGCTAATCGCGTCCCACCAGCCAACGGTGCGCGATGAGACAGGAGAAGCCGGCGAGGCCCATGGCCGTGGTCATGGGGGCGATGGTGCCGTCGAAGGTCTGCCCGACGACCGCCCCGAAGATCGCGCCGAGGCCGAATTGCATGATGCCCATCAGCGATGAGGCCGTGCCGGCCATGTGCGGATAGCGCTGCAACGCCATCGCCGTGCCGTTGGGCCCGATCAGGCTGATGGTGGCGATCTGCGGCGCGAAGCAGAGGAAGAACGGCCATATGCCGATCGCGCCGGACCGTGCCTCGATCAGGCCGAGGACGAGCGCGGCGGGCCCCACGATGGCGGGCACGATCACCGCATAGCGCAGGATCCTGCCGGCGCCGAACACCGGCGCGAATTTGGCGTTCAGCAGGCTGCCCACCGTCATGAACACGACCATGCCGCCGAACAGCAGGCCGAAAAGGCGCGGCGGGATGCCGTAATGCTGGATGAACACGAACGGCGAGCCGGAGAGGAACGAGAAGAGCGCCGCGAACTGGAGCGAGCTCGTGAGGGCGTAACCCATGAAGGCCCTGTGACGCAGCAGCTCGCCGAAGCGCTTGAGGATCGCCGAGACGACCAGCGGCTGGCGGTATTCCGGTCGCAGGGTCTCGGGCAGTCGGATGAAGGCCGCCGTCCACGCGAACAGGCCGATGCCCGCCAGGATGAAGAAGATGGCGCGCCAGCCCAGGAACCACAGGATCTGTCCGCCCAGCAGCGGCGCCAGCATGGGCGCGATCGACGTGCAGGCCATCATCAGCGACATGGCGCGGGCCGCCTGGTCGCGTTCGGCGAGGTCGCGCACCATGGTGCGGGCCAGCACCACGCCGCCGCAGGCCGACAAGCCTTGCAGCAGGCGCAGCAGCACGAGCTGGTCGGCGGCCGCCGCAAAGGCGCAGCCGATGCTCGCCAGCACATAGACCGCGATGCCACCCAGGATCACCGGCCGCCGGCCGAACCGGTCGCCGGCCGGGCCATAGAAGATCTGGCCGACACCGAAGGCGATCATGAAGGCGGACAGGGTGAGCTGGATATCGCCCACGCTCGCTTTCAGCTCGCTTTCGATCACCGGCAGGGCCGGCAGATACATGTCGATCGAGAGCGGCGTGAAGGCCGACAGGAGGGCAAGCACCGCCAGCAGCACCGGCGTCAGGGTCGGCCGGCGCTCGGAAGCGGTGGAGGAATCGGAAAGGGTCGTCATCGGGGGCGCCGCTGTAGCAGCCAATAGGCCCCTTGCACCATGCTATAAGCGGACCATGACGGTGCTACCCGATATGACCGAGGCGCAGATCAGGCGGTACGCGCGCCATATCGTGCTGCCGGAGGTTGGCGGCATGGGGCAATCGCGCCTGATCGCGGCCAAGGTCCTGGTGATCGGCGCCGGCGGGCTTGGCGCGCCCGCCCTGCAATATCTTGCCGCCGCGGGAATCGGCACGCTGGGCGTCATCGACGACGACACCGTCGACCTCTCCAACCTGCAGCGCCAGATCATCCACCGCACGGCCGATATCGGTGTCGCCAAGACCGAGAGCGCACGCCGGGCACTGAGCGACATCAATCCCGAGGTCGCGGTCCGCACGCACAAGGAGCGGCTGACCGCCGCCAATGTCGAGCGCATCATCGGGGACTACGATGTGGTGGCCGACGGCAGCGACAACTTCGCCACGCGCTATCTCCTGAACGACACCTGCTACCGCCTCCGGAAGACCCTCGTTTCGGCGGCCATCCTTCGGTTCGACGGCCAGATCTCGACCTACAAGGCCTGGCAGGGAGAGAACCATCCCTGCCTGCGCTGCATCTTTCCGGCGGCACCCTCGGAGGAGTCCGTACCGAGCTGCGCGCAGGCCGGCGTGCTTGGCGCGTTGGCGGGAACGCTCGGCGCCCTGCAGGCGACCGAGGTGGTGAAAGAAATCCTGGGCATCGGCCGCTCGCTGTCGGGCCGGCTCGTGACCTACGATGCGCTCGACGCCTCGTTCGACGAGATGACCATCGCCAAGCGCCCCGATTGCCCGACCTGCGGGACACGATGAAGAGTCCGGAAGGCGGCCTGTCTTTGATCGTGCGCTCGGGCGACTACGAGAGCGTGCACTACGCGCTGGCGCTGGCGAGCGCGGCGCTCGCCGTCAACAAGCCCGCCGTGCTTTTCTTCACCATGAACGCGCTGCGCGCCCTCACCGGGCCACCCCCCAGCCTGACGGATTGGGGCCGCGACGCCCTGATGCGCGAGCGCGGCGTCGGCGACTTCGAGACGCTGCTGCAGGCCTGCATCGAGCTTGGCGGACGCTTCATCGTATGCGAGATGGGCTTGCGCGCGCTCGGCATCGAGCAGGCCGCCTTGCGCACCGACGTCCCGTTCACCGTCGCCGGCATCGTGACCTTGCTGGAAGAGACCAGGTCCGGCATGCACCTGCTGACGTTGTAGTAACCCCCTTCCTTCTTGGGAGACTTCATGACATCCGCTGCCTTCGACGTGCTGGGAATCGGTAACGCCATCGTCGATGTCCTGAGCCAGGCCGACGATGCCTTTCTCGTGAAGCACGCGCTCAACAAGGGCGGCATGACGTTGACCGACGAAGCGCGTGCCGAGGCGCTCTATGCCGCCATGGGGCCGGGCATCGAGGTGTCCGGCGGTTCGTGCGGCAACACCATGGCCGGCGTCGCCTCTTTCGGCGGTAAGGGCGCCTATATCGGCAAGGTGCGCAACGACCAGCTCGGCGCGGTGTTCGCCCACGACCTTCGGGCAACCGGAGTCGCCTTCGATACGCCGATGGCGACATCGGGACCCGCCACGGCACGCTGCCTGATCCTCGTGACGCCGGATGCGCAGCGCACCATGAACACCTATCTCGGCGCCTGTACCGGCCTCGGCCCGGCCGATATCGATCCCAAGCTCGCGGCCAGCGCGCAGGTGACCTATGTCGAAGGCTATCTCTGGGATGCGCCTGAAGCGAAGAAGGCGGTGCAGAAGGCGTTCGACGCCGCCCATGCCGCCGGCCGGCTGGTGTCGATCACGCTGTCCGATTCCTTTTGCGTCGATCGCTATCGCGAAGAGTTCCGGGCGCTGATCCGCGACAAGGTCGACATCCTGTTCGGCAACGAGAGCGAGATCAAATCGCTTTATCAGGTCGAAAGCTTCGAGGCTGCAGTCGAGGCCACGCGCAAGGAGGCCAGGATCGCCGCCCTGACGCGCAGCGAGAAGGGCTCGGTCGTGATCAAGGGCGGCGAGACGCACGCCGTGCCCGCGGCGCCGGTCGCCAGGGTGGTCGACACCACGGGCGCCGGCGACCTATACGCGGCGGGCTTCCTGCACGGCTTCACACACGGCAAGCCGCTCGCCGAATGCGCGCGGCTGGGCGGCATTGCCGCGGCCGAGATCATTTCCCATGTCGGCGCGCGGCCGGAGAAGCCGCTACGGGAACTCGTTTGAGCCTTTCCGTCCCGATGCGGTCGACCTGGAGACGCTGGCTCAAGGCGGCCGAGGTCTATCGCGACCGCAGGCAGCTCATCATCCTGCTGATGGGCTTCTCGAGCGGCATGCCGTTCCTGCTGTCAGGGGCGGTGCTGTCGTACTGGATGAGCCAGGTCGGCGTGAACCTCACGACCATCGGCATCTTCGCGCTGGTCGGCACGCCCTATGCCTTCAAGTTCGCCTGGGCGCCGCTCGTCGACCAGATGCCGCTGCCGCTGCTCGATCGTTGGCTGGGTCGGCGACGAAGCTGGATGCTTGCCACCCAGGTCGGCCTCCTGCTCGCGACCCTGCTGCTGGGGTGGAGCAATCCCGTCAGCAGTCCGTGGTTCACGGCATTCGCCGCCGTCGCGATCGCCTTCCTGTCGGCGACGCAG
>DATEID010000291.1:0-8408 GCA_035279245.1 Reyranella sp.
CAGAATCCAGGGGACCGGCATGCCGACCCCCTTGTGGAGGTTCGTGAGGGTGGCGAAGAAGCCGTTCTCGATCGTCCGAACGCTCACCGATCCGTTGCCCAGCCAGTATTCGACGCGGACGATGCGATCCGGTCCGCCGAAATTGAAGGTCCAGTGTTCGGGTTGCATCAGTGGGCGCTCACCGCCCTCGTTTCTGGCGGCCTCGTCGCCCCATGGCACCGGGCGTGCACGCTCGACCCGGATATTGCTCGCAACGCCGCCGAGCTTGAGCGCGGCCCGAAGCCATGCCGCCATGTCGTCGGGCGTCCGAGGGCGCGCGGCGGGCAGGGAAAGCTGGGCGTTCATCGTCTTTTGCGCCGGAAGCTCGAGCTTCAGCACCGCCCGATGATTGAGCCACACGCCACTCGTGCCAAAGACAAGCCCGAGCAAGGCCCCCCACAGACCGAACCAGCCATGCGTACGGCGCACCCAGCGCACGAACGCCAGCCGACGGTTGACCCGCGGCCGGGCGGCTCCGGTGACGGCGGCATCGGTCATCAGGTCTCGCTCCATTCACGCACGAGGTTGTGATAGCAGCCGATCAGGGAGCGACGCGCGGTCTCGTCCGCGTTCGTCTGGTGGAGACGCTGGATGGCGCCGTCCATCTCGTAAAGCATCGCCCGCTGCCCATCGTCGCGGATCAGGCTTTGCACCCAGAAGAAGCACGATGTCCGCACACCTCGGGTGATGGGCGCCACCTGGTGGAGGCTGGTGGCGGGATAGACGACCATACCGCCTGCCGACAGCTTGATGCTGTGGCGGCCATAGGTGTCCTCGATCTGCAACTCGCCACCATCGTAGTCGGCAGGATCGGTGAGGAAGAGCGTCGCCGAGACGTCCGTCCTGATCTTGCGACCGTCGTACGGGTTGATGCGAACGCTGCCGTCGACATGCGGGCCGAATTTCATGCCCTCGCCATAGCGGTTGAACATCGGCGGATAGACCATGTTCGGCAGTACGGCGCTGATGAAGAGAGGATTGCGCTCGATCGCCGAGACGACGATGCGCTGGCAGGCGAGCGCCACTTCCGAGCGCTCCTCGATCTGCTGGTTGAACTTCACCGGCGCTCCCTGATAGCCGGCTGTTGCGCGCCCATCCACCCATGCCTCTGCGGCGCGGTCGAGCCGCTCGCGCAGACTAACGAGCTGCGCCGCGTCGAGAACATTGGAGATGCAGATCAGCATCGCCACGCCCTACATGCGATAGGTGAGTGTCAGCATCGCCGTGATGCCGGAACCCGGTACGGCGCGGCCGCCGTCGGACGGAATGAGCTGGTCGTAGTATTTCACGTTCAGGAGGTTGAAGACATTCAGGCGCAGGTCGTAGTTCTCGGCCTTGTAGGCCGCCGTGGCGTCGAACCGGACAAACTCCGGAACGTAGGTGGTGTTCTGGGTATTGACGTAGCGCGCGCCGAGATAGGTGGGGCCACCGCCGATTTCGTATTTGTCCTTGAACGTGTAGGTCGTCCACAGGGTAGCCGCATCGCGCGGCGTGTTGGGCGGCACCGTGCCCGTCAGCGAACCGCCATTGACGACGCGCGCATCGAGATAGGTGTAACCGCCGTATACCTGCCATTCCTTGGTGATCCGGCCGGCAACGCCGGCGCGCACGCCCTTCACCCTTGTGGTGCCGACCGCGGAGAACGTGCCGTCCCCGTTCGACACGCGCGCGTTCTGCTTGGTGATCTGGAAGACGGCGCCGGTCAGCGACATGTTGTCGTCGAAGAAGTCGTATTTGACGCCGGCCTCGAACGCCTCGTTGGTCTCCGGCGGCAGAACCTGGGCTCCCGTCGTGTTGGTGAGCTGCTCGAGCGACGGATTGAACGATGTGCTGTAGGAGAAATAGTAGGTCTGCTCCGGCCACGGCTGAAAGATGACGCCGGTGCGCACGCTGGTGAAGGTATTGGTCTGCTCCGTGTAGGGCACGGACGTGTTGCCGGCCGTGTTCGAGGAATTGATCGAGTTGCCGATCTGCGCCCAGTAGACGTCGTAGCGAACGCCGCCGACCAGCTTGAGCTGGGGAATGATCTCGAGCGTGTCGTTGGCATAGACGCCAAAGGCCCTGGCCTGTGATGTCGCGAGATTGCCGAGCTGTTCCGGGGCGTTCGGGGGCGAGATGCCACCCGACGGATACAGCAGCGACGTGCAGGCGGTGTAGCCGCTCGTGGAGCTGCTCGACGCCAGCGGCGTGCCGTTGCAGGTGCCGTTGCGGAAATAGTTCTGGGTCGAGAGGCTCTCGTAGCCCAGGTCGATGCCGGCCAGGAAATCATGCTTCAAAGGTCCGGTCTCGACCTTGGCCTGAAGCTCGGTCTGGTTGTTGAGCGAGATGTCGACGATGTTGCGGTCATGGCTCTGCTGACGAACCATGAGGTTCTGAGCCGCGCCCCAGTACGACGTGACAGGCGTGAAGACACCCGCCGCATTCACCGTTCCGATCGACTGCGGCGCCGTTTCGACGACGTTTGTGGCCACGTAGTTGAACTGCGTCTGATTGCGGATCTTCACGTTCTTGTCGAACTTGTGCTCGATCGTCGCGCCCACCATGGCGATGCTCTGGTCGGTGTAGTCGCTCGAGAAGCCGTAGGCGTTGTTGAGGTTCACATTCGCCGGCAGGCCATTCAGCGGCGGCAGGCCGTAGTCGGCATGATCGTGATTGCGCTGCAAGAGCGCATACAACGTCACTTCGGTCGGCGTGCCGATGCCGAACTTGTAGGAAGGCGCGAAGCCGAAATCGAGTACCTCGGTCTGATCTCGCGTCGACGCTTTGCCGACCTGGAACATCATGGGCACGCGAAGCGCCGAGCTTTCGCCGGTAGGCAGATTCACATCGGCCGTGCCGCGCACCAAGCCATTGGTCGTGATGGCACCGCTCACCTCCGTGCTCTTCGCAAGGGACGGCTTCTTCAGCACTTGATTGATGACCCCGCCCGTCGATCCGCGGCCGAACAGCATTGAGGACGGCCCCATCAGGACCTCGATCCGGTCGAGGGCAAAGACATCGCGATAGTACTGGGCGGGATCGCGCATGCCGTCGATGTAAAGGTCGGTGCGCGCGGTGAATCCGTTCAACGTGATGTTGTTGCCGATCTGGCCGCCTTCGGCCGCGCCGATCGTGACACCCGGCACCTTGCTCACTGCCGCTGCGAACGAGGTGGCCCCAGTCGACTGCATCAGGGCCTTGTTGATCACGGTGATCGACTGCGGAATGTCGTGGATATCGCCGCCCACGCGCCCGAGCGACGATGGCGGAGGGGCGAAATCGTCGCTGGGTCGCGACCCGGTCACCGTCGTGGTCTGCATCGTCACGGGCGAATTTGCCGGCGAGGCAGGTTTGGCTTCAGTTGCCGGGGGCGGTGGCGACTCGGCCGGAGCCTGCGACTGCTGCGCTGCAGCATCATGGGAAAGGGCTACGGGCGTTACGAGCAGGCCGACCAAGGCCGTTTTGACCGGAAGATGACGTCTCACCAGAATTCCCCCAAGTGATGGCCGGTCGTAATCCGTCCGCTCCGGCAACTGCAAATCATTAGCATCTAAATATCGAAGATGCGAATGCTTCGCATTTACTTTCTTGAGGTCAGCCTTGCATTTTTAGTGAGTCGGGTTCGGCGTCGCCCGGCGGACAACGCGGGCGGCAGAAAACAAGCATGCCGCTCCGAGCACCATCAGGACGATACCAAAGCCCAAGGCGAGCTCGACTTTCCACGATCGCACCGGTGGGTCGTCGACCAGGACCGGACGGGCCTGCGTGGCCTCGTCCGAATAACGGATGGGTGTCTGGTGCACCACGAGCTCGCCGTTGCGGGAGATCTTGTTCCAGAAGTCGTCGCTGACCCGGATCGGGCCGGCGTGGCGGACGCGTCCCTTCGCATCGGTCCAGGAAAGCAGCAGGACATGGTTCTCCTGGCCGCTTGCGCCGGGCACGACCCTCGCCGATACGATCTCCGCGGTCGTCTCGATGGCACCCGCCATTCCGGACGCCGCCTCCTCCACCGACCATGCCCGGAAGGTCAAGGCGACACCCAGGAGGAGCGCCACGAAGCCGAACAGCGTTCGCCTCAAGGGAAAGGCGGTCGCTCGCCGGTTCGCCCCGGCAGTCAGGGTCGTTCGCGCCAACCAAAGGCTGGCGATACCGAAACCGAGCCAGGCAGCGACAGCCGCGAGCGTCGAAGTGCCGATCCACTCCTGGAGCGAGGCCAGGCGCGCGATGGCGTCGGCGTTGATCACCGGCACGGCGTGCGGATCGTCCAACACCTTGCCTGGCAGGATCGCCAGCCTGACCTGATCGCCTTCGACGATGGTGCTGGCGAAGGCGTCGGTGACCGGAACCTTGTGGAACACATGCTGCTTGCCGTCGCGCCCCTGCCATTTGACGTCGACAGACAGGTCCTGCTCGACAAAGCGCGGCCGCCAGCCGTCGAGGGCAAACGGCGCGAGGCGCTGATGCTGCGCACCCGTTATCTCGAGCAGGACCGGATAGCCCTCATCGAGAACGCGTTGCATGTTGCGGCGATTGTCCCAGCTCCCGGCGGCGACAAGGGTTGCGAAAATCGCCAGCAACAGAAGGAGGTTGCGAAGCCTGGCGGCGCGCAGCGACATCGATTCCTTCCTTGTCCCGCGGGTGGAATGGCGACCCCGGCGTGACTCGAACACGCAACATCCTGCTTAGAAGGCAGGTGCTCTATCCTGTTGAGCTACGGGGTCGTACCCGAAGAATACCACGGGAACGAAATGCTCACCTGATGGCCGCGAAACCGCAGACCGAGGCCATCAATGCGTCCAGCGCCCGATCCTGTTGTAGGCGAAGTTGTCGGCATAGGCCTTCGGACGGACGGCGCGGATACTGGGCACCTCGATCGTGTACTGCCATCCGTTGCGCTCGGCATGTGCCTTGGCCTCTTCGAGGGTCGGAAACCAGATCTGGACCTGCTGCATGGTGTCGCGCGAGCTTGTCCAACCCATCAGGGGATCGACCTCCTTCGGCGACGGCTCGCTCTCCAGTACCCATTCCTTGCTGTTGGCCTGCCCGGACTGCATGGCGCTCTTGGCCGGCTTCAGGATGCGAACCTTCATGAACCTCCGTCTCCTTGCCGTTCATCGCGATAGCGTGTGGTCGGGGCGGCCGGATTCGAACCGACGACCTTCTGCGCCCAAGGCAGACGCGCTACCAGACTGCGCTACGCCCCGCGCCACAAGCACTTGACGGCGCAGCGCTTTTATCAGCGGCGGGGCCGGGTCGAAAGGGCAATTTCCGGATGCTAGACTGACGCCATGTTCGATCAGACGCCCGAAGATGGCGGCCGCGGCCGCGCTCCTTCCCTCAACGTTCTTGGCGGCCCGCTACTGCCCTGCTCGGCCGCCCCGCTGACTGGCTTTTACCGTGACGGCTGCTGCAATACCGGCCGGGAGGATATCGGCCTGCACTCGGTTTGCGCGGTTATGACGGCGGCGTTCCTCGCTTTTTCCAAGGCGCAGGGCAACGATCTCAGCACGCCGATGCCCGAATACGGTTTCGCCGGGCTAAAGCCGGGTGACCGATGGTGCCTCTGCGCCGCTCGGTGGAAAGAAGCGCTCGACGCCGGCCACGCCCCGCAGGTGGTATTGGAAGCGACCCATGCGCTCACGCTGCATGTCGTCTCCCTGGAGGATCTGAAGAAGTATGCCGTCAGGCTTCAATGAACTGGTAGCCGGTGCGGATGCGGCCGTCCTCGCCCAGCACCAGGAAATCGAAGCCGACTGAGATCACGTCGCCGCCCCTGGCAGGCAGCATCTCCCAGCGAAGCTTGATTGTGCCATGATGCCCGTCCACGCCGTCGCGCAGGCGGAAGACATTACCCTTCTCCCTGACCCATTTCTCGTAAGCATTGGCCACGCGCGTCTCGATGCCGGCGTGACCAACCGCTTCGATCGTGCGCGCGAGATGGCGAGCGTTGTCGTGCCAAAGGGCGCGGACGGTCTGCCGGCGGGCCTCGATGTCCGGCTCGTTCCAGATGCGGACATAGCGTTCGGCAAAGTCTTCGATGTCGATCATGGCGCGCTCCTGACAGTCCTTGCCCGTAAGATGCTGCGATGCTCGGCCGTCGGCGATGACATCGAAGGTAATTGCGCGCGCCCGTCCTGCTAGGAAAGGCCGTCGACGTCGCCGTCGGCCGTGAGACCGATATGCTGGGCGGCAGGTGCGCGCGGCAGCCCCGGCATGCTGAGGATCTCCCCCGCCATCGCGACGACGAAGCCCGCACCGGCCGAAAGCCGCACCTCGCGGATCGGCAAGGTATGGCCCGTCGGTGCGCCGCGCAGCGACGGATCGGCCGAAAAGCTATACTGCGTCTTGGCGATGCAGACCGGCAGCCGCCCATGGCCGGCCGCCTCGAACGCGGCGAGCCGACGCTTCGCCGCAGGCGCAATGACGACCTCGCCGGCGCGATAGATCTCGCGCGCGATCGTCTCGATCTTGGCCGCGAGAGGAAGATCGTCGGCATAGAGCGGTCGGTAGCGGCCTTCGCCGCCATCGGCCGCCTTCACGACCGCCTTGGCCAGCGCGACGGCGCCTTCGCCTCCCCTGCTCCAATGCTCGCAGAGATGCGCCTCGGCTCCCGCCTCTCGACACTTGCCCTCGACCACTTCGAGTTCGGCCGGGGTGTCGCTCGGGAATCGGTTTATCGCGATCAGCACCGGGAGGCCGAACTTTTTGAGATTCTCCACGTGGCGCAGCAGGTTGGGGAGCCCGTTAACCACGGCGCCGACATCCGCCTTGTCGAGGTTCTTCTCTTCCGCGCCGCCGTGAAGCTTGAGCGCCCGCACCGTGGCGACGACAACCGCCAGCTCGGGACGGAGTCCGGCCTGCCGGCACTTGATGTCGAGGAACTTCTCCGCCCCGAGATCGGCGCCGAATCCCGCTTCGGTCACGACGTAGTCGCCGAGCGCAAGTCCTGCGCGCGTGGCGACGACCGAATTGCAGCCGTGAGCGATATTGGCGAACGGGCCGCCATGGACCAGCACCGGATTGTTCTCGAGTGTTTGCACGAGATTGGGCTTCACCGCATCCTTGAGCAGCGCCGCCATGGCGGACGCTGCCCGGAGTTCGCCGGCTGTTATCGCCTTGCCGCTGCCGGTTTCGGCAACGACGATGCGCGCCAGCCGCTTTTCGAGATCGTCGAGATCGCTGGCGAGGCAAAGGATGGCCATCACTTCCGAGGCGGTGGTGATGTCGAATCGTGTCTGGCGGGGAAAGCCGTTGGCGACGCCGCCCAGGCTGACCACCATGCTGCGCAGGGCCCGGTCGTTCATGTCGAGCACGCGCGGCCAGGACACGCGGCGACTGTCGATGCCGAGTTCATTGCCCCAATAGAGATGGTTGTCGAGCATCGCCGACAGCAGGTTGTGCGCTGTCGTCACAGCGTGGAAATCGCCGGTGAAATGCAGGTTGATGTCGTCCATGGGCACGATCTGCGCCCGGCCCCCGCCGGTCGCACCGCCCTTCTGGCCGAAGCACGGACCGAGACTCGGCTCGCGCAGCACGATCGCCGTCTTCTTGCCCAGCAGGTTCAGCGCATCGCCCAGGCCGATCGTCGTCGTCGTCTTGCCCTCTCCCGCCCTGGTCGGGTTGATGGCCGTCACCAGGATCAGCTTGCCGGGCTTGCGGTCCGCCAGCGACTTCAGGAACGCCGCATCGAGTTTCGCCTTGTGCCGGCCGTAGAGCTCGAGGGCTTCTTCCGGGATATCCAGCCGCTGGGCGACTTCTGGAATGGGCTTCTTGATTGCGCGCCGCGCGATCTCGATATCCGACATTACGCTCCTCACCGTTGGAGCGCGACCGTAGCGACAGCGGCTTGCCGCGCCAACAGGAGAGACGATGAAGAACTGGGCAAATATCGCCGGAACGCTCGCCGACTATGTGGACCGCAACTGGCTACGCGAGGATCTGCTGAAGCGCCGTCTGCGCGAGGAAACCGCGAAGACACCGCGCGCGGGCATGCAGATTTCCGCTCACCAGGGCCAGCAGATCGGCCTCCTGGCGCGTGCAATCGGCGCACGCCGTGCGGTGGAGGTCGGTACCTTCACCGGCTATTCGTCGCTCTGCATCGCCGAGGCGCTGCCCGAGGACGGCAAGCTGTGGTGCTGCGACATCAGCGAGCAGTGGACCGCCGTTGCTCGACGCTATTGGAAGGAGGCCGGCCTCGACCGGCGTATCGAGCTCACGATCGGTCCCGCCCTCGGCACGCTGGACCGGCTGCTGGCGCAAGGATTCGCCGGCCAGCTCGATCTCGCCTTCATCGACGCCGACAAGGAGGAGTACGACGCCTACTACGAACGCTGCCTCGAGCTGGTGCGGCGCGGCGGTCTCGTCCTGATCGACAATGTCCTGTGGGGCGG
>DATEID010000292.1:0-8510 GCA_035279245.1 Reyranella sp.
TCTGGATGCAGATATCGATGACGCGCTTGTGCTCGTCGTAGGAAAGGGTCGGCGACTCGCCCGTCGTGCCGCACGGCACGAGCCCGTCGGTGCCCTCCTCGATCTGCCAGGCCACGAACTTCTCGAATCCCTTTTCGTCGACCGACCCGTTCTTGAACGGGGTGATCAACGCGACGAGCGATCCGGCGAACATGGCTTTCCTCCGAATTTCAGGGAAGCGTGCAGTCTATGCCCGGCTGCCGGCTGCGGCAAGGTGAGCAACTTGCCATTGTGATGCCGCAAGGACCTGCCTACGATTCCTAGCGTGAAACTCCCGCGATCTTCCGTTCTTCTGGTTCTGGTCGGTCTCGCCGCCGGTTCGGTCTACGCCCAGCATACCGGCGTCACCATCTTGCGTGGCGAGAGCGGAAATCCCGCCGCCGCCGGCACGGCCGATACCGGCGTCCATCGCGTTCCCTCGGCTGGCAGCGGCACGGCCAGGCCGGCCCGCGTCTCGCCGTCCAAGACGGCGGAAATCCCCATCGCCACAGACAACGCCGGCATCATGCCGCCGGCCGGGTCCAGCGCGATGGCGCAGGCGATCGTGCCGGGCAAGCCGCTCACCCAAGCCGAGGCAGCGGCGCTGGCGGCCGCCTTCAAGGCGATCGACGAGGAACGCTATGGCGATGCGCGGCCTGCCGTGGCCAACTTTGGAAACGCGCTCCTGACCGAGATTGTCGACTGGTCGGTGCTGCGGGTCGCGCCCAAGGCGGACGCCGACTTCGCCTCCACCTGGCGCTTCCTGCGCGAGCATCCCGATTGGCCCGAGCCGGAGGTGTTGCGCCGCCGGGCCGAGGATCGCATCACGGCGGACACGCCGTCCGACGATGTTTGGCGCTATTTCACCGCCTTCCCGCCCCTCACCAGCGCCGGCATCATGCATCGGCTGGAGGCGGCGAGCGCCGTCAGCCCGAAGGACGTGCCGCGGCTGGCGAGCGAGAGCTGGCGCGAGGCGACCTTCAAGCCTTCCGACGAAACCGACTTCCTGAACCGGTACGGCCAGTATCTGTCGGACGAGGACCAAGTTGCCAGGTTCGACCGGATCCTGCGTGAGGGCCGGCCGCAGATCGCGCGCGATCTCCTGTCGAAGTTGCCGCCGGCCTACCAGCCCGTCGCCGAGGCCCGGCTGGCGATGGCGACGCGCGCCGCCGATGCCGTCACCATCCTGCGCGGCCTGCCGGCGGCGAAACTCGCCGAGCCGACGATCCGACTCGAGCAGGTGGCATGGCTGCGCCGGACCGGCAAGCTCGACCAGGCCCGCGCGCTGCTGTCGCAATCCGCATCGGACCAGAGCGACGCTTGGTGGAACGAGCGCCAGCAGGTCGCGCGCGATCTGCTGGCCGCCGGCCACGCCGCGGATGCCTACGCGATTGTCAGCCGGCACGGCCAGCTCAAGGGCGTGGCTTTCGCCGAGGCGGAATTCCTCGCCGGCTGGATCGCGCTGCGTCATCTCAAGAAGCCGGCCGAAGGCCTGAAGCATTTCCAGACGCTCTACGACGGCGTGTCGACCGCCGTCTCCAGAAGCCGAGCCGCCTATTGGCTCGGCCGGTCATATGAGGCTTCGGGCCGCGTGAAGGAAGCACGCGAATGGTACGCGCGTGCAGCGGACTATGGCCAGACGTTCTACGGCCAGCTCGCAGCGCGCAAATTGCCAGGCGGCGCGGCCCGCCTGCCGACCGACCCCACGGCATCGCAGACCGATCTGGAGGCGCTGTCCGGCCGCGAGCTGGTGACGGTCGCGCGCTATATCGGGCAATCGGGCTACTCGGAGCGCACCCGGCCGTTCCTGCTGAAGCTGGCGCAAGCCGTCAAAGGCCCCGGCGAGACGCTGCTGCTCGCCAACCTCGCGGTCGAGCTCAAGCGGCCGGACGTCGCCCTCACGATCGCGCGTCGCGCCACCGCGAGCGGGGTCACGCTGTTCGACACCTCCTTTCCGGTCGTCGATCTCGGCGCCACGGGCTCGATCGAACGGGCACTGGCGCTGGCGGTGACGCGGCAGGAGAGCGCCTTCAACGCGGCCGCCGTCTCACCCTCGGGCGCCCTTGGCCTGATGCAGCTCATGCCCGGCACGGCGCGCGACGTGGCCGGACGCCTCGGCCTGCCGTTCGTGCAATCCAAGCTGACCGCCGATCCGTCCTACAACGTCACGCTGGGCAGCCAGTACCTCGCCGAGATGCTGCAGCGCTTCGGCGGTTCCTACGAGCTTGCGCTCGCCGCGTACAACGCCGGCCCCAACCGCGTTGCCCGCTGGCTGCAAACCATCGGCGATCCGCGCGGCGGCAAGATCGACATGGTCGACTGGATCGAGATGATCCCGCTGCGCGAGACCCGCAACTACGTCGAGCGCATCATGGAAAGCGTCGGCGTCTACCGCGACCGGCTGAGCGGCCCCTTCAAGATGCTGCAGCCGGCGATGGGCCGGTCGTGAGCCTTGACGAGTATTGACGGCCATTTCTGTCGTCCTGAGCGAAGCGAAGGACCTCGCGCCAATTCCACAGATTGCCGTTGAAACCAGCGCAAGATCCTTCGCTGCGCTCAGGATGACAACGGAGAAGCGTTGGCCTACTTCCTCAACCGCAGGAGAGTCTCTTCCGACAGCGGGCCCTTGTTCACGGCGGCGGCGGCCTGTTCGAGCTGGTCGAGCGTCGAATAGCCGACCAGCATCGTCGTCACGTTGGGATTGGCGATGACGAATCGCAGGGCGAGCTCCGTCAGGCTGCTGGCGACGCCCTGCTTGACCAGAGGCTCGAGCGCCTTGGCGCGGGCAACGTCGGCAACGAAGCTCGGCGCCGAGCCGATCGGCTCGACCTCCTGCATGGCGAGCGGATGGCGCTCCATCGTTCCGGCGAGCGCACCGCCTGCCAGGGCGCGGATCACGATCGTGCCCATGTCCATCGATCGTGTGCGCTCGAGCAGGTGTCCATAATCCTGGCCCGGCGCGCCGCTCGGCATGGGGCCGCCGGCACTCGGGTTCAGGACATTGTAGACGACCTGCATGGTGTCGAAGACGCCCGACTCGATCGCCCGCAGCAGGGCCGGCGTCTCGCCCACGCCGCTGAAACCGATGAAGCGCGTCTTGCCTGCCTTCTGCAGGCGCTGCATTGCCGGCACCACCTCGTTCAACGCGAGGTCGATCGCCAGCCGATCGTCGCCGTCGGCGGCAACCAGCGGATTGTGAAGCTGGAACAGATCGACATGGTCGCGCTCCAGGCGCTGCAGGCTCTCGTCCATCGATCGGGCCACGAACTCGCCGATGCGGGTGCGATCGGCGGCCTTCAGCCGGACCTTGGTGCCCAGCACGATATCGGGCTTCAACGCCTTGAGGACGCGGCCGAGATTGCGCTCGGATTCGCCGTTGCCGTAGAGAGGCGCCGTGTCGATGTAGTTGATGCCGAGCTCGATTGCGCGGGTGATGGCCCGCTCCTGATCGAGCGCCGCGCCCTTGGTCATCAGGCCGCCGACCGCCCCCGCGCCGAAACCGAGCAGGGAAATCTCGAGATCCGTTCGTCCGAGCCGGCGACGTTGCATCATCAGGGCTCCCCTTCGACCCGCACCTTTCCCGCTTCGTTGTCGACCACGACGTGGCTGTCGTAATAGGTCACCACAGGCTTCGCGCCGAACCGGGCTTCCATCTGCCTTTCCCAGTCCGGCGTGTACCAGGCCCGTGCGGCCGCTTCGGATTCCCAGAGATAGACACCGCCGCCACCGGCCTCGCCGTTGATGTAGTATTTTCTCAGCAGCCCCTTGGCGCCGAGCGCGGTATAGGTCGGCGCCGACTTGCGAGCCGCCTCGACCGCGGCCTCGCGCGGGCGCTTGGTCATGGGGATTTGGACGATGGCGACGAACATGCCGGACAGCCTACGGGTATCGGCGGCCGGGAGCAATTCATGAGCACGGATTTGACCGGCATCGAGCTTTGCGTTTTCGATGCCTACGGTACGCTTTACGACTTCAATTCGTCCGTCGCCCGGCATCGCGCGGCCATCGGCGACAAGGCCGACGCGCTGACCGAGATGTGGCGCAACAAGCAGATCCAGTACACATGGCTGCGCAACAGCATGGGAGTTTACGACAAGTTCTGGCAGGTGACCGGCGAGGCGCTGGATCACTGCCTGGCGGCCCAGGCAATCCCCGCCGCGGCCGTGCGCGAGAAGCTGCTGTCCGCTTATCTGGCGCTCGATCCCTTTCCCGAGGTGCCCGCCATGCTCGGCAGGCTGAGGCAGGCCGGCAAGCGGCTCGCGATTCTCTCCAACGGCAATCCCGAGATGCTCGATCCGATGGTGCGCGCCTCGGGCCTCGCCGACCGGTTCGAGGCCGTGCTGAGCGTCGATGCCGTCGGTATCTTCAAGCCGGATGCGCGCGTCTATCGCCTGGTCGAGGCGCGGCTCGGCGTCCGGCCGGACAAGGTCTGCTTCCTGTCGTCGAACTGCTGGGACGCGCACGGCGCCGCTCACTTCGGCTTCCGCACCGTTTGGGTGAACCGTGCAGGCGCGCCCGATGACGGCCTGCCCGGCACGGTGGTGACCCAGATCAAGGATCTTTCGTACCTTCCTCCCCTCCTCGGTGTCGCCTGATGTCTTCGTTGCCGACTTTCGCCGACGTGCAGGCCGCCGCGCGGCGCCTTCAGGGCATCACTATCCGCACACCGCTTCTCGAGAACGAACGCCTCAACGCGAAACTGGGCGGGCGGCTGCTCGTCAAGGCCGAGTGCCTGCAGCGAACCGGCTCGTTCAAGATCAGGGGCGCCTACAACTTCCTTGCCTGCATGAGCGAGGCCGACCGCAAGAAGGGCGTCGTCGGCTGGTCGTCCGGCAACCATGCGCAGGGGCTGGCCGAGGCGGCACGGCTGATGGGTGTCAGGGCGACGATCGTGATGCCGGCCGACGCCCCGGCGCTCAAGGTCGCCAACACGCAGGCGAGCGGCGCCGAGATCGTGCTCTACGATCGCGTGAAGGAAAGCCGCGAACAGATCGGGCTCGGCATCGCGCAGAAGACGGGTGCCGCGGTGGTGCCGCCCTACGATCATCCCTGGATCCTGACCGGCCAGGGCACGGTCGGCCTCGAGCTCGCCGAGCAGGCGAAGGCGCTGGGCGTCACGCTGGACGCCGTCGCTGCGCCCTGCTCCGGCGGCGGGCTCGCGACCGGCGTGGCGCTCGGCGTCAAGGGCATCAGTCCGTCGACCACGGTGCACACGGGCGAACCGGCGGGGTTCGACGATATGGCGCGTTCGCTGGCCACCGGCCGCAAGCAACGCAACGACAAGCTCTCGGGCTCGATCTGCGACGCGCTGCTCGCCCCCGAGCCGGGCGACGTCACCTTCCCGCTGGCGCGGCAGGTGCTCGGTCCGGGTCTCGTCGTCACGGACGACGAGGTGCTGGATGCCATGGAGGTCGCGTTTCGCGAATTCAAGCTGGTGGTCGAGCCGGGCGGCGCAGTGGCGCTGGCGGCGGCGCTCACGGGCAAGCTGCCGGTGAAGGGCCGTGCGGTCGCGGTGGTCTGCTCGGGCGGCAATGTCGACCATGACACTTTCCGACGCGCCCTGGAGCGCCGTCCTGGAGCATGAGATCCAGCCGCAGCCGCCGCGAGTGGCGGATCATCCTCTGGATCAGCCTCGCCAGCGCGACGATCAGCGCCTATTTCGGCTACGCCAACGGCGACGCCACAGCGCATGCCGCCCTCCTGGGTGTCATCAATTCCCTGGTTATTGCGACGCCACTTCTGCTTTTCGAGGTCAAGGGCCAGCGCCTTCGTCCGCTTCGGCGCCTGAGGCGCCAGCCGCTGCTGGTCTATTTCGGCTTCAGGATTCTCCTCTACATCCTGATCATCATCGGCGGCCTGGTGATCGTCCGCCTGCTATTCGACGATAGGCCCGAGGTCTTCGACGAGACCTTTCGGGTCTCCATCGTGTTCGCCGTGGCGATGTCGGTCTTTGCCAACCTCGTGTTCGAGATGGGCAGCCTGCTGGGCTTCGGCACGCTCAAGAACCTGTTGACCGGCCGCTACGTACAGCCGCGGCGCGAGCAGCGCGCCTTCTTGCTGATCGACATGAAGGATTCCACCGGCCTGGCCGAGCGACTGGGGCCGATCCGTTTCCATGAACTGCTCAATGCCTTCTTTCGCGATGTCGCCGATGCCGCCCTCGAATGCAGCGCCGAGATCCACAAGTATGTCGGCGACGAAGCGATCCTGACCTGGTCCCGGGCGGACGCCATCGCCGGCGGCGACTGCGTAGCCTGTCCCTTCGTTGTCCAGGATCGGATCGCCGCCAACAGCGAGCGCTACAGGACGCGGTTCGGCGCCGTGCCGCAGTTCCGCGCCGCGCTGCATTGGGGCGAGATCGTCGCCGGCGAAATCGGCGATGTGCGGCGCGAGATCGCCTATGTGGGCGACACGCTGAACGTCGCGGCGCGGCTGCTCGAGGCTGCCAAGAGCCTGGGCCGCGAGGTGCTCGTCTCGACGGAGCTGCTCGATCAGGTCGCCCTGCCGTCGGATCTGAGGGCGGAGCCGCTCTCCACGCTCACGCTCCGCGGCCGCTCGGCGCCGCTCGCGATCGCCGCGCTCGAGCGACGCTGACGCCTGGCGCGCAAGCCGTCGAGGCAGCTGCCGAGGATGCCCTTGGGCAGGAAGATGATGAAGGCCACCAGAAGCGCGCCGTAGATCAGGTTGTCCCAGCCGACGGCCTTGGTGCCGAAGCCGATCCGCAACACTTCCGCGAGCAGGATGGTGATGACGGCGCCGACGGTCGGGCCGAGCGCGACGTAGAGGCCGCCCACCACCGCGGCGAACACCATCTGCAGCGACACGGCGATGCCGCTCACCGTGTCTGGCGAGATAAACATCTGGTACTGGCAATAGACGGCGCCGGCCAGCGCCGTCATGAGCGCGCTCAGCACCGTGATCTTGAGCTTCTCCGCGGTGACGTTGACGCCGGCGGCCGCCGCAGCGTCCTCGTCCTCGGAGATCGCCTCCAGGGCATGCCGCGCCATGCTGCGGTCGACCAGGAACCAGATCAGCAGACCGGCCGCCCAGACCGCCAGGGCCGCGAAATACCAGACCGTCTTGTCGCTCGACTGCAGGGCGACGAGCTTGCTGCCGGTCGCGGCCTGTGGCGTGTAGCCCAGCGAGCCGCCGGTGTAATCGCGCGAGGCGGTGATGACCTGCAGGACGATCCCCGACAGCGCCAGGGTCACCAGCGCGAAATAATGGCCGGTGATACGGAAGCGGAAGCAGGGATAGGCCACGATCAGCGCCAGCGCTCCGGCGCAGACCAGGGCGATGGGAATGCCGAGCCAGGGCGAAACGCCGAGATGGTTCCACAACAGCGCCGTCACATAGGCCCCGACGCCCATGAAGCCGCCATGACCGAGCGACGTCAGCCCGAAGCGCCCCATCATGGACCAGCCCGTATAGACGAAGGACCAGATCAGGATCAGCACCAGGATGTGCAGATGATAGGGATCGCGATCGACGATCGGCAGGGCGACGAGGACCGCCGCCAGCGCAAGCCCGCCGCCATAGAGGCTGCTGCCGGACCTCATGTCCGCCTCGCCAGCAGGCCCCGCGGCCTGATGAACATCATCAGGATGAAGAAGCCGAAGGCCAGCACATAGCCCCACTCCAGGTCGGAGAAGAGCCCGCCCAAGGAGATGATCTCGGCGAACACGAAGGCGGCGACGAAGCCGCCGATGAAGTTGCCGAGGCCGCCCAGCACGCAGATCAGGAAGGTGATCGGCCCGATCGACAGGCCGATGAAGGGGTGCACGTCGTACAGCAGGACCAGCAGGCAGGCCGCCAGACCGGCCAGCGCGCCGCCGAGGGCCGACGTGATCAGATAGATGCGGCGCGTGTCCACGCCCATCAAGGCCATGATCTGCCGGTCCTGGGCGATGGCGCGGATCGCCGTGCCGACATAGCTCTTCTTCATGAAGACATAGACAGCGACCATGCCCACCACGGCGGCGATGAAGGCGAGCAGGCGGGCGTAGCTGAAGTGCATGTCGCCAAAGGCCAGCACCGGAAGCTGGATGCCGATGTTGCGGAAGTCGATACCGAAGGCGACGGTGGCGAAGCTCTGCAGGAAGAACAGCACGCCGCCCGTTGCCAGAAGCTGGTTGATCGGCGGTGCCGACAGCAACGGTTCGATCACCACGAGATGCAACAGCGCGCCCAGGGACGCGACCAGGAGGATGCTGAGCGGCGCCGCGATCCAGTACGACAGGCCGAACACCGCGACCAGGTAATACATGCCGTACATGCCGATCATGATCATCTCGGCGTAGCAGATCCAGATCACGTCGATCACGCCGAACACCAGGTTCAGGCCGAGCGCCAGCAGCGCCAGCACGCCGCCCAGCAGGATGCCGTTCAGCACCGCCTCGAGCAGGTAGATGTCGAATAGTTCGAGGATGTCCTGCATCGTCAATTTTCCGCATTTATCCGTGTCATCCCGAGCGGCAGCGAGGGATCTTTAA
>DATEID010000293.1:0-4938 GCA_035279245.1 Reyranella sp.
AGGACTATTGCCAGTAACCCGGTGTCCATCCCCAGGCGCCGTCCCTTTGCGTCCAGTTTCCATTGGTCCACACCGACGTCGGATAGGGCCGCTCGACGAAGTGACCCGGCAACCAGGTGAAGCCCGAGTCCGATCCGCCCGTGCTGGCCGTGTAGTTCCAGTGATAGTGACCCGGATTCCACACGAAGTGGCCGGCAGGAGCCGGCGGCACCGGCGGGACCTGTTCCGCCAAAGGCGGCGGCGGTTGTCTCGGCGCGACGATCGCGACCGGCGGAGGCGCCTTGGCCGTCATCCCCTGCTGCGGCGCGCAGGCCGCCGCGAGAATCGCAACCCAGCACACGGCCACCGCCGACAGCGCATGACCACGGACAGCGTTCATCATCCCCTTCCTCCGCTCAAGGCGCCGTCGCCTGCCAGCGGCATACGTCGTCGTTGCTGCTGACGAGCAGGCGCTTGGGCCGGACCGAAAGGTCGGCCCGAATCTTGAATCGATAGCCGCCCGCGTAGACGTCGGGAGCGACTCGATCGAGGCCGTAATGGATGCCACCGTCCGTCAGGA
Source organism: Reyranella sp. (assembly GCA_035279245.1). GTDB lineage: Bacteria > Pseudomonadota > Alphaproteobacteria > Reyranellales > Reyranellaceae > Reyranella. Next base: position 560 of record DATEID010000293.1, read on the forward strand.
GCTCGGCCTTGTCGTTCCGGACAGTGAGCGTCATCGGCCGCGTCATGCTGGAATCCGCCAGCGCGCAGTCGTTGACGCTGCCGGGCAGCACGGCCAGCGTGAAGACCGTCGAGGAATCGGGGTCCATCGGTCCGGCGGCCATGGACGCAGTCGGTTTCGGCGTTTGCATGCAGGCCTGCAAGAGAGCCGCCGTCGCGGCGAGGCTCGCAAGCGCGAAGCCTCGACCCACGGACAATCGATCGATCATTGTCCCGTTCCCCCCGAACACGCTTACTCTGCCGGGCCGGAATCGCGCCGTCCACCACACGATTGCGTGACGGCTTGCCGGGTGTGGCCAGAGGTTTGCGCGCATCTGGCGCATGGAGCCGGCGTTTGCGTCGCGTGCAGCCGATGTCCCTAATATCCGGAATCGCAAATTCCAGTTACACAGATCACTCTGTCGTCCTGAGCGAAGCGAAGGACCTCATGGCATTTCAATCGGTACACTGGTCGCGATCGCCATGAGATCCTTCCCTTCGGCTTCGCTCAGGGCAGGCGCTGCGCTCAGGATGACAGGAACGCTGGTCGCGGAGATGTGCCTCTACGACTCCGTCTCCCGTGACAGTTGATACTAGCGCAGCCCGTCGCGATACTGGATCGGGGTGTTGCCGGTCCATCGCTTGAATGCCCGCACCAGCGGCCCCGGCTCCGAATATCCCAGCAGATAGGCGATCTGCTGGAGGCGCAAATCCGTGTGTCCGAGATAATGCTTGGCCAGCTCGCATCGGATGTCGTCCCTCAGCCGGCGGTAGCTGGTGCCGCGCTCGTTGAGCCGACGTTCCAGCGTCTTGCTGCTCATGCCGAAATGACGGGCCACGTCACCGAGCGGAGCCGCGCCCTTGGCCAGCCGTTTGACCAGAAGGTCGCGCACCGAATGGATGAAATCCTGCTTGGGCCCGGCGGATCCGATGATCTTGCGGCAGGCGCTCTCGAGCACCCGCAGCAACCTGTTGTCGGCTCCGACCACCGGCAGCGACACCGTCTCGTCCGAGTACACGACCCCGTCCCACTGGGCATTGAATCTGACCGGGGCGCCGAAAACGCCTTCGTAGTCGATGTCGGCATTCGGCCGGCCGTGCATGAACTCGACGCGCACGGGGACGGCCCTCTTCCGCGTGAGCTCCCGCGCGCCCGTCGTTATCCGGGCGGCCGCGTTCTCCGAATTGTGGCGAAGCCCGCGCAGCGACTCATCGGCCTCCCGGAAACGCAGCGCGAGCCCTTCCGGGTCGTGTGCCAGCACCGCATCGACGCCTTCGCTCGTGACGCTGACATAGCGCTCGATGTTCGCCAGCGCGTCCTTCAAGGTCGGTGAATTGAGCGCGATGAAGCCGAGGAGGCCGTTGTCGCGAACGTCGTGCGATGCCCCGAGCCGCAGCCCGTAGTCGGGCCGTTCCAGAAGCGCGGCCGAGCGCTCGATCAGATCGACATAGGCCGCATAGGAGATCCGGTTCTCGGGATCGTCGAGGTCTTCCGCCTTCAGGCCGACCTGCTTCAGCAAGCTGTCGCAGTCGAAACCGGCGCGTCGAACGTCTTCGACGATGAGCCTTGCCCAGCGGGCCTCGATCATGAGAACGCGCATGATGCCGTTCTCCGCCGGCGGTTACGTTCCGATCAGGGCGCCAAGGTCGGGAGTCCGGCAACGGGAGTCAAGGCAGCATAGCTCAACATGCCCTACTGTCGTCATACCCAGTCGATGGCGCGTTCCAGCAACAGACCCAGCCTGGGATTGGTGTCCGCCACCTTGTAGGAGCGATCCGCCAGTGCCGCCTTCAGATCGATGCGAAAGTCGACCGGTTCGAGGCGATACCGCTCGAGGTCGCGAACGCACGCGGCGATCGCATCGCGCACGGCCGCGTACTGCCGTATGGCATCGGTCTCCGATCGGGCGACACCCTGGATCTCCTCGACACAGAGAGCAATGCGTTGCCGCGGTGAACGCAGATCCATTCGACCTTCCGTACGGTGTCCTCGACCTTCTTCCTCGAGGGCCATGCGCTCGAGGTAGCCAGGGTCCGTCGAGCACGGCTTCTGGGCACGCAGTTGGCGAGCAATATCGTTCATCGCTATCCCTCGGCTTCACCTTGCAAGGATGCCGAAGCGGACGATGCCGACTCGCAGTACAGGAGTAAGCGCGAGCCGGCCCGCCCCCCGGCGCCCTGCTTGCAGGTGCCACGGCGCAATATCGACACAGGGCCCGGCCTTCGCATTGACCCTCGCCGTCAAAATCCCGACTTTTGGCGTCAACCGGAGGTTGGGGGCCGGCCTCGTCGAGGACGGAGGCTCGCGAGCAGGCGGCGCCACGCGGCGATCTCGCGGGACGGGCGGAACAGCACGGCGCGGCGCCGCACAGCCCGGGCGAGCTGTCGCACGAAGCGCGGATCGGATTCGATCCGCCGCAGCAGCCGCGCCAGCGCGCGGGTGTCGCCGACCGGGAAGTAGCCCGGATAGTCGGGACCGAGCAGGCCGACATTGCCGTCCATGCGCGAGGCCAGGATCGGCACGCCCGCGACCGCCGCTTCGGAAATGACGTTGGCGCCGCCTTCGCTCAGCGACGAGATTACCATGGCGTGGCTGCGCGCGAGCAGCCGGCGCACCGCCGCCGCCGGCACGTCGTCGCGCCAGACGTAGCGCGGATTGGCCGCCATCTCGGCGCGCGCCCGCCGCACCCATTCCGGCGTGTAGGCACGTCCGACCTGCTCGATGCGCACACGGCTTTCCTTCGGCAGCAAGCGCGCCGCTTCGGCCGCGCGCAACGGATCCTTCACGTCGCGCAGATGGCCGATCACCGAGACGACGACGGCACGCGGGCTCGGCCGATGCGGATGGGACGGCGGCGGCGCCGACTGATGGATGACCGAGAGCCGCGCGCGCAGGCGTTTCGGCACGGCGCGCCAGGCGAGATCGTTCAGCGCCACCAGGCGGTCGGCCAGCGCCATCGCGCGCAAGGTCGGTTCGGGATCGCTCTTTATATAGTGGTAGATGTCGGTGCCGCTGAGCTGCAGCACGACCGGCCGGTCCGGATATCGCGCCTTGAACCGCTCGATCGCGTCGGCGCTGCGCCAGGCGTGCACCGCCACCATCAGGTCGGCGGCGGCGCCGTCGTAGTCCGACGCCACGCGCACGCGATGGCCGAGCCCGCGCAGCAGCCGCGCCCAGCGCGATGCGGCCACTCTGTTGCCGGTGCGTGAAGTGGGACCCTGCGGTGTGATAATGACGATCCTCATGGACCAGCACACTGTCCCGCGTCCGACCAGCGGCGCGTCCGCTGATGAACTCGTGGCGCAACTGCGCGAGGCCCGTCATCGCACCCGGCGTTTGACGGAAGATCTGTCATCGGCCGAATTGATGGGACCCTATCTCGAGATCGTCAATCCCGTGCTGTGGGAGATCGGCCACGTGGCATGGTTCCACGAATACTGGACGCTGCGTCACGCCGCGGGCCATGCGCCGCTGATCGAGCGCGGCGACCGGCTGTGGGATTCGAGCAACGTCGCGCACAAGACGCGATGGCATCTCGACTTGCCGGATCGCGCCGGCACCTTCGGCTACATGGCGAACGTGCTCGCGCGCCAGGAGGGACTGCTTGGCCGCGGCATCGACGAGGAGGCGCGCTACTTCTATGACCTCTCCGTCCGTCACGAGGACATGCATGTCGAGGCGCTGACCTACATGCGCCAGACGCTCTCGTATGCGCCGCCGGTCGATCTTTGCGATCCCTCGCCGGCGCCGGCGGGCGCACTTCCCGGCGATGTCGCGGTGCCGGGCGGCACGTGGCGACTGGGCTCGACCGCGGCCGACGGCTTCGTGTTCGACAACGAGAAGTGGGCGCACGAGGTGACGCTCGCGCCCTTCCGCATCGCCCGCGCACCGGTGACGAACGCCGAGTTCGCGGCCTTCATCGACGCCGGCGGCTATCGCACGCGGGAATTCTGGAGCGAGGCAGGATGGACGTGGCGCGAGCAGCGCAATGCCGCGCGTCCGGTCTATTGGCAGCCCAAGCGCGACGGCGTCTGGACGGTGCGCCGCTATCGCACCGTCGACGAACTGGCGCCGCATGCACCCGTGGTCTTCGTGAATTGGTTCGAGGCCGAGGCGTGGTGCCGTTGGGCCAAGCGGCGTCTGCCGGCGGAAGCCGAATGGGAAGCCGCCGCCATCGGCGAGCCGGCCGCGGGCGGAGCGGCGCTCGCGGACCGTCACCGCCTCTGGCCGTGGGGCGACGCAGTGCCGGACGCCACCCGCGCCAATCTCGATTTCGCCTTCGATCGGCCGGCGGATGTCGCCGCCTTCGCCGCGGGCGACAGCGCCTTCGGCTGCCGCCAGATGATCGGCAATGTCTGGGA
>DATEID010000294.1:0-2560 GCA_035279245.1 Reyranella sp.
CCTTCGACCAGCGCGATCATACGATCGAGGAAGGTCGAGCCCGGCTCGGCCGTGATGCGCACCTTGATCCAGTCCGAGATGACCTGCGTGCCGCCGGTCACGGCCGAGCGGTCGCCGCCGCTTTCGCGGATCACCGGCGCCGATTCCCCGGTGATGGCCGCCTCGTTGACCGAGGCCACGCCTTCGATCACCTCGCCGTCCGACGGGATCAGATCGCCGGCCTCGACAAGCACGATCTCGTCTTTCTTCAGCCCGGTGGCGGGCACCTCGGTCCATGTTGTCGAAGTGACTTCCATGAGACGCTTGGCCACGGTCTCCGTCCGCGACCTGCGCAAGGTCTCGGCCTGCGCCTTGCCGCGGCCTTCGGCGACGGCCTCGGCGAAGTTCGCGAACACGACCGTGAACCAGAGCCAGAGATTGATCTGGAAGGCGAAGCCCAAGCTGCCCTGGCCTGTCACCAGATCGCGGATGAACAGGATCGTGGTGAGAGTCGCCACGGCTTCGACCGTGAACATGACGGGATTGCGGATCATCACGCGCGGATCGAGCTTCTTGAAGGCGCCAACGATCGCGGGGCCGAGGATCTTCGGATCGGTCATGGTGGCGACCGGCGTCCGCTTGCGCATGTGCGCAGCGATTTCAATGGTCATGTCAGCGCCTCTGCTCAGAAGAGGGCTCCGCCATTCATGGCGAAGTGTTCGACGAAGGGGCCGAGCGCAAGCGCGGGAAAATAGGTGAGGCCGCCCACGATCAGGATGACGCCGATCACCAGGCCGACGAACAACGGTCCATCGGTCGGGAAGGTGCCTGCCGAAGCGGGAACGATCTTCTTGGCCGCGAGCGAACCTGCAATCGCAACCATCGGCACGATCATCAGAAAGCGGCCGATGAACATCGCGAGCCCGATGGTCGTGTTGTAGAAGAGCGTGTTCGCGCCGAGGCCGGCAAACGCCGAGCCGTTATTGGCCGTGCCCGAAGTGTAGGCATAGAGGATCTCGCTGAAACCGTGCGGGCCGGCATTGGCAGGGCCGGCGAGGCCGGCTTCGACCACCGTGGCGATCGCGGAGAATCCCAGGATCGAGAGCGGCAGGATGAGGATGGCGAGCATCGCCATCTTGACCTCCTTCGATTCGATCTTCTTGCCGAGATATTCGGGCGTGCGCCCGACCATGAGTCCGGCGACGAAAACCGCGACGATTGCGAACAGCAGCATGCCGTAGAGGCCGGCGCCGACTCCGCCGACAATGATCTCCCCGAGCTGCATGTTGAACAGCGGGACGAGGCCGCCGGGCGGCGTGAAGCTGTCATGCATCGCATTGACCGCGCCGCACGAAGCGTCGGTCGTCACGGTGGCGAACAGGGCGGAGTTGGCGATACCGAACCGGGTCTCCTTGCCCTCCATGTTGCCGCCCGCCTGCTTCGCCGAGGCGGCTGTATCGACCCCCAGCGCTGCGATCTCGGGGTTGCCGGCGGACTCGGCCCAGTAGGCGATGGTCACGCCACCCAGGAACAGAAAGCCCATGACGGCAAACACCACCCAGCCCTGGCGCTGGTTACCGACCATGCGGCCGAACACGTTGGTGAGGGCCGCGCCGATCGAGAAGATCAACACCATCTCGACGAAGTTCGTGATCGCGTTGGGGTTCTCGAACGGATGGGCGGCGTTGGCGTTGAAGAAGCCGCCGCCGTTCGTGCCCAGCATCTTGATGACTTCCTGCGACGCCACCGGGCCCTGGGCGATCACCTGCCTGGCACCCTCGAGCGTCGTCGTCTCGGTATAGGGTGAAAGGTTCTGCGGCATGCCCTGCCAGACAAAGAACAGTGCAACCACGACCGAGATCGGCAGGAGGATGTAGAGCGTGCAGCGTGTGAGATCGACCCAAAAGTTTCCGATCCCCGAAGCTGAACGGCGCGCGAAACCACGAATGAATGCTACCGCGAGCGCAACGCCCGTGGCCGCCGACACGAAGTTGTGTACCGTGAGACCCGCCATCTGCACGAGATAGCTCATGGTGGTCTCGGGCACGTACGACTGCCAGTTGGTGTTGGTGTCGAAGCTCATCGCCGTGTTGAAGGCGAGCCCTTCTTCCACGGCCGACTGGCCAGCGGGATTGAGAGGCAGCAGCGCCTGGAAGCGCTGTAGGGCGTACAAGGTAAGAAAGCCCGCCAGGCTGAACAACAACATCGCCACGGCATAGGTGACCCAGTTCTGGTCGACCCGCTCATCGACGCCGCTCAGCCGATAGACAAGGCGTTCGGCCGGGCGCAGCACCGGGAACAGTAACGTGCGATCGCCGGCGAAGACGCGGGTCATGTAGCCGCCGAGCGGCCGGACGAGCAGGACGACGACCACACCGAAGAGCGCGATCTGGAACCAGCCGTTGAAGGTCATGGCAGCTTTCCTAGAAGCGCTCGGGGCGCAGCAACGCGAAGACGAGATAGGCGAGCAAACCGAGCGTCACGGCGCCGCCGAGGATGAAGTCGATCAGCATGATGGCCCTCTCAGAGCCGGTCGCAGGCGTAGGCGTAGGCAATGGCCACGAAGAACAGGGCGCAGCCG
>DATEID010000295.1:0-19188 GCA_035279245.1 Reyranella sp.
TGATCCACGGACCAGCCGAGCTGGTCGAGCGGCTCGAGCGCAACATCCTCGCCACCCTGCGCCGGCCGCGCGACGCCGACGCCCTGGTGCGCGACGTCGCCGACATGCGCGACCGCATCGCGCAGCATGCGCCACCCAAGACCGGTTGGGACTTCAAGCATCTGCCGGGCGGCCTTTTCGATATCGACTTCATCGCCCAGTACCTCGCCCTTCGCCATGCCGGCGCGCGGCCGGATATCCTCGACCCCCATCCCGCCGAGATGCTGCGTCGCACTGCGGAGGCGGGCTTCCTCGATCGTGACGATGCGGAACGGCTGCGCGCGACGCGTCGCCTTCTCTCCGACGTGCAAAGCTTGCTGCGCCTTACGCTGAATACCGACGAGGCTGCGTTCGACGAGACGAAGGCGCCGGAGGAACAGCGCCGGCTGATCGCCGAGACGGAGGGTGCCGCCGATCTCGGCGCCCTCGGCGCGCGTATCGCCGACGAAACGAAAGCTGCCCATGGTATATACCAGCGCGTGATCGAAGAACCGGCGCGATTGGCGGGATGGCTGCCGCGGCGGGAGCGGAGGAGCGACGGATGAGTACCGGCGACGACAAGATGGTGGGCAAGAAAGCCCCGGATTTCACCGCGCCGACGGACGGCGGCGGTACACTCAAACTGTCGGAGCTGCGCGGCAGGCCGGCGGTGCTCTATTTCTACCCGAAGGACGATACGCCCGGTTGCACCACCGAAGCTTGCGGGTTTCGCGATGCCGCTCCCGATTTCAAGAAGCTCAAGGCGCAGGTGCTAGGCGTCAGCAAGGACAGCGTCGCCCGGCATGACAAGTTCAAGGCGAAGTACAAGCTCCCCTTCACGCTCGTCTCCGACGAGGACGGCAAGATCTGCGAGAAGTACGGCACCTGGATCGAGAAAAGCCTTTACGGCCGCAAGTACATGGGCATCGATCGCGCCACCTTCCTGATCGACAAGCACGGCATAGTGCGCAGGGTATGGCGCAAGGTGAAAGTGGCGGGCCACGTTAGCGAAGTGCAGGAGGCCTTGGAGGCTCTTTAGTCGCGCTTTCTGCGAATGGCCGGCGGCGCGGCCAGCGATGGTTGTGACCAATTTGCGGTAGCCTTCTCGGGCTCTTCTAGATCACAGGGCACATGGCATATGCTCTCCCTGGGTGTGTGGAGGGATCTCCAAAGGGGGTATTTGGGGTGCCTCTCCACAAATTTGTGGAGGGAAAATGCTACAGATATCGGGCCAGGTGGGGCCTGCGAAGACATTTGGGTCCGTTTCGGGGGACACCAGCAATCAGATTCGTTTGATCTTCGTCGATGACGACGACGACTTCCGCGAGGCGGCATCGGCCGAACTCGAGGATTTGGGCTTCGCCGTCACGAGCTATCGCGACGGTGCAGCGTTGCTGGCGGCGGTCGGCGAAGGCGTTTCCGCCGACGTGATCGTGCTGGATTGGAACATGCCGGAAATGACCGGTATCGAGCTGGTGCCGCGGCTGCGCCGCCAGGGCGTCCGGCTTCCTGTCGTCTTCCTGACAGGCCGTTCGACACCGCATCTCGAGAGCGCCGCGCTGGACCATGGTGCGCTGGACTTCGTCGACAAGGCGCGGGGCATGCCGATCCTGGCGCGTCGCGTGCGCCTGATCGTCGAGTCGGCCAAGCGGCCGGCCGACCTCGCGGTCGACGAGACGATGTACTGCGGCAAGCTGCAACTGAAGCCGCGCATCAGCCGCGCCTTCTGGGACGGCACCGATGTCAACCTGACCTTGACGGAATTCAACGTCGTGCGGCTGCTCGCGTCGCGGGTCGGCGATCACGTGAGCTATCGCGCCGTGTATGACTGCATGCATCACGTGGGCTTCATCGCCGGCAGTGGCGAGCACGGCTACCGGACGAACGTGCGGTCGACCATCAAGCGGATTCGCAACAAGTTCCGCCTGATCGATGCCAACTTCGCCGAGATAGAGAACTATCCCTCGTTCGGCTATCGCTGGGGCGGCGAGCGAAGGGCGGCCGCCTAGTCGCGAGAGACCTCTCAGGCCTCATCTCTCGAGTTGCCGGCCGCGGCTTTCGGGCACGGCCAGCATCGCAAGGAGAGAGATGAGGCTGGTCGCCGTGATGTACCAGGCTGGAGAACTGGGGTTGCCTGTAGTGCCCAGCAGCCAGGTGATCACGAATTGCGTGCTGCCCCCGAATAGCGAAACGCCGACCGCATAGGCGATCGCCAATCCGGTGGCGCGAATGGTGCGCGGCAGCAGCTCGGGAATAGCCACGAAACAGGCGGTCGCGCTGATGGCGGTCAAGCCGGTCAGCGCGATCGTCGTTGCGTACAGAGTTGCCGGACCGGGCGACAGGTCGATCAGCAAGAACAGTGGCCAGGTCACGATGGTAAGGATCAGTCGTGGCAAGAGCATCACTGCGCGCCTGCCGTGTCGGTCGGCGAGCCATCCGCCCACCAGCGCGAACGAGAAGGTGCTGACGCCGCCGATCACCGTCGCCGCAAGAGCCGTCGATGCGGGAAGATGCAGCGTCGCGATCGCGTAGGTGGTCATATAGTTCGCGGCGTAGGTCGAGACCGTGGCGCCCATGATGATCAGCACCGCGAGCACGATGAAGCCGCTGTGCGCCCAGACGTTGGCGCGCGTCGGGCGAGGGGCAGCCGGGCCGGCCGTCTTCGGTGCCGGCGCCTCCAGTGTCTCCGGCATGGAGCGCCGCAGGAACAGCGCCACGGGGATCAGGGCGAGGCAGAGCACGAACGGAATTCGCCAGCCCCAAGCGGCCAGTTCGGCGGGCGATAGCAGGTACGACAGCGCCAGACCGCATCCGCTGGCGGCCAAGGCGGCCAGTCCCTGGCTCGCGAGCTGCCAGCTCGAATAGAGGCCGCGCTTGCCCTCGGGAGCGATCTCGATGAGGAAGACGCTCGCCGGACCCACTTCGCCACCCAGCGCCAGCCCCTGCACCAGCCGGCAGGCCACCACGATGATCGGCGCCGCCAGCCCGATCGAGGCATAGGACGGCGTAAGCGCGAGCGCCATCGTGCCCGCCGTGATGAGCACGATGGTGAGCAGCATCGCCGGCTTGCGGCCGGCCCGGTCGGCATAGGCGCCGATGATGACGCCGCCCAGCGGCCGGAATACAAAGCCCACGCCGAACACGCCCACCGACAGCAGCAGGCTCATGAATGGAGTCTTGGCGGGAAAGAAGGTCTGGCCGATATAGACCGCGAAATAGGCATAGGCGATGAAATCGAAGAATTCGATCGCATTGCCGGCGACCGTCGCCGCCACGACCTTGACCGGCACCCGCTCCACCGCTCTGCTGCCCGCTCCGGAACCCGCGTTGAGCGGAACCGCCGTTTGCATCCATTTCCCCCGGTCAAAAATCGTTGATCTACCACACTCCGCCGGCAAAAGCGCGAAAGAACTGCAATTACGATCGCCAAGCCATTGATCTGAAATTAAAAACTGAAAGACCGCCTCGATTTGTAACCGATGCAATGTCGAATCGGAAATGGATGAACTACACTTGCGGCAGCAACAACGACGGGAGGGACCATGACCGGCATTACCGTCGCGAAGTTCCGGGACGTCGCAGGCGGCTTGCAGGAAGGCCAGTTTGCCGTTGGCGAGAGAGTCGAGGTCCAGGGCCTTTCGGACCTCGATCCGACCTACAAGGCGCTGCTCGATCGCCCGATCACGGTGACGCTCGGCCTGATCGGCCCCGATGGCCGAATTGGCCTCACGCCGATGTGGTTCGACTACGAGGGCGACAAGGTGCTGGTGAACACGGCCTCGCATCGCCGAAAGTGCGAGTGGATTCGCCGCAATCCCAAGCTCACGATCCTGATCGTCAATCCTGACAATCCCTATTACTGGGTCCAGCTCAAATGCACCGTCGAGCGCGAAGAGCGGGAATGGGAATCCGGCGGCGAACGAGTTACTCAGCAGCTCGACAAGATCTGGACGAAATACACCGGCAACCCGCCGCCCTACGGCCTGCGCGATCCGGCCATCGACGAAAAGCGGGTGCTCTTCGTCTGCAGCGTCGACCGCATCGCGACCTTCGGCAAGCCCTGAGCCGGCGGCCGCAGGCGCGTCAGCGCTTCTTTGGCGCCCAACCGTAGATCTTCTGCAATGCGCCGCCCATCAGCATGGCGCGGTCGCTGTCGGAGAGGCGGTCGGTGACGCGGAAGGCCTCGACGCCCTGCTTGTAGCTGAGCAAGCCGACGGCACGCGTCCAATCGGTCCCCCAGAGGCAGCGCTCGAGCCCGAAGCTGTCGAAGATCCTGGCGAGGGGATCCCAGATATCCTTGTAGGGAAACGGCTGGTGCGACAGCGTGCAGGCGCCGGTGATCTTGACCGCCACGTTCTTGTGCGCGCTCAGCGCCAGGAGCTTCGGCAGGTCGGCCCACGGCTGCGGAGGCGCCGGCGGCGCGAATGGCTGTTGCAGCCCAAGGTGGTCGATCACGAGCTGCGTATCGGGATTGCGTGCAGCCATCTGCCCCGCCTGCTCCAATCGACCCCAGCACAGCAGATTGACCGGAAGATCGTGCTTGGCTGCGGCCGCCAGCACGCGATTGATTCCTGGATCGGCGGCGTCGGTCGACACGTCAGGCCGCATCATGATGCGGATGGCCACCGTGCCATCCATGCCGGCCCATTCGGCGATCGTCTCGGCGACCTTGGGATCGTTGGGATCGACAGGCTTGATGACGCCGAAGCGGCCGGGATGGGCCTTGCGGACGGCCAGCGCATAGCTCGCATCCCAACGATACATGGTGAAGACGGAAACGAGCAGCGCGCCGTCGACGCCGACCTCGTCCATCGCTTTCACCATGTCCCTGCCGGTCACTTCCGGAGGACCAGCCAGCACCTCATGCCATGGACGGCCCGGATGATTGCGCTCGTAGCAATGAACCTGAGCGTCGATGGTCGGCATGAACTTCTCCTGCGCGTGCTTTGTGGCGAAGGCTAGGCCCTGCCCCGCCCTCCTTCAAGCGCGCGACCTGCACAGGCGGCGCCCCCTACCGACTGGCGAACGAGCATGGCATGAATGGCGACGATCGATCATAGTCGCTGGCTCGATTTGCTGACGAGTTGCCGAGACATGACCGTTGAGACCGTGCGCGCCTTCCTCGCCAGTCATGCTCCCGACATCGAGATCATCGAGCTCGAGGGCAGCACGGCAACGGTCGAGATGGCTGCCAAAGGGCACGGCGTGATGCCAGCGCAAATTGCCAAGACATTGTCGCTGCGCATCAGGGATCGCAGCCTCCTCGTCGTCACCTGCGGTGACGCACGGCTGAACAACAGGAAGGTGAAGGACGTGCTGGGCGGCAAGGCGAGCATGCTGGCTGCCGACGAGGTCCTCGCCCTCACGGGTCACCCCGTGGGCGGCGTCTGTCCGTTCGGGCTCGCAAGTCCGCTGCCGGTTTATTGCGACCTCTCGCTTCAGGGCTTCGAAGAAGTGCTGCCGGCGGCGGGGTCGACGAACAGCGCCTTGCGCATCGAACCCAAACGCCTGGCAGCCCTTGTCGACGCCCGGTGGGTGGATGTCTGCGATCGTGGATGAACTCCAGGCGGTTGATCGAAGGCGAAAGGGCGCTAAGCTTCGCCGCATGAAGCGGACTCTCCTCATTGCTCTTCTCGTCGCCGGCTGCTCGGGAAGCACGCTCGAAACCTCGCGCGGCCCCAACGGCGAGACCATCACCGGCAACGCCGTGTCGGTCCAGGTCACCAATGCGGCAAATGCCCAGGCGGCATTCGCCCTGGCCGACAACTATTGCCATGACAAAAGGCGCGCCGCTCGCTTCGTCGCACAGACCGGCACCACCGCCGCCTTCGATTGCGTGAAGGCCGAATAGCATCGGCACGCAATCGAGGTGGTACGCAAGCGAACCGATTGGGCAGAGGCGGCAACGACAAGCTGAAGGACCCGTTGTTGGAATGGCTCTAACAAAGGGACATTCCTAATGTTCATCCACAACAAGCGCCTGCAGTACACGGTGCGCGTGGGCGAGACGAATCCTGCTCTCGGCTCGCTGCTTCTCGAACAGTTCGGCGGCCCGGACGGCGAGCTTGCCGCCGCCATGCGGTACTTCACGCAAGGCCTGGCCGAGGACGATCCCGGGCGCAAGGACATGCTGCTCGATATCGCCACCGAGGAGTTGAGTCACCTGGAGGTGATCGGCTCCATCGTCGCGATGCTCAACAAGGGCATCAAAGCGCAGTTATGCGAGGCTGCCATGGAGGAAGCGGAACTCTACCGCTCGCTCACGGCCGGCGGGAACAGCCACACGCAGTCGGTCCTGTTCGGCGGCGGGCCGTCGCTCACCAATTCCTCCGGCGTTCCGTGGACAGCGGCCTATGTCGACAGCCGCGGTGAGCCGACCTGCGACCTGCGCTCCAACATCGCCGCCGAAGCCCGAGCCAAGATCATCTACGAGCGCCTGATCAACATTACCGACGATCCCGGCATAAAGGACGCGCTGGGCTTTCTCATGACGCGCGAGATCTCGCATCAGAAGTCGTTCGAGAAAGCCCTCTACGCCATCACCGATAACTTCCCGCCGGGCAAGCTGCAGGGAGTGGCACCCTATACGGATGTCTATGTGAACACCTCGCAGGGCGAAGGCGACGCGACCGGCCCGTGGAACAACGGGCCGCAGTGGCAGCGGATCGACGATCTGGAGGAGGCCATGCCCGCCGACAAGGGCAACGGCCAGGCGACCGTCAAGCTGTCGCGGGGCGAGCAAACGGTGGCCAGGAAAGCCACCGATCGGACCCAGTCCGATCCCGAAAGCGATCCAACGACAGGCGTCGACCTCGGCGCCGGACCTGGAGCCGGCAAGATCACCGGCGGCGAGGACAAAGGTTCGGCCCGCGACATCAAGCATGCGGACAAGGCTGCCTAGCTAGCTTGCGCAAGCGATTGCGGTGGTGGATTCGCTGCCTGCGACGTCGGATGGCGGAGCCGCAGGCCGGTCCATAACGGTCCCGCCGGCTTCTTTCTGGCGGACGCTGTTCGCCTTCTCCGGTCCCGGCTACCTGGTCGCAGTCGGCTACATGGATCCCGGCAACTGGGCCACGGGCCTGGCCGCCGGGACAGACTATGGATACCGCCTGCTCTTCGTCATCGTCGCAGCGAACTTGATCGCGATGTTCCTGCAGGGGTTGGCGGCGAAGCTTGGTATCGCGACAGGCCTCGACCTCGCCCAGGCCTGTCGTCGAGCCTACGGCCGCAAGATCGCTTTCGTCCTGTGGCTCCTCTGCGAGCTTGCCATCGTGGCCTGCGATTTTGCCGAGCTGATCGGCGCTGCGATCGCCCTCAAGCTCTTGTTCGGCCTGCCGCTGATCTGGGGCGTCGCGGTCACGGGCGTTGCCGTGCTTCTCCTGCTCGGCCTCCAACATCGCCAGATCCGGCCTCTCGAGGCGCTGATCGTCGCCTTGATCCTCGTGATCGCCGGTTGCTTCGCCATCGAGCTCGCCTTGGCGCGGCCGCAGCCCATCGACGTCCTCCGCGGCATGATGCCCGACGCGGATGTGCTTCGCGATCCGAAAATGCTTTACGTCGCGATCGGTATCCTCGGTGCGACGGTGATGCCGCACAATCTTTATCTCCACTCGGCAATGGTGAAGTCCCGCCGGTTCTCTCGCGACGGCCGCGGCCTGCGACAAGCGCTCCGCTTTGCCACGATCGATGTCGTCGTCGCCCTCGCCTTCGCGATCTTTGTCAATGCCGCGATCCTGGTTCTGGCCGCCGCGAGCTTTCATCGGCAGGGCCTGACAGATATCGGTATCGAGGACGCCTATCGATTGCTCAGCCCGACGTTGGGTGCGGGCGCGGCAAGCGTCCTGTTCGCCATCGCCCTGCTCGCCGCTGGCCAAAACTCCTCGATCACCGGAACGCTTGCAGGACAGATCGTGATGGAAGGCTTCACGGATCTTCGGTTGCGACCGTGGCTGCGTCGCCTGGTATCGCGGCTGGCCGCCATGGTGCCCGCGATGATCGCCGTTGCCGTCTATGGCGATGCGGCAGCAACCAGCCTGTTGATCCTGAGCCAGGTGGTGTTGAGCCTGCAGCTCCCCTTCGCCGTCTATCCGCTGGTCCGCCTCACCGGCAACGCGGCCTGGATGGGAAGACTTGCCAACCGTCCGATTACGGCGGCAATCGCCTGGACCATCATGATCGCGCTCATCGGCTTCAACAGCACGCTTTTGCTAATGGTGCTTTGAGACGTCAGTCCTTTACCGTCAAATCCACCGCGCGGGCGCGATGCGCATAGATGTCGATCTTCGCCCACATGCGGCCGCGCACGACCTTGTCGGCCTCCTCCGCGGTCTCGAATGGCCCGTGCCAGACGATGGTGCTGGGAACGGGCCGGTTCCAGTTCGCTCGGCCATTCTCGATCTGATACTCCGCCTCGAACACAAACCACATGGCGCGCTCCGCACTCGTCCTGTCGCCGCCGCGTATACTGCTCTGCATCCCGTCCGTACACCGCGCCGTTCGCGTGGACAAAGTGTCAGGGCTTGCCGGACAGCAACTGTTCCGTCAGCGCTTCACAGGCAACATCCTTGGCATCGCCAATCACGGGATGGGGAATCGGAACCTTTACCGTGATGACGGGTTTGCGGATCTTGCCTTGCACCGAGACCGGGCCGTGCAGGTCGAGCAGATCGAATTTCTTCGGATCGGCCGTGACAGTGACGTTGACGATCTGTGATTTCAACTCTGCGTGGCCCTCGACGTGCAGAACCGATTTCTGTGTATCGAGCACGGTCTTCTGGAAGGTCACCGTGCCATGGTTGAAGTCGAGGCGGCCAAGCGCACAGCGGATGGGGATGCGATGATCGCCGGTCACATACAAGACCAGCGCATCGACGATCTGCAAACCGGCAAGGCTCACCATCAGATCGCTGACCGATCCACCTTGCATGGCAAGATCGAGGTAGCCGTTCGACGTGCCCATCACCTGGGCCAGCGAACGGCCGGTGCCCGCCAGCGACACTCGGCCCTGAATCTTGCCCCTGGTGGTGTCGAAGAAGCGCGAGCCGCGGAAAAAGGCGCCGAAGTCGAGGTTCCTGAGCACGAGGGCCGTTTGCACGCCCGGCGTATCGGTGCGTCCGTCGACCTTGAGCTCTCCGTCGATGGCGCCACCGGCCACCGCGAGTTTGAGCGGATTGACCGTAGCCACGCCGTTCTCGACATGGACGGTGAAGGCAAGTGCCGTCACGGGCAAGTACGATGGCGCCAGTACTCGCTTCGCATCGAGCGACACATCCATGTTCATGGCGCGCAGGCGCTCGACATGAAGCGGCACGTTCGGAAACAGCTCACCCCGCGCCTGGAGTTGCTGCGCCGTGGCGGCCTGCTCGCGCGAGACGTTGCCGCCTCTACCAGGTGAGGCGCCGATCACAGGCGCAAGGTCGGCGAACGTCAGATGCTGAGATATCAGTCGAGCGGTAAGATGTGACGGTGTCTGTCGCTCGTCGATCGCGATGTCGCCCGCCAAGTCGCTGTCGCCGACGTGCCAGGTCGAGTTCGTCACCTTCCATACGCCGGGCTCGCGCTCCAGATGGCCGGTGATACGGTAGGGCGACGTGCGGGGTCCGGGAATCCCCAGCAAAGGATAGATGTCCGCCATGTTCGGACCGGCAAGCTCGATCTGCACGTCCGCGCCCTTCCACTGGATCGGATCCTGCAATGTGCCCTTCACGGTGAGCTTGGTCGCCCCATAGGCGATGTCGAGATCGACCGGATAGGGTTTGTCGGTCTGCCGCAGCATCACCGCGGAGCCGCCGACGAAATGCACCTTGAGCGGCTGGTTTTCGAGCGTACCGGCCAGCTCCAGCTTGGCCTCGGGTTGGCCGCCGGCCTGTCCTGTCGCGGTCGAGATCGTCCCTTTGAGGTCGATCTTGCGCTTGAGGTCGCTATAGCCGAGCTGCCCGTCGTCGATCTCCAGTCGACCAATGAGCGGTGTCTGGTGCCGCTCTTTGGGCGCCACCGCCTTGGCTGCCCCCGCCGCGACCGGGCTCTGGCTGAAATCCCAGTTGGTCTGCTCCTTGTCGTTGCGCTCGAGATAGACCTCCGGCTTGCGCAGCGTGAGATGGGGAAGCACGAAGTCGCCGCGCAGCAGCGGCCACAAGCGGATGTCAAAGTCGACCTCCTCCGCCTTCAACATGTACGGCGCCTTGCCCCAACTCGAATTGGCCACTTGCACGCCAGCCAGACGCACATGCGCGGTGGGTGCCCAGTCGATCTTGATGTCGTCGATGGTGGTCTTGCGGCCGGAATAGGCGCTGGCCCGGGTCGCCACCTGTCTGCGCATCCAGTCGGAGGTCGCGAAGAAATAGATTGCACCGGCGGCGACGATGATGAGCAAGGCAAGGACGCCTGCCGACCAGCCGATGATCTTCGCGATGCGCGCCATGGCCTCCAACCGCTGTGCCCAAAGTGCGGAACGGTCGGCTTGTCGGCGCGGTTCCGGCCACTCGATTGAGGCAGCACTGCGGCGGCACGCGCAAAATCCATGGAAACTTTCGCTGCCGGATTCCGTTGTTCTGACCCGTTCGAAAGGAGAACGACATGATCAGGATTTCGGCGATTGTCGCGGGCGTGCTGGCGCTGTCGGCAACGACCGCCATGGCGCAAACCAACGTGGCGTCCGTTCCTGCCGGCGAGACGACCAGGCCGCAGACGTGGCCGCAGCAGGCTCAGGCGCCGCGACAGGCCCAGGTGTCCCGCCATGAAACGCGCCCGATCGGCAACTTCATCTTCGACGAGTACGGCAACGTCTATGACAACCACGGCGACATCATCAAGCCGCGTCCACTGAAGCACTAGGAATGACGTACCGGGGACCGCACGTAATCGAGGTGCGCGCGGTCCCCGTCAGCCGTTTGTCGCTTTCTGCTCTTCCGAACGGTCGGTAGCGGGCGGCGGGGTACGCGACAGGTTGGCGATCTCCGCACGGAGTTCGGGGGTCATCTTCACCTCGACCGCCGCGAGCGAATCCCTTAGTTGTTCGAGGTTGCGCGCACCTACGATCGGCGCGGTCACGGCCGGGTGCGTCGCCACCCACGCGACGGCCGTGCCGACGGGATGGAGGCCCCTCTGCTTGCAGAACGCGACGTACCTTTCGGCCACTTCGATCATCCATGGCTCGCCGTAACGCGTCTCGTACATCTTGTTCGTGCGCAACCGGCCCGAGGCCTGACCGAAATACTTGCCCGACAAAAGGCCCGCCGCGCCGGGGCTATAGGGGATCACGCCAAAGCCGTTCGCCCTGGCCATGGGAAGAATCTCGACCTCGGCCTGGCGCTTGACGAGATTGTACATGGGCTGCAGCACCTGCAGCCTCGCCCAGCCGTGACGCTCCTCGATATCGACTGCACGCTGGATCTGCCACGCAGCCCAGTTGCTGATCGCCGGATAGACGACCTTTCCCGATCGAACGAGGTCTTCCAGCGCGCGCATCGACTCTTCGATCGGCGTGAGTTCGTCCCACTGATGCAGGAAGAGGACATCGATGCGATCCGTCTGGAGACGCTTCAGGCTCGCCTCGACCGCGCGAGCGATGTGCCGCCGCGACAGGCCGCGGGCATTCGCATCCGGGCCGATCGCATTGAAACATTTGGTAGTAAGGACCAGTTGGTCGCGGTGCCCCTTCACCAGCCGTCCGAGGATCTCCTCCGATCGCCCATTGGCATAGGCATCGGCGCAGTCGAAGAAATTGATTCCAGCATCACGGCAGGCCTCGTACATGGCCGCCGACATCGCTTCGTCGGCATCGCCGCCGAACGACATGGTGCCGAAGCACAATTCGGACACCGAGAGACCGGTGCGCCCCAGGAGCTTGGCTTTCATACGGGCGCTTTTAGCATGCCTGCCCGACAGCCAGGTCCCAGACAAAAGGAAAGCCCCGCCATAGGTGTGTGGTGGGGTTTGGCGGGGCTGGAAACTCACACTCAGTTGTTTGGACTCGAATCGTATCCGCTCAAATTTCCCGTCTTTGATCAACCTGTTATGCAATCTTCCTAATCTAAAATAAGAGCTAACTCAAGTAACGGGCCACATCCATTTGGCTAAGTAGAACCTTGATCTGCAACGCCTTTCGGCCTGTGACCGCTGTGACAATTCTGTGGTTAAAGTCCTTGACGCAGATGCGAACTGGCCCCAATGTGCCGGCGTTCGGCGAGACGTTCCACATTCGGGACGAAGCCCGGGAGGCTTGATATTATTCGCTATTTCGACCGGACAACGGATGCTCTCCCAACATTTCGAGAGCGTGTAATTTAATTACTTCAATTTGATCAAGTACAGCCTCCCGGGCATTCCCAATTCCGCTGCTCGCAAGCTGCATCGCCACAAAGTTGGCCGCTGGGGCCAGACAACCGTACGCTTCGTGCGCCTATGGACGGGATCTACGATTTCATCGTCACCGGCGCCGGCTCGGCGGGCTGCGCCATCGCAGGAAGACTAAGCGAGGACGGGCGATACCGCGTGCTGTTGCTGGAGGCTGGTCCACGCGACACCTATCCTTGGATCCATATCCCGCTCGGCTACCACAAGACCTTCAACAATCCCCGCGTGAACTGGATGTTCGACTCGGAGCCCGAGCCCGAGCTCAACAATCGCAGCATGTATCAGCCGCGCGGCAAGGTGTTGGGCGGCACCAGCGCGATCAACGGCATGGTCTACATGCGCGGCAATGCCGCCGACTATGACGAATGGCGCCAGCGCGGCTGCGAGGGCTGGGACTACGATTCGGTCCTGCCCTACTTCAAGC
Source organism: Reyranella sp. (assembly GCA_035279245.1). Classification (GTDB taxonomy): domain Bacteria; phylum Pseudomonadota; class Alphaproteobacteria; order Reyranellales; family Reyranellaceae; genus Reyranella. The sequence continues at coordinate 12,797 of DATEID010000295.1, forward strand.
GCGCCGAAGACAATGTGCGCGGCGCCGACGCCTTCCACGGCACGGGTGGACCACTGAAGGTCAGCGATCATCGGTGGCAGCCGACGCTTGCCCGCGCGATGCACGACGCAGCCGTGCAGGCCGGCATTCCGGCCAATCCCGATTTCAACGGCGCCGAACAGGAGGGTGTGGGCTACTACCAGACGACCATCAACAAGGCGCGCCGCTGGTCGAGTGCGCGGGCCTATCTCAGCAACCAGCGTCAACGAAAGAACCTCGTCATCGCCACAAATGCGCACGCCACTCGCGTGCTGATCGAGAACGGCCGTGCCGTCGGTGTCAAGTATCGGACACCCGCGGGTCTGATGCAGGCGCACGCCAGGTACGAGATCATTGTGTCCGGCGGTGTCTATGGATCGCCGCAACTCCTCATGCTGTCGGGTCTCGGCCCGGCCGAGCATCTCAAGCGGCATGGTATCGAGGTCGTGCGCGACATGCCCGGCATCGGCAGCCACTTGCACGACCATTTCAACACTTACATGGCCTATCGCTGCGCGCAGCCTGTCACGATGAACGATCTTGCCATCAGTTTGCGGCATCGTCTGAAGGCGGGGTTGCAATACGCCGTCGCCCGGACGGGCCCACTCGCCAGCATGGGCCTGTTCGTCGGCGCTTTGGTCAGAAGCGACAGGCGGCTCGAGCGGCCGGACCTGCAGATCAACATGTTCGCCTGGGCAGTGAAGGAGCGAAGCCGGCACGGCGTCGTGCCGCAGCCCTTCTCCGCTTTCGGACTCAGTCCGGTGCATCTCCGGCCCGACGGCCGTGGCACGGTGCGTCTCAAGTCCGCCGATCCGCTTGCCGCACCGGAGATCCGTTTCAACTTCCTGAAAAGTGCATATGATTTCCAGGCCTTGATCGAAGGCATGCGCCTCTGCCGCGAGATCGCGCGGCAACCCGCGCTCGAGCCCTTCGTCGTCGAGGAAATCCTGCCCGGCCCCTCCATCACCAGCGAGTCCGACCTTCGAGCCGATATTCGCGCCCGCGGTGTCTCCAACCTGCATCCCGTTGGCACCTGCCGCATGGGTCGCGAGGTCGACGCGGTGGTCGATCCGCAGCTTCGCGTGCATGGTATCGCCAATCTACGTGTCGCCGACGCCTCGATCATGCCTTCGATCGTCGCCGGCAACACCAATGCGCCTACGATCATGATCGGCGAGAAGTGCGCGGACATGGTGCGCGCGGCCGCGCAATAGCGCCCTCCGGATCACTGGACAGGGCCTGCATGTGCGTCGTTAGATGACCGAGGGGTACGGCTTGCCGGGCTGGGGATGCGGCCGTGAGACGAAAACTGACGCGTGGCTCGGTATGGGGAGCAGTCGTCATCGCATGCGCGATGGCGAGCCTGTTCCACTGGTGGAGGGACGTCGGACGGGCCGTCCGCCAGCTTCTTGCCAGCTTTGCCCACTGGACGCGGGCGAGCGACGCCTTGCTCGTTCTGCTGGTCCTCGCCGTCGCTGCCCTGACGTTGCTGTATGTCGGCTCATGGATTGTCCGCCGCCTCATCGCACCCGGATTGGGTTGCACCTTTCAGGCTCTCACGCCGGACCAGAAACGGTTCCTCAGCGCGCAGTTCACGGGCGGCCTGCGCCGCATCGACGTACCACTGCTGACGAGCCGCCAACGATGGTTCGAAGCGCTGATCGGCTTGCGTTACGTGGTCCGCCGCGAAATACCGCTCCAATCGGGTCCAGCGCCCTACGATCCGCCCAGCACGATGCCCTATGAGGTGACCGCGGCCGGCTGGCGCGAGTTGCAGCGAAATCTTGCGCACGAAAAGGCGATGCCTCGACGACGCCTGGACGCCGGGCCGACTGAACAGTGACAGTCGGGATGGCCGCCCAGCTTTGTCGCAGCGAAGTCACGCGTCGGCTCTTGGATGTGCTCTACGTTCGTCTATTGTCCGCGCCGACGAATGTTCGATCCTCACGCCCTAATAGACTTCGTGACGGACTTCGGCGATCAAGCCGTCATCCTGCCCCTCGCGGCAGCCATCGCCCTGATCTTCCTGGTGTCGGGCTGGCGCCGTGGCGCCGTGGCCTGGACGGTCGCAATCGGCGCGACGCTCGGCCTGATGCTGCTCCTGAAACTTGCTTTCCTGGCCTGCGGCCACCTGATCCCCGGGACTGGTATTGTGAGTCCGAGCGGGCATACCGCCGCCGCGGCCGTGGTCTATGGCGGCCTGGCGGGCGTCGCCATGCGCTCCGTGACCAACAACAGGTATTGGCTGATCGCCTGCACGCTGGCCGTTGCGATTCTGTGCGCAGTCGTGTTCGGTGTGTCGCGACTCAAGCTCGGCGTGCACTCGCCAGCTGAGGTGTTGGCCGGCGGTATGATCGGCGTCGGCGGTGCGGTCTCTTCCACTGCCTTGGCCGGCGCTCCCTCCCCCAGGCTCAGGCTCTGGCATGTCCTGGCGGTCGGGCTTTCGATCCTGATCCTGATGCACGGCGCCCACCTGCCGGCCGAGGACACCATCAAGTCGATAGCTTTCACCTTCTGGCCGTTCTCGGCCTGCCGTTGACTGTGGCGTCCGGGCAACACCGGTGAACGAAGTTGACCGCAAGCCCGGACATCCCTCGAAGGTCACTCGCAGTCGTCTAGAATGCGGCCAAAGAATACTTGGCACACCCGTCTCTCCCCCGGAGACCAACAATGGCCAGCTACGATCATATCCACGACGACAACATCGTCCCCCTCTTCGAGGACATTCTGATCCAGCGGCGTGACCAGCGGCTTGCCATGGGTCGTCTCGACGGCCTGAAGGCGCGACTGCGACGGGCCTTTGGCGTGGCGCTCGGCTGGCGCCGCATTGGCTGAGCCGGGCCTCAGGCCTCGCCTGGATAGCTCGCGATCTCGACCAGATTGCCGTCCGGGTCGTAGCAATAGACCGACGTCATCGGTCCCAAGGCGCCGATCTGCTGCGACGGGCCGCGTTCGATCTTCACGCCGCACGCCTCGAGGTGCGCGACGACCTCGTGCGGTGATTGCCGGGTGATGAAGCAGAGATCGAGCGCGCCGGGACCGTCGTTCTTCACCGACCACCAGTCCTTCCTGCCGCTCGGCCGTACATTGAATTTCTGCCGGCCGAACTTCAGCGCCGTGTGCCGGTAGTCGCCGAACTCCTCGCGCGTCATGCCCAGCACTCGCTGATACCACGCCACCGTGGTCTCGACGTCGCGGCAGTTGAGGACGATGTGATCGACACGATCGATCGTGATGGGCATGGCTCTGTCTTCCCCAATCAACCCGCTGGTTCGACCTCGACGAGATTCGTGTTGTAGGTGGTGGCGCCGCAGGGCGCGGAGCGGTCGGCCGTAAGGGCGTTGGCGCAGCCGGTCGTGTCGGCGCCGTCAGCATCCGGCGTGAACCAGGCGCCCTCCTTGATCGAGACCACCCCCGGGGCGATGCGGCCCGTCACCCTGACCGGGAGCCGTGTCGAGCCGCGATCGTTGAAGACGCGCACCATCTGCCCGTCGGCGATGCCGCGGTTGGCGGCGTCCTTCGGATTCATCCAGAGATCGTCGGGGTCGACGCGGGCGAGCAGCGGCTGATTGCCGTGGATCGAATGGGTGCGCGCCCGCGATTTCGGACTGCAGAGCATCAGCGGATGGCGCGGCTCGGGCGCGACCGGATCGATCCAGGTCGGGATCGGCGGGATGCGGCCGAGCCCGTAAGGGTCGGGTCTGGCCGCGAGAGCCATGGAATAGATCTCGATCTTGCCGGACGGTGTCGTGAACCTGTGGTTCTCCGGGTCGCGGATCTGCGCGGCAAAAGCGACGGCATCCGCGGGCGGCGCAAAGCGCGCGACGCCGTTCTCGACGAACGCGTCGAAATCGTCGACCGCGTCGCGCGTCAGCTCGCGCAGCCACTCCTCCTCGCTGCGGTCGTTGTAGTCGGGAATGCCGACGCGGCATGCGAGATCGGCAAAGATGTCGATGTCGTTGCGGCACTCGTACATCGGCGCGATCGCCTGCTTCATGTAGATCGCATAGTGCCCGGCGCCAGCCCATGGCGTGTGCACGTCGTTGCGCTCCCAGAAGGTGGTGGCGGGCAGCAGGATGTCGGCATGGCGCGCCGTCGGTGTCAGGAAGTGGTCCTGCACGACGATCAACTCCACGCCGTCGATTGCCGCTGCCATCTTGCCGGCGTTGGGACACTGGTTGAAGAGATCGCCGCCGGCCGAATAGATCATTTTGATGTCGGCCGGGTAGCCGCCGGCGCGCCCGCGTGCCAGCAGATCGGCCAACAGGGGCGACGACACGCGCGCATCGATCGGATTGGCGCCGAACGGCAGGCTCCTGATGCCGCCGCGGCCGGTGGCCCCGTTGCTGACGCCGGAATTGCCGCCGACGACGCCGACGTTGCCGGTCATGGCGGCGAGCGCATAAGCGGCGCGATGGAACTGCTCGCCGAATGCCGTGCGGCCGGGTGCGTAGCCGCATTGCAGGGCGGCCGGCTTCGTCGTGGCGAACTCGATCGCAAGCCGGCGAATCGTCTCGGCCGGCATGCCGCAACGCGCCTCGGCCCACTCCGGCGTCTTCGGCACGCCGTCGCTTTCGCCCATGAGATAGGCACGATAGGAGGCGCCGGCGGGCGCGCCGGGCGGCAGGTGCGCCTCGTCGAAACCCAGCACGTGTCGGTCGCAATAGGCCTGGTCGTGCAGGCCCTCGCTCACGATCACGTACGCCATGGCGATCAGCGCCGCGGCGTCGGTCGATGGCCTGATGAAGACGTGCTCGTCGGCCAGCATCGCGCTGGTGCGGGTGCGGCGCGGATCGACGCAGACGATGCGCACCCCCTTCTTTTTCGCTTCCTTGAGATACTGCAGCGTGCCGGTGCCGAAGGTCCCGTCGCCCGGACTCCAGCCCCACATCACGATGAGCTTCGAGTTCACATAATCGGTCGGCTCGCGCCCCGAGCTTTTGTAGTCGGCATCGGCGCCGAACGTCATGCGCACGGCGAAGATCTCGGCCTCGGCCGACATGTTCGACCACAGATCGGTGCAACCGCCGAACTTGTAGAAGAAGCGCTTGGGGACGCCGCCGCCATGCAGCATCGAAAGGCTGCCCGAGCGCGAGGCGTTTAGGATGGCGGCGTTGCCATAGCGCTCACGGATGCGCAGCATCTCGCGCGCGACATGGTCGAGCGCCTCGTCCCACGAAAGGCGCTCGAACCGCCCCGAGCCGCGCGGCCCCGAACGGCGCATCGGATATTTCAGCCGGTCGGGATGATAGACCCGCTCGATCTGACCAACGCCACGGGCACAGGCATGGAGCGGCGGCAGCTCGGGCTGCCAGCGTGCCGGATCGGTCGAGATCTTGACGATGCGATCCTCGACGACGTGCGCGTTCACCACGCAACGGCCGCCGCAATTGTGCCCGCAGGTGCTGGTCACCACCGTCTCGCCCGCACGACCAGCGCGGCGCGGCTTCTGGTAAATCGTCTGATCCGGCATCGACCCGACCTCTCGAAAACTGCCGAACGTTAGCGTCTTGGATGACACGCGACCATAGCGGTGGCGTCACTTCGGGCTCAATCGGTCTGCAGTCGACGATCAAATACCTTTGTGACGCGGTTCGACGGACCGCCTCCGTCAAACCGTCACAACGCCGCCAAATCGCCACCATCCCCCTCGTAGTCCACTAGCGAGGGACAGAGGAGATTGGCATGACGATCTATCCGAAGGAGCAAGGCGACGTGGACATCGCGCGGGGATGGACCGAAGCGGATCTCGCCCACGATCCCTTCGCCTTCGGAATGCGGCTCATGAAGCTTGCCGATGCTTTCGAGGAGCACGGCCGGGCGATTCTCGCAAAAGCGCGAAGCGAGCCGGCTGCTCTCTGGTTCTTTATCTCCGGAATCCTGCAATGCGACGAAGCCGTCGATCTCGGCTGGCACCTGTCGGACGAGGATCTGGACCGTCTGGTGCAGCGCATCGTGGCCGCGCTGCGGGCCGGAACGACGGACGAAGGCAAGCTCGGGTACTGACGCAACGGCAGGAGCATTCAGCCGCCCTTGCTGTCGTCGAGCATTTCCAAAAACTCCTCCTCGACCCTGAGTTCCCAGCTCTCGACGATGAAGAGCGCGGCTGCGCCCGCCACGTTGACGGCAAGCTGGGCGTGCCGCGCCGACGGCCGGGTGCGCGAGCCGAGCCCATCGACCGCGCTGGCGGCATCCGCGAGAAGGCGTTTGAATGCCGCCTGCACCGGATGGCTCGGCGCGACATCGAGCTGCTCGGCCGTCATCTTCATGGCCGCTGGCAGATCCAGTGGCGCCGACGACGTGATGCCGCTCTCGGCGAGCACATGCCGACAGACTGCGTCGAGAAGCGAGCGCGCGCCGGCAATCGCGCCCTC
>DATEID010000296.1:0-7020 GCA_035279245.1 Reyranella sp.
GCTGGCCGCGTGCAGCCAGCGCCACGCCTTGCCGATCGAGCGCCGATAGCCCTGCTCGCCGTGGACGATCCGTTCGGCGATCAAGCCGTTCAGTTCGCGCAAGGCGTGGAAGGGCACCGACGGATAGGCGTGATGCTCGACGTGGTAGGGCATGTTCCAGGCGAACCATTTGACGAGATGGCTGGCATATGTGGTTCGTGTGTTCTCGAAGGCGCTGCGCGAGCGCCCGCAACCGGTGTGTTCGGCATAAAGATAGGGGCGCAGGAAGAACTGCCCGAAGAACAACGGGACGATCCACACCAGCAGCACGACCGGCGTCCGGAGCGCCATCGAGCCGGCCAGCAACAGGGCATAGGCCAGCAGATAGCACCGCGCCTCGCGCACGATCAGGCGATGCTTGTCGGCCGGCACCCAGGGCGCCGTGACCTTGCCCGTCATCGCATGCTTCAGCATCAGCCGGAGACGGCCATAGACCTGCAACGCGCCGGAGAAGGCCAGCACCAACTGTCCATTGGATCTGGGCAAGGGCATCGCCAGCAGTTCCGGGTCCTTCGCCGGATCCTGCGTGTGCCGATGATGTTCCCAATGGAACACACTGTAATATTCGTACGGGAAGCCGATCGCCCAGCCGCAGAGATGGCCGAAGCAGACGTTGAGCCATCGCGTTCGAAAAGCCGTTTTGTGAACGGCCTCGTGCAGCGGCATGAACAGGAACGCCACCAGGAAACCCTGGACGAGGATCAGAGGAAAGGCCCAGGCGAACCCGTGCTTGGCATTCACGATCAGGATGAGAATGCCCACCAGAACGACCGCGCCCAGATGAGTCGCCATGCGAAAGACAGCCGGGCCGTTCCGGAGGGTCGAAAGCTGCCGGAGCCTGCCATGGGTCACCGGATTGGATGTCGTGGCCCGGCTCGATAGTGGCGATGCGGTCGTGGACATGGTTTCCGTCCGAACAGCAGGAAGGCACGTTAATTACTGTACTAATAGTACAGTATATATGGACAATGTCGACTCGCTTCGCCGCCTACGCCTTGGCTCGATGCGGGGTTCCGTCCTTTCGCGTGTGGACGTACTGGCCGTCGGCGCCGGCCTTGGCGTGGTTGTCGATCTCGGGATAGGTGACCTCGTCGAACGGCGTACGATCGCCGATAACCAGCAGGACCACATCCTTGTCGGTCTGGTTGACGAAACGATGAGCATTGCCGCAGCCGGCGGGAAAGCCCGCACACATGCCGGAGCGTAGCGTCTGGCGACCTTCGTCGGTCTCGAGCACGACCTCGCCTTCGACCACCCAAATGAACTCGTCTTGCTTGGAATGGGCATGGCGCGCGGAGGATTGGGCGCCCGGCTCGATGCGCGTGAGATTGACGCCGAAGTTCCTCAAGCCGACGTGGTCGCCCAGCCGCCGATTCCAGCGATGGCTGTTGGCCTCGCGGAAAACGGCTGGATAGGAGGTGGCGTTGCTTTCGGACAGGTCGGCCGGATCGAAAGCGGGCAGGCGGGGTTTTGACGTCATGATGGCCTCCCGAGCTTGAGCAGCCTCTTCAGCGACGGTCGGAGCCGCGCGAGCTCGTCCAGGTGCGCCGCCGACAGCTCGGCCAGATGCTTCTCCGCCGATCGCGTCAGGCCCAGGATCACGCGCCGGTGGTCCTGCGGGTCCGTCCTGCGGACCACCAGCCCGGCGGCCGCGAGCCGGTCGACCAGCTCGACCGTGCTGTGGTGGCGAATGCAAAGCCGGGCGGCCAGGTCGCCGATCGTCATGCTGGCGCCGTCCGGGTTGCCCTTGATGGCCAACAACGCCTGATGCTGGGCGGGGGCAAGGCCTACCTCGCGGGCTGCACTCTGACTGAATTCGAGAAAGCGTCGGATCAGATAGCGGAATTCCGCCAGGGCCTCGTAGTCGTCCTGGGACGGACGACGGGTTGTCGACGCGGGCTTTTTTGTGATCGCCATGGCGAAAATACCTTCGCTTGCCTACTTATATCGCAATCCGATAGAAGACCGCCCCGACCATCCGTATTTTCTTCCTGGTTCCGAAAACTTCACTTCCATGTCCCCTCCTGTTGCCGATGTGAACGGTACCCCTGTCCTGTCCCATCGGGACCACCGCCATCTGGGTGATTTCACTACCGATCCGCGCGTCCTCCTGATCTGCGGCATAGCCGTCATTGTGGCGACGGCCGGCGTCATCGCGGGCTTCGTTCTGCTGAAGCTCATCCAGCTCGTCACCAATATCGCCTATTTCGGGCAGTTCGGCTTCGCCAAACTCCATCTTGAGCACTCGCCGCTCGGCCTGTGGGCGGTGCTGGTGCCCGTCGTGGGTTCGCTGGTCATCGGCCTGATGGCGCGGTTCGGCAGCGAGAAGATCCGCGGCCATGGCATTCCCGAGGCGATCGAGGCGATCCTGCTTGGCCGTTCCCGGCTCGATGCCAAGGTCGCCGTGTTGAAACCGCTCTCCTCGGCGGTCGTCATCGGTACCGGTGGACCGTTCGGCGCCGAGGGCCCGATCATCATGACGGGCGGCGCCATCGGCTCGCTGATCGCCCAGGCGCTGCCGGTGAGCGACAACGAGCGCAAGACGCTTCTGGTGGCGGGCGCCGCCGCCGGTATGACGACCGTGTTCGGCACGCCGATCGCGGCCATCATGCTCGCCGTCGAGTTGCTCCTGTTCGAATGGTCCCCCCGCAGCTTCCTGCCGGTGGCCGTGGCAGCGGTCGTCGCTGCCGTGGAGCGCGGCGTGCTGGGCCTTTCGAGTCCGCTTTTTCCGTTCACCGGAAGTGTCGATGTCACGCTGGTCGGCGTCCTGTGCTGGGCGGGGATCGGCCTCCTCGGCGGCCTCCTGTCCGGGCTGCTCACGCGACTGGTCTATGCCTGCGAGGACGGCTTCCTGAAGCTGCCTATCCATTGGATGTGGTGGCCTCTGCTGGGCGGCCTCGTGGTCGGCATCGGCGGCCTGATCGACCCCAACGCGCTGGGCGTCGGCTACGACAACATCGCCAACATGCTGCAGGGCGACGTCCCGTCCAAGGCGGCGCTGCTGCTGCTGGTCGTCAAGGCGATCATCTGGGCGGTGGCGCTGGGGTCGGGAACATCGGGCGGCGTGCTCGCCCCGCTTCTGATCATGGGCGGGGCGATGGGTACGATCGTCGGCGGCTTTCTGCCCGGCGCCAGCGTGGGCTTCTGGGCGCTGTTGGCAATGACCGCCACCATGGGCGGCACGATGCGCTCGCCGCTCACCGCGACCTTCTTCGCCGTCGAGCTGACCGGCAACACCCACGTCCTGTTGCCGCTGATCACGGCCTGTGCCGTGGCGCACACGGTGACGGTGCTGCTGATGCGCCGCTCGATCCTGACCGAGAAGATCGCCCGTCGCGGCCATCATCTCACCCGCGAATACCGGGTCGATCCGTTCGCCTTGACGCGCGTGCAGGAGGTTATGACGGAGGACGTGGAGACGGTGCCGTCGAGCATGACCCTGTACGAGGCGACGCGTTTCCTGACGAGTCCAACGACTCACCACCCGAGCTTCCCCGTGCTCGATCCGGCGGGTCGTGTCCTCGGCGTCATCGATCCGCCCTCCATCCTGCGCTGGCGCCGTGCCGGCAAGCATCGCCAGACGACGCTGCAGGAGCTGCTCGCCGGCACCAAGATCACCGTCGCCCATCCGGACGAATATCTGGAGGAGCTGGCCGACCGCCTGACCACGGTGAACGTCGCCCACCTGCCGGTCATTTCACGCGATGCCGGCAAGCTCGTGGGCTACATCGGCTGGAAGGACATGATGCGCGTTCGGACGAAACTGCGGGCCGAGGAGCGCCTCCGCACGACGTTCTTCAAGCTGCGGCCATCGGCATAACCTCTTGTCATCCTGAGCGAAGCGAAGGATCTCATGCTGCAACCAAAATCGCTGATCGTTGCGTTAGGTCCTTCGCTACGCTCAGGACGACAGAGACAACCAGACTAGTTGGCAAACGACCGCAGCACTTCGCCGGGGCGGCTGGCGGGATCGGCGCAGAAGCCTTTGTGGTCGGCCACGCGCATGCCGTTCACCCAGACGCCATGCAGGCCGACGGCGCTGGCGGTAAGTCGTGCCGCACCCGACGGCAAGTCGTGCGCCCGCCGCTTCGGGCCGCGCGCCACCGTCTTGGGATCGAACAGCATCAGGTCTGCGGCATAGCCTTCGCGTAACAGGCCGCGGTTGCGGATGCCGAACAGCTTCGCCGGCTGACCGGTAAGGCGATGCACGGCCTGCGGCAGGTCGAGCACACCGAGATCCCGGCTCCAATGGCCCAGCAAATGGAGCCCAAAGCCCGCGTCGCAGAAGAAAGTAAGATGCGCGCCCGCGTCGCTGAGCGAGATGTGCGTGCCGGGGTCGGCCAGGATCTTGCCGACTGCCTGATCATCGTTGTGCAGGAGCTGCGCCACGAACATCGTGTCGAGGTCTTCCTCGAGGGCGAAGTCGAGGATGCAGTCGAGAGGATCTTTGTTCGTCTTGCGGGCGAGCTCGGCGAGAGTCGCGCCCTCCAGCTTGCTGTTCTCGTGCTTCGCCGCCTCGACGAGGAAAAGCTTGTCCCATTCGCCGTTGAACACCAGGCGGCCACGCCGCGCCTCGAGCTCTTTGCGGACCGCCGCGCGCCAGGCCGGATCGCGATAGACGGCCTTCAGCGCCTCACCATCGTGCGCCGCCATCGCCGGCTTCCACGATTCCATGCTCTCGAACAGATACGGGCTCTTGAAGGTGAAATCCATGCTGAGCGGACAGCAGGATGTCTGTGCTACGAGCTGATGGCCGCGAGCGCGCGCTTCGTTGACCTGCTGCAGCCACGTGAAGGCAGCCGTGGGGTTGGTGTTGGAATGGAAGAGGGCGGCGATCACCACCGGGCGTCCCGCTTCGACCGCGATCTCCTCGAGATAGGGAATCGAGGTCTTGCTGCCCTTGGTCAGCATGTAGACGCCGCTGCCGCCTTCGGCCATGGCGCGCACCAGGGCACGCAGTTCCTTGTCGTCGGCAAGGCGCGACGGCATGGGTGTGCCGCCTTCGCCGTTGTGTGCTTCCGCCGTGCTCGACGCGAAGCCGACGGCACCGGCCGCCATCGCTTCGCGCACCAGCATCGCCATCCTTGCGATCTCCTCGTCCGTCGCGGTGCGCTCGGTGGCCTCCTCGCCCATCACGAAGGTGCGGATTGCCGAATGGCCAGCGAAGCAGGCGATGTTCGGGCCGACACCCTGCTGCTGCAGCATGTCGAGATATTGCGGAAAGCTCTCGAAACCCCAGCGCACGCCGGCGCGCAGCGCCTCCAGCGACATGCCCTCGACATGGGTCAGGTGACGCATGGTGAGATCGCGGTCCTGCGGCTTGCATGGCGCGATAGTGAAGCCGCAATTGCCCAGCACCGCCGTCGTGACGCCGAGCGCCGGCGAAGGATCGACGAAGGGATCCCAGGTGATCTGCGCGTCGTAGTGCGTATGGCCGTCGATGATCCCGGGCGCGAGCGCGAGACCGTCCGCCTTCACCATATGCTTGGCCGCTCCGAGGTTGCGCCCGATCGCGGCGACCTTGCCGCTTGTCACGCCGACGTCGCCGTGTAACGGCTGGACGCCCGAGCCGTCGAAGATCTGCGCATCCCGGATCACGAGATCGAACATGGCTGTTCCTCCTTCCGGCCCCTTATACTACGCCGTCAGGCAGCGGTTCCGGTCGATCGTCCTTCTTCTGCTGTGCGGCAGCATGGTCGAGCCGGAGACAGGAGTGTTTGCGACAAGCTATTGAAGCAAGGCGGAGGAGACGATGCGGGTGGGATTCATCGGGCTTGGCCTCATGGGCTCGGGCATGACGGCCAATCTGCAGAAGGCGGGCCATACGCTGGTGGTGCACGACCTGCGGCGACAGGCGGCCGACAAGCTCCTGGCGGGCGGGGCGGAATGGGCCGAGAACCCGCGTGATCTGGCGGCGTCGAGCGAGGTGGTCTTCACCTCGTTGCCGGGACCTCCGGAGTTCGAAGCCGTCGCCTGCGGCAAGAACGGTGTGCTCGACGGGCTGCAGCGTGGCCAGGCGCTGTTCGATCTGTCGACCAATTCGCCGACCGTCATCCGGCGCCTGCACAAGCTGTTCGCCGACAAAGGCGCGCATCTGCTCGACAGCCCGGTGAGCGGCGGACCGGCGGGTGCCGCGTCCGGCAAGATGGCGCTGTGGGTGAGCGGCGACGAGGAGGCCTACAAACGCTACCGTCCGGTGCTCGACGCCATGGGCGACCAGATCTTCTACATGGGTGCCGTGGGCGCGGCGAGCGTCGCCAAGCTCGTGCACAATCTCTCGGGCTACATCATCAACACGGCCCTGGCCGAGACCTTCACCATGGGTGTGAAGGCGGGCGTCGATCCACTGCTTCTCTGGAAGGCGGTCCGGCAGGGCGCCAATGGGCGTCGCCGCACCTTCGACACGCTGGCCGAGCATTTCTTGCCCGACAACTACGATCCGGCGCGATTCGCGCTTCGGCTCGCGCACAAGGATGTCTCGCTCGCCACGCAGGTCGGTCGCGAAGTCGGCGTGCCGATGCGGCTCGCCAATCTCACCCTGGAGGAGATGACGGAGGCGCTGGGCCGGGGCTGGCAAGCTCGCGACTCGCGTTCGTCCATGCTGCTGCAGCAGGAGCGGGCGGGCGTGAAGATCGCTGTCGATCCCGATGACATCCGAGCCGTCCTGCGGGCCGACAGCAACGCCTGACACCAATGGATGCCATCAACTTGGAACGTGCGAGCCACTCCGCGTCATCCCGAGCCGAAGGCGAGGATCTTTCGCAGCGGTCGCCCAAGATCCCTCGCTGCGCCCGGGATGACACAGCTTTGCTGTAAACGTTCCTTGCAGTACGCAACAGCAAGCGCTCCTCTCGCGAAGATTTATCCTTTCGTCCTCTGCAGGAAACGTAGCAGCAGGCGATTCACCTCGTCCGGTTGCTCCTGCTGTACCCAGTGGCCGGCGCCCTCGACGAAATGGATCTCCTTCATGTTGGTGCAGGC
>DATEID010000297.1:0-3958 GCA_035279245.1 Reyranella sp.
AACTCATGACGCCTCCGTCGCCGTATGACGGCGACACCTCCCCTTGGCGGGATCCGCCAAGGGGAGGAGGTCGATTAAGGAGCAATGTGAAATGGCCAAGCCAAAAGTCCTCATCTCCGACGAGCTCAGCCCGCGTTCGATCGAGATCTTTTCCCAGCGCGGCTGCGATGTCGATTTCAAGCCCGGGCTGAAGCCCGCCGAACTGCGGGCGATCGTCGGCAACTACGAAGGCCTCGCGATCCGCTCCGCCACCAAGGTGACGGCGGAAGTGCTGGCCGAAGCCAAGAAGCTCAAGGTCGTGGGGCGCGCCGGCATCGGCGTGGACAATGTCGACATCAAGGCCGCCACGGCGCGCGGCGTGGTGGTAATGAACACCCCGTTCGGCAACGCCATCACCACGGCCGAGCACGCGATCGCCCTGATGTTCGCCGTCGCCCGCCAGGTGCCCGACGCCAATGCCAGCACCCAGGCCGGCAAGTGGGAGAAGAACCGCTTCATGGGGACCGAGCTCAGCTTCAAGACGCTGGGCCTGATCGGCTGCGGCAACATCGGCTCGATCGTGGCCGAGCGCGCGCTTGGCCTCAAGATGCGCGTGCTGGCCTACGATCCCTTCCTGTCGGACCAGCGCGCGACCGAGCTCGGCGTGGAGAAGGCGACGCTCGACCAGGTGCTGGAGCGCGCCGACTTCATCACTGTGCACACGCCGCTCACGGAGCAGACCAAGAACATCCTGAGCCGCGCCAACCTGATGAAGACCAAGAAGGGCGTACGCATCGTCAACTGCGCCCGCGGCGGCCTGGTCGACGAGCTCGCGGTACGCGACCTCCTGGTCTCGGGCCACATCGCCGGCGCGGGTTTCGACGTGTTCACGGCGGAGCCGGCCAAGGAGAACGTGCTGTTCGGCGCGCCCAACCTCGTCTGCACGCCGCATCTCGGCGCGTCGACGGTCGAGGCGCAGGAGAACGTGGCGCTGCAGGTCGCCGAGCAGATGGCGGACTACCTGCTGACCGGCGCGGTCGTGAATTCGCTCAACATGCCGAACGTCACGGCCGAGGAGGCGCCCAAGCTCGCGCCTTATCTCGACCTTGCCGAGAAGCTCGGTTCCTTCGCCGGCCAGCTCACCGACACCGAGGTCAAGGCGGTCTCGATCGAGTACGAGGGCCAGGTGGCGGGGCTCAACGTCAAGCCGCTCAGTCAGGTCGCGCTGATGGGCGTGCTGCGCCCCCAGCTCGACACGGTGAACATGGTGAATGCGCCGGCCATCGCGCGCGACCGCGGCATCGACGTCGCCGAGGTGAAGCACGAGCGCGACAGCGACTACCACTCGCTGATCCGGCTCTCGGTGACCACGGAAAAGTACACGCGCTCGGTGACCGGGACGCTGTTCGGCGGCCGCCATCCGCGCGTCGTCGAGATCAAGGGCATCGATATCGAGGCCGAGTTCGCCCCGCACATGCTCTACATCACCAACGACGATAAGCCGGGCTTCATCGGCCGGCTGGGCACCATCCTGGGCGAGAACAAGGTCAATATCGCGACCTTCCATCTCGGCCGCGACAAGCCCGGCGGCTCGGCCATCGCGCTCGTCCAGGTCGACCAGCCGATCTCGTCCGCCCTGCTCGACAAGATCGCCGCCGTCGAGGGCGTCGTGCAGGCGAAGGTGCTGGGATTCTAGTAGCATGGCAGCCGGCACGACATGTTGTCATCCCGAGCGCAGCGAGGGATCTTTAGTCGAGCTCAAGCCGGCATGAGGAAAGGTCCCTCGCTTCGCTCGAGATGACAGAAGTAGTGTTGCGGGCTTTTCAGAGAAGAGGAACCCGATGCCCCGAGTGACCGAAATCACGAACGATGGCGGCGAGCCGACGCTCAAGGCGATCTTCGACAAGCAGCGCGAGATCTTCGGTGACCTGCTCAATCCGGCGAAGGTGATGGCCCACTGTCCGCCGATCCTGAAGGCCGCCCAGCAGCTCGGCCAGGCGATCGCACAGTCGGGACAGCTGCCCAAGGGAATGCTGCCGCTCGTCTATCTGCGCGTGGCGTCGATCAATGGCTGCCCGTTTTGAATTGACATCAATTCCGTCAGTCTGACGGAAACCGAAGGCGGCCTCGACAAGGTCGCGGAAGTCCTGACATGGCGCGAGAGCAAGCGTTTCAGCCCGGCCGAGCGCCTGGCGCTCGACTATGCCGAGCGCATCACCCACACCGACCAGCAGGTCGACGATGCCTTTTTCACGGAACTCAAAAAGCAGTTCACCGAGGCGCAGATCGTCGAGCTGACGGCGGCAATCGCCTTCGAGAATTTCCGCAGCAAGTTCAATCCGACCCTGGGGGTCGAGGCGCAGGGCTTTTGCGTGGTGCCCAAGCGTTAAATGGACGACGATCGAGGCGCGGCGCGAGCGCCTTTGTGGTCACTCCATCTCGATATTGAGCGCCTTCAGGGTCTTTCCCCAGAAGGCATGCTCGTCGGCGACGAACTTGGTGAACTCCGCGCGGGTGCGCTCTGGCGGCTGCTCGAGGCCGTCGCGGGCCAGAGCCTCCTCCCACTTCGGATTCTTCATCGCCTCCTTCGCCGAATGCTCGATCTTGTCGAGGATGGCGTCGGGTGTCCTGGCCGGCGCGAACAGGCCCTGCCAGCTGGTCACGACGACGTCGATGCCCTGTTCCTCGAGCGTCGGCACGTCGGGCAGCGATTTCACGCGCTTGTTCCCGGTCACGGCCAGGGCCTTGAGGTTGCCGCCCTTGATCTGCGACACCGCGGGCGGCAGCGACGAGAAGTTCATCGTGATCTGGCCGTTGATCACGTCGGCGACGGCCGGGCCTGTTCCCTTGTAGGGCACATGCGTGATCTTGATGCCGGCCGCCTTGGCGAAAAGCGCGCCTGCGAGGTGATTGTTGCCGCCCACGCCCGACGACGAGTAGGTGAGCGTGTCGGGCTCCTTCTTCGCCATCGCCACCAGCTCGGCCGCGTTGTTGGCCGGCACTTTCTTGCCGACCACCAGGACGTACTGGTAGTCCGTCACCTGGCAGATCGGCGCCAGGCTGGAGATGGTGTCGATCATGCCCTTCTGGACGTGCGGATTGATGATCACGTTGGTGCCGACGGCGACGAACAGCGTCTGGCCGTCCGGCTTGGCCGCCGCCACGGCGCGCAGGCCGATGGAACCGGCCGCGCCTCCCTTGTTGTCGACGACGATCTGCTGGCCGATGACCGGCGTCATGACGTTTGCGAGCTCGCGG
The DNA here is from genome assembly GCA_035279245.1 of Reyranella sp. GTDB lineage: Bacteria > Pseudomonadota > Alphaproteobacteria > Reyranellales > Reyranellaceae > Reyranella. The sequence continues at coordinate 3,238 of DATEID010000297.1, forward strand.
GCATTGATGTCCGTGCTGCCGCCCGCGGCATAGCCAACGACAAAGGTCACCGGGCCGGCCGGCCAGGCTTGCTGGGCCCGCAGCGCCGTTGGCAGGAAAAGGAATGCCGATCCTAGGGCGAGGGAATGGCGGCGTGAGATGCCAATCATGGAAGCCTCCTGTTTTTCATTGAGCTCGATCGTCGATCTTCCGGCATAGCCATACGGTACGGCCACCGCAATCGGGGTCCTGCGTGACATGCGCCACGACCTCGAACCGGCTCTGCGCCAAGAGCGTCCGATACTCCTGTGGACCGAGACTGGCATGGTACAGCGGCTCGCCATGGCAGCTGGCGGTGGCTACGCCGTCGGCCGGGCCGCTGGTGAAGAGCAACGCGGCGCCAGGCGCGGCGTGCGCTGCAAGGACGGGGAACATCCGCCTGTGATCATCCCGGCTGAGATGGAAGAAGCTGTCCCAGGCGACAATGCCGTCGAAGACCTGTCCAAGGTCGAGCGTGCGCATATCGCCAACCCGCCAGTCGCCAGCGGGAAAGCGCTGCCGGCAAAGCGCGATCATGTTCGATGAGGCATCGATGCCGACCACCGGACGGCCCGTGTCGATCAAGTAGCGGCCGATGGGCTCAGCCGAGCCGCAACCGATGTCCAGCAGCGCACCGTCGGGCCTGACAAGCGACAGGAAGCGATCAAGCCAGAAACGCTCGGTCAGATCGCGGCTGCGCTCC
>DATEID010000298.1:0-12479 GCA_035279245.1 Reyranella sp.
GCGCCGCGACCGCGCGGCAAACCGGGAAAGCCGGCGGCGATTTCCTCCGGCGGGAACTGCGCCAGCCGATGCAGCGTGAGATCGATATGCTCCTCGGTCAGCCGGCACGCCAATTCGACGTCTCGCGCCAGCGCCGCCTCCATGATCGCCCGATGCTCGTCCTGGATGTTCGGCCGGATGCCGCCCTTGGCCACCGAGAGATGCCGGTAGCGGCGCGCATTGTCGTAGAGGACGCTGCGGAAGCGGCGCACCCAGGGCGACCGGCAGGCCGCGACGAGAGCCTCGTGAAAGACGTGGTTGCGCTCATTGTAGGCGTCGACCAGCGCCTCGGAGCTGTTCAGGCGCTTGAAGTCGAGCAGGTTGAGCTTGTGGAAGGCGGCGACGATGCCCGCCTCCCAATCCTCGTCGCCGTTGGCGATCGCCTCGCGGATCGCCATCGTCTCCATCATCTTGCGCAGGCCGCAGATCTCGCGGAAATCCTCGAGCGACATCGGAACGACGCGAAAGCCCTGCTGGCCCTCCGCCGTGACCAGCGAGTCGGCGACCAGCAGCGACAGCGCCTCGCGCAGCGTGCTGGAGGCGACGCCGTACTCCTTGCGCAGACGCTCGATCCTGAGCTTCTCGCCAGGCGCGAGATGGCCGCGGATGATGTTGGTCTTGAGCCGCTTGTAGGCGTACTCGATCAACGTCTTGGCATCTCGGCGATGGCGCCGGTCGCTCTCCTCCGGCGTCTCGACGGCCTTGATGGTCGACGGCGTGCGCTCAGGCGGCGACATCGAACCAGACATGGACCTGGCCCGTACCGGCCGCATTCTCGTACTCCGACATCTGCGTCCCGACCGCCTTGCAGCCGGCTCCGCCCAGCGCGCCGACCGTCATCAGGTAGTGGGCGAAGAAGCCTTCCGGATTATGCGCGCGATACTCCGGATAGAGAGCGATGACCGCGGCGTGATCGCCACGCTTCCAGCACTGCAGCACCTTCTCGTCCATCTCGCGCGCCTCGCGTGTCACGACAAGTGCCGGATCGGGCTTCATATGGTCCATGATCGTGTCGAGAGGTTCGAAGCTGTGGCTCATGCCGCCCGCCGCCAGAAGGGCGACGCGGCAGTCTGTGTTGGCTATCCCTTCGGCGATCGCCGCGCCCATGTCGAGAAAATTGTGGCACTGCGCCACCTGACAGGTGCCGACCGACAGGATCTTTTCGCTGCGGCGTAGATAGTGGACGAGATTGAGCGTCGGATAGTGCAGCGGAATGTTGGGCTTGTCGTAGTTCAGCACCCGCTGCCCGCGTTCGGCCGCTGCCGTCGCGATCGCCTGGGCAAGCTCGGGCGCGCCTGGATAGTCGTAGGGCACGTCGGACAGGAATTCCGGCAACTCCTCTGACGTATAGAGACCCTTGTAGTGAGATGCGCCGGCCAGGATGTGATTGAGCGTGGTGAACCAGTGCGTGTCGAAGATGATGAAGGTGTCGGGCCGCACTCGGTCGAGCGCCTCGCGCATCGTCTCGAAGCCCGCCACGAGGGTCGTGTCGCTGCCGCCGTAGAGCTCGAGCCGAAGCGCGCTCGGCAACATGATTCCCGGCTGATGGCTGACGACCGCGGCGGCGACGATTTGGCCCATCTGTCCCTCCTGGCAAACCGCTCTGCTGATGCGAGCGATGGTCGGCATCGGCTGACGACTGTCAACAAAAATATCGACATTTTGGTCCCACTATCGATAATGCACGGCAAGAAGCCGTCGCCGAACGGCGCCATATGGGAGGAAGGCATGCGCAGGATTGCCGCCGTCGATCGACGTTCCGTTCTCAAGGGTGCCGCAGCCGCAGGCGCGGCGACGATGCTGGCGCGGCCGGCGTTTGCCGTGCCGCGCACGCTGAAAATCGGGCTGGTGGCACCGCAGACCGGGCCGATCAGCCTGTTCTCGGAGCACATCCCGTTCGTGCTCGACCAGATCAAGCGCGCCACCGGAGGCAACCTGAAGATCGGCGGCACCAACCGGCCATTCGAGATCATCGTCAAGGACAGCCAATCCAACCCCAACCGCGCGTCGGAGGTGGCCAGCGACCTGATCCTGAAGGACAAGATCGACATCATGTGCGCCTTCGCGACGCCCGAGACGGTCAACCCGGTGTCGGACCAATGCGAGTTGAACGCGGTGCCCTGCATTTCCAACGACGCGCCGCTCGAATCGTGGTTCTTCGGCCGGCACGGCGATCCGAAGAAGGGCTTCGACTGGACCTACAACTACTTCTTCTCGGGCGACGAGGTGATCCACGCCATGCTGTCGATGTGGGGCCGGATCCCGACCAACAAGAAGCTTGGCGTGCTGTGGCCGAACGACGACGACGGCAATGTGTTCGCGCGGGTCATGCCGCCGCCCATCACGGGCGCGGGCTTCACCATCGTCGACCCGGGCCGTTTCGACCTGCCGGCCAACAACTTCGATGCGCAGATCGCGGCCTTCAAGGCGGGCGGGGCCGAGGGCGTGATGACAGTGACGCCGGCGTCGGAATTCACCGTCTTCTGGAACAGCAGCGCCCAGCAGGGCTTCAAGCCCAAGCTCGTGACGCCCGGCAAGGTCGCCGAGTTCCCGCCGGGCGTCTATCCGTTCGGCGACCGCGCCGTCAATTTCAGCATCGAGGTCTGGTGGTCGCGCTTCCATCCCTTCTCCTCCGGCCTCACCGGCCAGACATCGGCTCAGCTCGCGGACGAATACGAGAAGGCGAGCGGCCGGCAGGCCTCGATGGCGCTCGGCTTCCGCCATGCGTTGTTCGAGACGGCCTTCGATGCGCTGAAGCGCACGCATGATCTCGACAAGCACGAGTCCGTCCGCGATGCCATCCGCGACATGGACTACAAGTCCGTCGTGGGAACGGTGAACTTCAAGAAAGGGCCGTTGCCCAACACGTCATTGACCCCCGTCGTCGGCGGCCAGTGGCGCAAGGGTAAGAAATGGCCGCTCGAGCTGGTCATCGTCGACAACAAGTACGCCAAGGAGATCCCCACCGGCGGCGAGCCCGAGGCGATCGCCTACGCTTAGGCTCAGGACCGAATCCGTGTCACGATGATTCCCCTTCTGTCGTCCTGAGCGAAGCGAAGGACCTCATGGCATTACCAGCCAGTACACTCGTCGCAATCGCCATGAGATCCTTCGCTTCGCTCAGGATGACAAACGCAGGCAACGCCACTTTTTGCCGATTCCCGGCCGGCGTATGACAGAGCCTTCGACCGTCCTCGAGATCAAGAGCCTCGCCAAGCGTTTCGGCGGCCTGACCGTGATCGACGGCCTCGATCTCGCGGTCGGCGGTCGGGAGATCCTGGGCATCATCGGGCCCAACGGCGCGGGCAAGACCACGCTGTTTAATCTCGTGGCGGGCGTGCTGCAGCCGTCGGCCGGCACGATCCGCTACGCCGGCCGCGAGATCGGCGGCCTGAAAGCGTGGGATCGCTGCCGGCTGGGCATCGGCCGGACCTATCAGATTCCCAAGCCGTTCGCGCACATGACCGTCTTCGAGAACGTGCTCGCGGCGGCGGTGCATGGCGGCGGCCTCGGCATTCGCGCCGCGCGCGGGCGGGCCGAGGCGATGCTGGACCTCACCGGGCTCGCCGCCGACCATGGCCGCGCCGCGGGGCAGCTTACGCTGCTCGACCTCAAGCGACTGGAGCTTTGCCGCGCCTTGGCTGTCGGGCCAAAACTTCTGCTGCTCGACGAGATCGCGGGCGGCCTCACCGATGCCGAGGTCGACACGCTGCTGGGCATCATCCAGCGCGTGCATGAGAAGGGAGCGGCGATCGTCTGGATCGAGCACGTGATCCGCGCGCTGCGCCGCCTTTGTCACCGCATCGCCGTTCTGCACGACGGGTCCTTCGTCACGATCGGCGAGCCCGAGACGGTGCTCGCGGATGCCCGCGTGAAGACGATCTATCTCGGCGAATGACGCGATGAGCCCGAACGCCGACGCGCCCTTGCTCTCGATCCAAGGCCTGTCGGTCTACTATGCGCAGTTCCGCGCGCTCCACGGCATCGACATCGCTGTCGCGCCGGGCGAGATCGTGTCGATCATTGGCGCCAATGGCGCCGGCAAGTCCTCGCTCCTGAAGGCGATCGTCTCCCAGGTCGATCGTATCGAGGGCCGCATCCTGCTGGCCGGCGAAGACATCGCCAACAGGCCGACGCCGGCGATCGTCGCCTCGGGCATCGCCCTGGTGCCCGAGGGCCGCCGCCTGTTTCCTTCACTGACCGTCGAGGAGAACCTCGAGATCGGCCAACAGATCGGCCGAAAGGGAAACGGCATCGTGCTCGACGAGGTCTTCGATCTCTTCCCCGTGTTGCGCGACAAGCGACGCCAGCCCGCCTGGCAGCTTTCCGGCGGCCAGCAGCAGATGGTGGCGCTCGGCCGCGCGCTGCTGGCCGATCCCCGCCTGCTGCTGTGCGACGAGATCAGCCTCGGCCTCGCCCCGGCGGTCGTGAACGACCTCTACACATTGCTGCTGTCGATCAACCGGCGCGGCATCGGCGTCCTGCTGGTTGAGCAGGACATCCGTCGGTCGCTCGCCATCGCCAGCCGCTTCTACTGCCTGCTGGAAGGTCGCATCTCGCTGGCCGGCCGGCCGGCCGACTTCGACCGCGATACGATCACCCGGCACTACTTCGGATCCTGACCCGGCATGATCGCGACCTACCTCAACCTCATCGTGCAGGGCGTCCTGTTGGGCGGGCTTTACGCGATCTTCGCGCTGGGGCTTTCGCTCTCCGTCGGCGTGATGCGCTTCGTCAATATCGCCCATGGCGATTTCATCGTGCTCGTCTCGTTCCTGCTGCTCGTGGTGGCGGCCGCGTTGCACATCAACGTGCTGCTGGCGCTCCTGCTGGTGATCCCGCTCGCTTTCGCCGGCGGCTACCTGCTGCAAAGGCTCCTGCTGCAGCGAGTCGTCGGCGACAACGTGCTGCTGCCGCTGCTCGTCACCTTCGGCTTGTCGATCATCGTGCAAAACGGCTTGTTGCAAGGCTTTGGCGCCGACACGCGAACTCTCTCCGCCGGCCGCCTCGACACGTCGAGCCTGCACATTGGCAGCCTCTATGTCGGCGTCCTGCCGGTGGCGACCTTCGTGCTTGCGGTCGTGCTCGTGCTGGGCCTCGAGTGGCTGCTCTATCGCTCGCGGATCGGCGCCAGCATCCGCGCCGTTGCCGACGATGTCGCGGCCGCAAACCTGATCGGCCTCTCCTCGGCGCGAATCTATGCCATCGCCATGGGTATCGTTGGCGTGACGGTGGCGATCGCCGCCTGTTTCATGGGACTGCGCATGAACTTCGATCCCACCAGCGGCCCGAGCCGCCTGCTGGTCGCCTTCGAGGTCGTCGTGCTGGGCGGACTCGGCAGCCTGCGCGGCACCTTGCTGGGCGGCATCGTGCTCGGCATCGCCCAGACGCTGGGCGGCCAGATCGACGGCGCGTGGCAGGTGCTGGCGGGCCACCTCGTCTTCCTCGTCATCTTCCTGCTGCGGCCGCAGGGCCTCCTGCCCCGGTACTAGGAGCCCGCGTTGCGCACCCAGCGACCCCTTTCCATCGTCGGCGGCCGCGCGATCCTTGCAGTCGCGGCGATCGCGCTCGCGGTTGCGCCCTTCTTCCTCGATGCCGGCGGCCTCACGGTACTGACCGAATTCCTCTGCCTCCTGGTGCTGGCCCTGATGTGGAACCTGCTGGCGGGCTATGCCGACATCGTGACGGTGGGCCAGCATGCTTTCGTCGGCGTCGGCGCCTATGCCTTCTATGGCGCCGTGGTGCTGCTGGGCGTCGATCCGTATCTCGCCTTCGTCGCGGCCGCGTTCACCGCCTTCGTGGTCGCCCTGCCGGCGATGGTGATCGTCTTCCGGCTTCGCGCCGCCTATCTCGCAGTCGGCACCTGGGTGGTGGCCGAGGTGTTGATGCTGATCGCGGGCAAGCTGCCGGGCTTCGGCTTCGGCTCGGGCGTCAGCCTGCCGGTCCGCGTCGCGCGCGAGTTCGGCGCCCGGCCGGATGCGCGCTTCGCCACCATCTACTGGCTTGCCTTCGCGCTTGCCGCGGCGACCTTCGCCAGCACTTGGCTGCTGCTGCGCTCGCGCATCGGCCTGGGGCTCATGGCGATGCGCGACAACGAGGAGGCAGCGGGCGCGATGGGGGTCAACCTGGTGCGCGCACGGGTCGTCTGCTTTCTCTGGACCGCGCCGTTCCTCGGGCTCGCCGGCGCCATCATCACGCTGCAGAAGCTGCGCATCTCGCCGCCTGCTTCGTTCAGCATCATCGACTGGACGGTGTTCGTCATCTTCAACGTCGTGATTGGCGGAATCGGCAGCCTCGAAGGGCCGATCCTGGGCACCGTGCTGTTCTTCCTGCTGCGCGAATACCTCGCGCAGCTCGGCACCTGGCACCTCATCATCCTGGGCACGCTGTCGATCGCCATCATCCTGATCGAGCCGCGCGGACTGTGGGGCCTGCTGCGACGGCTGCTGGGCGGCGATCTCATCCCGGTGTCGCATCGCGCCCGACCGGGCTTCGGCGCCCAGCGCAAGCCTTGACGGCTTATCGCGGCGAGTCGCGTCAGCGCATGTTGCCGGTATGGCCGAGCGAATAGCGGCCGGGCTGTGGCCAGACAGCGAGCCCGTGCGGCTCGCGACCGACCTTGACCTGGTCGACGGCGCCCGTCGTCGTGTCGATGCGATAGACGACGTCGTCGAAGCGACCCGACAGCCAAAGATATTTGCCGTCGGCCGAGACGTTGCCCATGTCCGGGCTGCCGCCGCCGGGAATGGGCCAGAAGGCGACCACCTTCTGCGTCGCGAAGTCGATCACCGACACGCTGCCCTTGCCGTGTCGCGGCCCCAGCATCTTGTTGCTGCCGCGGTTGGCGACATAGAGCAGCTTGCCGTCGCGGCTGGGATAGAGGCCGTGCGCGCCGATGCCGGTCGGGATGAAGCCGACCTGGCGGAACGACGCGCCGTCGACCACGTGCACACCGTCGGCCAGCATGTCGGCGACATAGAACAGCTTGCCGTCGGGCGACACACGGATGTCCTGGGGCATGCCGCGCTTGGCGCAGATCGCACCGCCGAGCTCGAGCGAGTCGCTGACGATTGCCGGCTTCTTCTCGAACACCTCGAGCTGCGCCACCACGTCCGGCCGCTGATAGAACGGTGTCAGCACCAGCGTGCCGACGACGCTGTGGTTCACCATGTCGATCTTGGTGACGGCGCCGTCGAACTCGCAGGTGAACAGCGCATAGCGGCCGTCGATCGAGAAATCGGCATGATTGACGCCGCCACACTTGGGCACGGCAAGCGAGAATTCGACCTTCATGGTCCGCGGGTTGCGGAAGTCGAGCCGCCGATGCTCCTCGGCAACGACGATCGCGTAGCGACCGTTGGGCGTCCAATAGAGGTTGTAGGGATCGTCGACGGGAATCGCCTCGCCTGGCCGGCCGGTGAGCGGGTCGATCGGCGTCAGGCTGCCGTCGGTGCGGCCCTCGGCGTTGTTGGCGACCCATAGCGTCCTGAGATCCCACGACGGCACGACGTGCTGCGGATTGCGACCGACCTTGAAGGTGTCGACGACCTGCAAAGTCGCGGGATCGATCACGGTGACGCTGTTGGAGCGGCGGTTGGGGACGTAGATCCGCGGCAGGGCGCCTTCGACGGCGGGGCTCATCTTGCCTGCCGTCGTCTCGCTGTAGAGGTTGGTCGGATCGATCACCGGCGGCATCCCCGGCACGGTGACGATTTGCTCCACGGCGGCAGGATCCTGCGGGTTCGGCTGCGCCGCGGCCCACCAGCCCGCGAAGACGATCGCCAGCGCGGCGGGAACAAGTAGACGATTCGCTTTCATGGATTCACTGCTTCTCCAGCCGCGCCTTTCGGATCGCCGCCACAGTCTCATCGACGATGAGATCGACGCCCAGCCGGCCGAGCTCGGCGCTGGCCCGCCGCGGATCGCCGGAAACGCCGTCGTTGCCTCCGTGCGCCGTCGCAAGACGGTCCGGCCGCACCATCGCGGGATCGACGGCCAGCTCGAGCGAGGTGTCGGCAGCTCCGGCATGGCGGCCGATCTCGGCGTCGCTCAGGCCTTTTGCGCGCAGCGCTCGCACATAGGCCGTTTGCGCGGCGTCGTAGTAGGCCGCGATGAAATCGGCGCGCGTGCGGCTCGTTGCCCACAGGCGATTCAAGCGATCGGCGACCTTCTTCAACTGCGTCTGGTAGCCGCCGTGATCGCCGATCAGCACGACATGCGTGAAACCCGCCTGCTTCAGGCTCTCCGCCGCGCCTTCCAGCACGGCCTCGAACGCCGCGACCGGCACCGAAATCGTTCCCGGAAAGCGCATGTGGCCGGTCGGCGGCGAGATGTTGCCTTCGGGCACGTAGGCCACGACCGGCGCGACCAGCGTATCGCCCAGGATCGTGGCGATCCGGCCGGCCAGCACCTTCACCCGGGCATTGTGCTTGCCGAGCGCGAGATGTGGCCCGCTTTGCTCGACGCCGCCGATAGGCAAGATGACCGTCGTCGTCCCGTGAGCCAGCGCATCTCGCAGCTCGGTCCAGGTCAGCTCTTCGAGATAGGGACTCCGGGTGGCGGCCCGCGCGGCCGGAGCGCCGGCACCGAGACAAAAGGCGAGAAAGACCATCAAGCCGAACGCAGCGCGCATCTCCGCCTCTCCTCGGGCGGACAGCCTTCTACGCTATCGCCTTTCCCGCCGCCAGTGCCGGACCGGTCCTCGCCCTGCGGTATGAGCGCGCTTGCGGAAGCGGTCAGGCGCGGAGGCCGTCGAGCCAGCTTCCCAGAGCGGATCGGCCGCTCCTGGCCAATGCGGGAGCGTGTCGCCGGGCCGCGGCGCGCAGCTGGCCGACGTCGATTCGCTCGGCGGCAAGCTCTCCGGTATGGCCGATCAACCAGCGCTCGAAGCGCGAAAGATCCGCCTCGAGATGGAACTGCAGGCCGAGCACGCGTGCGCCAAGGCCGAAGGCTTGGTTGGGCGTGGTGTCGGTTGCGGCAAGGTGTTGGGCGCCTGCCGGAAGGTCGAAAGTGTCGCCATGCCAATGCAGCACCGGGCCCGGCTCGCGTTCGAGAATGCCGAGGCAGCTTGCCTGTCCCTTTGTCGTCAGCGTCACCGGCGCGAAGCCGATCTCCTTCGCCGGTCCGGGATAGACGCGTGCGCCGAGCGCCCGCGCGAGAAGCTGCGCGCCGAGGCAAATGCCCAGCACCGGCACGTCGTGCCGCATGCTGCGCTCGATCACGCGTACCTCGTCAGCGAGAAAGGGGTAATGGTCGTCATCATAAGCGCTGATCGGTCCGCCCAGCGCGATCAGGAGATCGTCCCGCCCGAGCCGGAGGTCGGCCAGCCCGTCGATGCCGGCTTCGCGATAGCTGACGTCGTATTCCCGCTCGGTCAGCAGGTCCGCCAGCAGACCGAGATCCTCGAACGCAAGATGGCGTAGGGCAATTGCGCGCTTCATGCCGCTTTCTCGCGCAAGAACGCCGCGAAGCGTCGCGCCGGACCTCGAACTGGTGCATGATCGGGGACAACCGAATAGAGCCGCTTGAAGAGCCGGCTGCCGCGCAGGCGGAGCGCTGCGAGCCGGCCAGCCGCGAGCTCGTCACGCACCGCACCGGCAAGGGTGACAGAAACGCCGAGCCCGGCGCGAACCGCCTGCTTCACCGCCTCCGTGCTGCCGAGCTGCAATCCCGCCGTGAGCTGGTCGGCCGCGATGCCGAGCCGTTCCTGCAGCAGCCGTGCCGTCCCCGTCCCCGGCTCGCCGCCGATCAAGGGCTCCTCCATCAACATCGTCTTGTCGATCCATCGGCGGCGTGCCCACCGATGGCTCGGCGGCACGATGACGACGACCGGTTCCTCGCGCCACACCGCGGCATCGAAGCCCGGCCGGTTATCCCACCATTCCATCAGCGCGATATCGATTTCCGCCTCCTCGAGCCGCCTGACCGTCTCCGGGTTGGAACCGATGCGGATGTCGATCGGGCCGAAATCGGCGGCGTTCGCGCGGAAGGCGCCCGCCAGCGGCTGCAGAAGGTAGATGCCGATATTGCTGCTGGCCCCGATGGCGAACCCCTTCCCCGAAAGGCTGTTCTCGGCGCGCGCGGCGACGCGCAGCAACGTGCGGGCGAAGGGGAGGAGACGCGCTCCCGACGCGGTCGGGACAGCCTTCGCCCTTGCCCGCTCGATCAGCCGGTGGCCAAGCGTCTCCTCGAGCTTCCGGACATGCTGCGAAACGGTGGGTTGGGCAATGCCAAGCCGTGCCGCGGCATTCTGGAAGGAGCCCGCTTCGATGACCGTAAGGAAGGTGCGAACCTGTTCGAGATCGATCACGGGACGGACCGCCTTCCCGACGGCGACGGCCGGTTTACGGCGCCGGCCGGAACGCGACCCTCCAGCGCATCGACCAGGCTTGCCGCCGCTTGCAGGGCGATGTCCCGGCGCACGTCGTCGACCGCGGAGCCGAGATGCGGCGTGAACAGCGTCTTGTCCCGCGCCTGCCGCAAACGCGAGTCGAGCTCATTCGGCCGACCGTCGAGCGCCCAATCCTCGAACGCAAAGACGTCGGCTGCATAGCCGCCCAGCACACCGCGTTCGAGCGCATCGGCGACCGCTGCTTCGTCCACCAGCGAGCCGCGCGCGATATTGATCAGAAAGGCGCCAGGCTTGAGGCTGGCGAGAAAGCGCGCGTCGACCATGCCATGCGTCTCCGCAGAAAGCGGCAGACCCAGGAGGACGAAGTCGCTCTGTCGCAGGAGCTCCTCGCGGCCGATGCGCCGCAGGCGCAAGGCATCTTCCTGATCGGGCGAGAGCGACGCACGATCGGTGTAAAGCAGGGTCGTCTGGAAGCCGGCAAGCCGACGGGCCACCGCCTTGCCCACGGCGCCGACTCCGATCAGACCAACAGTGCTGCCATCGAGGCCGCGGCCATACAGGATCGGCCGCCAACCGCGGAACTGCCCGGACCGGACCAGCCTGTCCCCGGGTAGGATGTTGCGGGCAAGGCCGATCATGAGGCCGATCGCCAACTCGGCGGTCGGCAGGGTCAGCCTGTCGGGCACGACGGTGAGCCAAACGCCCCGCCGCTCGCACGCCGTTGCGTCGAAATTGTCGTGGCCCTTCAGGGCGCACGCGACGACCTTGAGTTCCGGACAAGCGCTCAGGAAGGCCTCGTCGATGCGGTCCGACATGAAGGCCATCAGGCCATGCGCATCGCGACAGCGACGGCGAAGCTCGTCGGCGGGTACGACGTCGCGCGTCTGATGCGGCACCACCTCCGCAATCCGCTCCAGGAAGGCAATGACCTCCGGATGGACCCAGCTCGACAGGACGACCTTTGGCAGCATATTGTATATCGCAATGTTCCAGGATTAAATTCCCATATCGTAATAGCTGGAGCAAGTGCCATGGAGCTGCAGTTCCTGGGATCGGGCGATGCATTCGGCAGCGGCGGACGCTTCAACACCTGCTTCCTGGTGCGCGATCGGCAGGGCGCCTTCCTGATCGATTGCGGCGCCTCGTCGATGATCGCGCTGCGCAAGTTCGGCGTCGATCCCAACACGATTCGCGCCGTGGTGATCTCCCACCTTCATGGCGACCACTTCGGCGGCCTGCCCTTCTTCATCCTCGACGCCCAGCTCGTCAGCCGGCGCACGACGCCGCTGGTCATCGCCGGTCCAACCGGCCTGCGCCGTCGGCTCGATACGGCAATGGAGACCTTCTTCCCGGGCTCGACCGCGATCGAGCGCCGGTTTGCCGTCGATATCCGCGAGATGAAGCCGCGCGAGAGCCACACGGTCGAGGGCATCGAGGTGACGCCGTACCTCATGAAGCATCCCTGCGGCGCGCCGCCCTTCGCGCTGCGTATCGCCGTCGACGGCAAGATCGTCTGCTACTCGGGCGATACGGAATGGGTCGAGGAGCTCGCCGAGGCGGCGCGCGGCGCGGATCTCTTCGTCGCCGAGGCCTATTTCGCCGACAAGGCGGTCAAGTTCCACCTCGACTATGCGACGCTGGCCGCACGCCTGCCGGCGGTCGGCGCTCGCCGCGTGATCGTGACCCATATGAGCCCCGACATGCTCGGCCGCCGCGAAACCCTCGGCTGCGAGGCGGCCGAGGATGGGATGGTGGTTTCGCTTTGACGGACTACGCCGCCAGCGCCGGACGCGCTTCGGCGCGGCGATAGGACAGCGCCTCGGCGATGTGCAGGCGGCGCACGGCGTCCGAACCGTCGAGGTCAGCGAGGGTGCGCGCCACCCGCAAGGTGCGATGCCAGGCGCGCGCGGAGAGGCCAAGACGTTCGGCGGCGCGGGTCAGCAAGGCGCGGCCTTCGGCATCCGGTTCGGCGATCGAGGCCAGCAGCGTGCCGTCGGTATCGGCGTTGCAGCGCGGCTTGCTCCAGTGGCGCGCCCGTTCCGACAAAAGACCGGCGGTGGGCTCGCTCTCGACCTCGACGAGCTTGCCC
>DATEID010000299.1:0-9688 GCA_035279245.1 Reyranella sp.
CATCGGCACCCCGCCCAAGAGCCTGATCCGCATGTTCGGCCCGCGCGGCAATCCGCAGGCGCGCAACCTGTTCGGCGTCATCGGCTACCTGCAGAAGCGAGACGGCCTGACGTTGCGCGTCACGACCGGCCACAGGAAGCGGGCCGCCCGGCGAGCGGCGTGAGTGACGCGCATACGAAAAAGGCCGGTCCCGCGAGGGCGGGCCGTTTCGTTTGAGTACGATCGCTTTGCTACCCCAGCGCGGCGCAGGCGCGCTGGATGCGGCGGCCGGCTTCTTCCAGGAGCTCGGTCGCGGTGGCGTAGGAGATGCGGAAGGCGGGGCCTTGGCCGAAGGCCGAGCCCTGCACCACGGACAGGCCCTCGGCCTCCAGGAGGTAGTTCACGAAGTCGGTGTCGTCGGCGATCGTCTTGCCTTCAGGCGTCTTCTTGCCGATCGTGCCGGCGCACGACGGATAGACGTAGAACGCGCCTTCCGGCCGCGGGCACTTCAGGCCCTTGGACTGGTTCAGCATCGAGACGATGAGGTCGCGCCGCTGCTTGAAGACGGCGACGTTCCTCGGGATGAAGTCGGTCGGCCCGTTCAGCGCCGCCACCGACGCCGCCTGGCTGATCGAGCTGGCGTTCGACGTGCTCTGGCTCTGCACCGTGATCATGGCGTCGATCAGCTTCTGCGGCCCCGCCGCGTAGCCGATGCGCCAGCCGGTCATGTTGTAGGCCTTGGAGACGCCATTCATGGTGAGCGTGCGGTCGTAGAGACGAGGCTCCACTTGCGCGGGTGTCGCGAACACGAAGTCGTCGTAGACCAGCTTCTCGTACATGTCGTCGCTCAGCACATGGACCTGCGGATGCTTCAAGAGCACATCGCAGAGCGCGCGCAGGTCGGCGTGCGTGTAGGCGGCGCCGGTGGGATTGCTGGGCGAGTTCAGTATCAGCCACTTGGTCTTGGGCGTGATCGCGCGCTCCAGCGCCGCCGCCGTGAGCTTGAAGCCCTGCGCTTCGGGACAGTCGACGATCACCGGCGTGCCGTCGGCCACCAGCACCATCTCGGGGTAGGACACCCAGTAGGGCGCGGGGATGATCACCTCGTCGCCCGGATTGAGGGTGGCGAGCATGGCGTTGAAGATGATCTGCTTGCCGCCCGAGGTGACGACGGTCTGGCTCGGCTTGTAGTCGAGCCCGTGGTCGCGCTTCATCTTGGCGACGATCGCCTGGCGCAGCGCCGGCGTGCCGGGCACGGCCGTGTACTTGGTGTCGTTGTTGCGGATGGCGGCGATCGCCGCCTCCTTGATATGGTCCGGCGTCGGGAAATCGGGCTCGCCGGCGGCGAGGCCGATCACGTCCTTGCCTGCCGCTTTCATCTCCAGGAACTTGCCTTGCGCGGCATTGGTCGGAGAGGGCTTGATACGGCCAAGACGGTCGGCAATGAACGCCATAACGACAGACGCCTCCTTTCGGGCGGGTTTTGCGCGGCCGCGAAGCTACTGGCGCCGCCTCGTAACCGCAAGGCGGGAAGGGGGATAAGGGGCGATTTCTCGTAGGCTCGCGCCGTACCGGCCCTAGGGTCGGCTCACGCTTTCTGCGGATGGATCGTCTCGCGGCGGGCCAGCATGGCGACGAACTTCTCGATCCGGGCCACGCGTGTCTTCTCCGTCTTCGCGTGGTGGAGGCGGTAGAGGATGGCGTAGCGGTTGGCGCCGTTCAGGGTCGCGAAGAACGCCTTGGCCTCGGGTTTGGCGTCGAGTGCTCTCTCGAGGTCCTCCGGCACGTCGGCCTTGCTCTGGGACGCGTAGGCTGCACCCCACCGGCCGTCCGCCTTTGCGCGATCGATCTCGGCCAGTCCCGCGGGCTTCATCTTTCCGGTCGCGACCAGACGAAGCGCCGCCTCGCGGTTGATCTGCGACCATCGACTCCTCGGTCCGCGCGGCGTGAAGCGGACCAGCCAGTAGGCGTCGTCGAACCTGTCGAGCTGGCCGTCGATCCAGCCGAAGCACAGCGCGGCTTCGATCGCGTCTGTTTTGGCGATGGTGGGTTTGCGGTTGGCCTTCTTCGCGAGCTTCAACCACACGCCAGGAGAACTCTCGGCGTGGGCTGCCAGCCATTTCTCCCACGCCGCCCGGTCGGCGAACGTCTGGATCGGCAGTCCCTTGTGCCCGGCCAGGCCCGCTGTCGCCCGCTTGCTCAATGCGGCTCCAATGCCGAGGGCTGTCGCGAGGCGGCGTAGTGCGAGGGCGGGCAGCCGACCGTGCGACTGAAGGCGGCGCTGAAGGCGCTGACAGACTGATAGCCACAGGCTTCGGCGATTTCGACCAGGGGCTCGCGCCCGGCGCGAAGCGCCTCCTTCGCCAGCATCATGCGCCACTGGCGCAGATAGTCGATCGGTGACAGGCCGACGATCTCGTCGAATCGCTCGGCGAAAACCGAGCGGGACATCCCGGCACAGGCAGCGAGCTTGGCGACAGTCCACGTCTTCCGGATGTCGGCGTGAAGGGCGCGCAAGGCCGCGGCGATCGCTGGATCGCCGAGGCCGGCCAGCAAGCCGCGTGAACCTTCGGTCACGCAACCGCCGTCGTGGCGAATCGCCTCGACCAGCATGATCTCGAGCAGCCGTTCCAGAATCAACGTTCGCCCCGGCCGGTCGGCCAGTGCCTCGTCCTCGATCAGGCCGAGCACGCGGCGCAATCGCGCGGCGGTCGCATCGCCCGAGAGCATGACGATCGACGGAAGCAGTTGCCGAAGGATTGCGCTGTTATCGCTATCGAAGACGAAGTGTCCGCCGAGCAGCCGTGTGACGCCGGGTTTTGGCGACGCCTGCTCGGCTGCGATCGTTGGAAGAGGATGCTTGGCGCGGCCCGCCGCATCGTCGGCGGCGGGAGCTGTCTCGCTGCTGCCGAGCGTCCAAACCGGCGGCGCAATCATCAGCAGGAAGTCGCCGGCGTGAAGAAGGCGTGGCGCGCGCCCCGCGATCTGGAACTGGCATTGGCCACGGGCGACCACGAAGAACACGGCGCCGTCGTTGGCCGGATAGCGCATCGCCCGTTGGTCGATCACATCCCGGTGCTTCCACAGGAGTGCGCGTGGCCGCAGCAGGGTAATGAGCTGGGTGAGGGGGTCCATCTCCGGACGATCTCGCATGAAATCGCGGGTGTCGAGCATAGATCATCGGCAGAGCGGCGAATAGCTTGCCGCCTTATGACCCAGCTCCACATAACCCCTTTATCCGCCGATCTCTCGAATTGGCGCACGGCTCCCCACAATCGTTGGGCATTCCGCAATGTTCGCGAGATCATTCCCTGTGCCGTCGTCGAAGCCGCAGGCGACGCCGTGTCGCCCCTGCCGGCCGCGCCGCGATCGTTGGACGCATTCAGCCTGCCGGTCACAGGCGGCAGGTATCTGGGGCTCGCCGATTTTCTACGCGCGACGGCAACGGACGCCTTCTTGATCCTGCACGAGGGCAGGATCGCCCATGAGTTCTACGATCACGGCAACGGGCCGCACATGCCGCATATCATCATGTCGGCGACCAAGTCGGTTACCGGTCTCGTGGCGGGCCTTCTGCAGCATGACGGCATACTCGATGTCGAGGCGCCTGTGTCGCGCTACGTCCCGGAGATTGCCAACACCGCCTATGGAACGACCACCGTCCGGCATCTCCTCGATATGCGCACGAGCGTGCGGCTCGACGACGAGGCGCAGCAGGCCTACGACGCGGCGACCAACTGGTCCCCATCGCCTGTCGGTCGCAGTCCGGTCGGCCTCCATCGCTTCTTCGAATCGCTCGCCGCGACGGAGAGCGGACATGGCGGTCCCTTCCGCTACGTCTCGGCCAACACCGATCTTCTCGGCTGGGTCCTCGAGCGGGCGGCTGGCCGGAGCTTCGCCTCGCTCCTAAGCGCGCTTCTCTGGAAGCCGATGGGCGCGGAGAACGATGCCTACATCACACTCGATTGCGAAGGCGCGCCGCGCTGCACCGGCGGTCTCTGCACGACGGTTCGCGACCTGGCCCGCCTCGGCCAGCTCATCGTGGACGGTGGCCGCAACGGCTCGCGGCAAGTCGTGCCGCGAGCGTGGATCGCCGACGTCGAAAGCAACGGCGACCGTGAGGCCTGGCGCAGCGGGGAATTCGCGGCGAGCTTCGGCCGGCGCGAGATGAGCTACCGCAGTGGCTGGTACGCGGTCCACGACGCGCCCGGCATCTTGTTCGCCATGGGGATCCACGGCCAGAACCTGTTCATCGATCGCGCGAACCGGCTCGTCATTGCCAAAATGTCGTCGCAGGCCAATCCCATCGACGCCGATGCTGTCGCCCTCACGCACATGGCTGTCGCCGAAATCCGCCGCTGCGTGCTGGGCCAAGCCTGAACCCGGAGTCGCACGTTACCGGTGCTGAGCCCATAGTACGGCCGTTCCTTGGGCGGAGGGTACGATGGCGGGGACGGCGGCGGCTTACATGGTGGAGACCCTGCGTCGGGCCGGGGTGAAGCGGGTCTATGGCGTCGTCGGCGATTCGCTGAACGGCTTCACCGATGCGCTGCGCAAGTCCGGGACCATCGAATGGGTTCATGTGCGGCACGAGGAAGGCGCCGCCTTCGCCGCCGGCGCCGAGGCGCATCTGACGGGCGAGCTCGCGGTCTGCGCTGGAAGCTGCGGGCCGGGCAACCTGCATCTCATCAACGGCCTGTTCGACTGCCACCGGAGCCGCGTGCCGGTGCTGGCCATCGCCGCGCACATCCCGTCGAGCGAGATCGGCATCGACTATTTCCAGGCGACGCATCCCGAGAGCCTGTTCAAGGAATGCAGCCACTATGTCGAGCTGGTCTCCAATCCCGACCAGCTCCCGCAGATCCTGCTGCGCGCGATCAAGGTCGCGATCGCGAGACGCGGCGTGGCCGTGGTGGTGATCCCGGGCGATGTCGCGCTTCGGCAGATCGAGGCCAAGGTGCCGCAGTGGCTGGCGCCGGCGCGGCCGTTGCTGCGGCCGAGCGACGAGGAGCTGGGAAAGCTCGCGGCGATCCTGAACGAGGGGCGTCGCGTCACCATGCTCTGCGGCGCGGGCTGTGCCGGCGCCCACGCGGAGGTCGTGGCGCTCGCCGGCAAGCTCAAGGCGCCGATCGTCCATGCCTTCCGCGGCAAGGAGCATCTCGAATACGACAATCCCTACGATGTCGGCATGACCGGCCTCGTCGGCTTCGCCTCGGGCTATGCGGCGATGAAGGAGTGCGACACGCTCCTGCTGCTGGGCACCGACTTTCCCTATCGCAACTTCTATCCCGAGGGGGCGGCTGTGGCGCAGGTCGATGTGCGGCCGGAGGCGCTCGGCAACCGCTGCCCGATCGAGCTCGGCCTGCTGGGCGATGTCGGGGAGACGGTGAAAGCGCTGCTGCCCATGATCGACGAGAAAACGGACACGAGCTTTCTCGATGCCGCGCTGCGCCACTACCGTAAGGCGCGGCAGGACCTCGATGCGCTGGCGGAGAGCGGACCCGGCAGCGGCATCATCCATCCGCAGTACGTGACGCGGCTGGTGAGCGAGCTGGCGGCCGACGACGCGGTCTTCACCTGCGATGTCGGCACGCCTGTCGTGTGGGCGGCGCGGTATCTCCGGATGAACGGCCGACGCCGGCTGGTCGGCTCCTTCAACCACGGCTCGATGGCCAATGCGATGCTGCAGGCGATCGGCGCGCAGGCGGCCGACCGCCGTCGCCAGGTCGTGTCGCTCTCCGGCGACGGCGGCTTCACCATGATGATGGGCGACTTCATCACATTGAAGCAGATAGGGCTAAACGTGAAGGTGGTGGTGCTGAACAACGGCACACTGGGCTTCGTCGAGATGGAGATGAAGGCGAGCGGCTTCCTCGATACCGGCTGTGACCTCGACAATCCCAACTTCGCCGCCATGGCCGAGGCGATGGGCATCAAAGGCGTGCGGGTCGAGAAGCCGCAGGACCTGCGAGCGGGCCTCGCCGCGGCCTTCGCGCACGACGGGCCGGCGCTGATCGATGTGGTGAGCGCGCGCCAGGAGCTCGCCATGCCACCGAGGGCGACCGCCGAGCAGACCTACAATTTCGGCATGTTCACGCTCAAGGCGGTGCTCGACGGCCGCGCCCGGCAGCTGATCGATCTCGCGAAGGTGAACCTGGTTCGGTGATGTTTATTCAAAAGGCAGTGTCATCCCGAACGGAGTGAGGGATCTTTCGCGACGCCGATTAAGGATCCCTCGCTACGCTCGGGATGACACAGATCTTTCGGGACGACCCTGAATGGGGCGACACAGAACAGGTGACACCGGAACGAATCCCGAGATAATCCGCGGCGGAGGGGAACGCCATGAAGCAGGTGCTGATCGAGCGCTATGGCACGCCGTGGGAAGTCGCGCGTTGCGCCGAGGTGCCGGACGTCGGGGCGCCGGCGGCCGACGAGGTGGTGTTCGACGTGCTCGCCTTCCCGATCAATCCAGCCGACATGTGGTTCTGCCGCGGCAGCTATCGGCTGAAACCGCCGCTGCCGGCGACGCCGGGCGCGGAATGCGTCGGCCGCGTGACCGCGGTCGGCGCGAACGTGAAGCACGTGAAGCCGGGCGACCTCGTCATCAACCTGCAACGCGAGAACTGGGCGCAGAAGCGCAAGGTCAAGGGTTCGGACGCCATTCCCCTGCCGGCCGGAATCGACCTCCGGCAGGCAGCCATGGTGCGCATCAATCCGCCGACCGCGGCGCTGATGCTGTCGGACTTCGTCGATCTCAAGGGCGGCGAATGGGTGATCCAGAACGTCGCCAACTCGGCGGTCGGTCGGCTCGCGATCGTGCTGGCCCACGAGCGCGGCCTGCGCACGGTGAATGTCGTGCGTCGCGCCGAGCTCGCCGCCGAGCTGAAGGCGCTCGGCGCCGACCTGGTGCTGGTCGACGGTGACGATCTCGCCGAGCGCGTCGCGCGCGAGACCGGCGGCGCGGCGATCCGGCTGGGGCTGGAAGCGATTGGCGGCAAGGCGACCGGCCGCCTCGCCGGCTGCCTCGCAAGCGACGGCACGCTGGTGCATTACGGCTCGATGAGCGGCGAGAATCCCGACGTCGACCGCTCCAACTTCATCTATCGCGGCGTCAGGTTGACCGGATTCATGCTCGGCCGCTTCCTCGCCCGCCGCAAGCCGGAGAAGATCCGCGAGATCTATGCCGGGCTTGCGCGGCAGGTTCTCGAGGGCAAGCTCGGCGCGCCGGTGGACACGGTCTATCCGATCGACAAGATCAAGGAGGCTCTGGCGCATGCCGACAAAGGCGGGCGCAACGGCAAGATCCTGGTCAGCCCCAACGGGGCGATCTGAACACGACTACGAACCGAGGAGGAAAGCGAGATGAGTTCCGACGTCGCCGAAATCGAGAAAGTGCTGCAGGTCTATTTCGACGGCCTGTACGAGGGGGACACCAAGAAGCTCGGCCAAGCCTTCCATCCGGCCGCGCACCTTTACAGCGCCGGCCCCGACGGCAAGGCGGCCGACCTGCCGCGCGCCGACTGGTTCAAGAGCGTGGAGAGCCGGCCGTCCGGCAAGGCCAAGGGCAGCGAGCGGCGCGACCGCATCGTATCGATCGACTTCTCCGGTCCGGCCACGGCCTTCGCCAAGGTCGAATGCCAGCTCCCGCCGCGATACTTCACCGACTACCTCACGCTCCTGAAGGCCGACGGCCGCTGGCAGGTGATCTCCAAGGCCTTCCATGCCGTGACGAAGGAGTGAATCCTTCCTTTGTTGTTCCTCTCCCCCGCGAGGGGGAGAGGTTAGGTGAGGGGGCGGCGAAGGCTCGTGCGTAACCCCCTCACCCAACCTCTCCCCCAATCGGGGGAGAGGAGAAAGAATTGTGGTTCATCCCCTACATCTTCTTCCAGTCGCCGTCCTGCTCGAAGGCGTGGGCGGCGCGGTAGAGGGTCGCCTCGTCGTAGTCCTTGCCGACCAGCATGAGGCCGACCGGCAGGCCGTCGCGCATGCCGCAGGGCAGCGACATCGCCGGATGGCCGGTGACGTCGAACGGCGCGGTGTTGCCCACCATCTCGAAGGCGCGCTGTATATAAAGTGGCAAAGGCGCATCCGGCGGCGGGATGGGCGTGGCCTTCATCGGCAGGGTCGGCATCAGCAGCATGTCGTACTTGCCCAGCACCGAATCGTACGCAGCCTCGAGTTTGCGCGCTAGGTTCTGCGCCTTGGCGTAGTAGCGGCCGCGATAGTGCTTGAGGAAGTACTCGCCGACGAACATCGAGATCTTGAGGCTGTCGGAGAGCTCGTTGGCGCGGGCGCGCCATCCGGCGTGGGCGTCGAGCAGGCTGAGCGTATAGAGGCCCTTCCAGTTGAAGCCCATGCCGTTGCCGCGCATCATTTGCGCCTGCAGGCCTTCGAGCGCGATCGGCGTCCAGATGGCCGGGCCGACGCGATGCATGGCGATGCTGACGTGATCGACGGTCGCGCCCATCCGGGCGAAGCGCTCGGCGCCGGCCCGCACGCATTCGTCGACATCCTTCTCGGAGTTGCCATGGCCGAAGCCCTCGTCGACGACGGCGATGCGCAGGCCCTTCACCGACTTGCCAAGCGCCTCGGTGTAGTTGGCGGTCCGCGGCGCGTACTGGCGCGGATCGAGGCCGTCGGCGCCGGCCAGCACCTCGAGCAATAGTGCATTGTCGCTCACCGTGGCGGTCATCGGGCCGACATGATCGATGGTCGCTTCGATCGGCATCACGCCGGTGTAGGGCACGAGTCCGTGCGTCGCCTTCATGCCGTAGATGCCGCAGAAGGAGGCGGGGATGCGGATCGAGCCGCCCTGGTCGCCGCCGATCGCCATGTCCACCTCGCCCGCCGCCACCAACGCCCCGCTGCCCGACGACGAGCCGCCGGCGGCGTAGCCCGGCTTGTGCGGATTGTGCACCGGTCCCAGCGCGTTGGTATGGCTGCCGCCAGAGAGGCAGAAGAACTCGCAATGCGCCTTGCCCATGATCGTGCCGCCGGCATCGAGCATGCGGGTCACGATGGTGGCGTCGATGTCGGGAACGTAGCCTTCCAGCGTCGAGGCGCCGTTCATCATCGGCACGCCGGCGAGGCAGACATTGTCCTTGAGCGCCACCGTCTTGCCGGCGAGCTTGCCGGAGGAAGCGCCCTTGACGGTCGTCTTCACGTACCAGGCGTTATACCTGTTCTCCTCGCCCTCGGGCCGATAGCCCGGCGTGCGGGGATATTTCACGATAGGCTTCTCGTCCGGCATCGCCTCCAGAATGTCGTAGGCGTCGAAGTTCCCCTGCATCAGCGCCAGGAACTCGGCCGCGCGTTCGTCGGTGAGGGGAATGGCGAGGTCGTCGGCGATCGCCTTGAGCTCGGCCAGCGTGGCGCGCTTCACGGTCATGGGCTCCTCCTTGCTGTCGTCGCAGCGCGGAGTATGCGTCCGCCAAAGTTTGCTTGAAAAGTAAAATAACGGGGCTTTAGACTGGTGGTGCGCCTATTTCCGTCGTCCCGACCGAAGCCGAGCGAAGCGAGGCGTAGCGGAGGGACCTTTTTTCAACGACTGCAAGGTTTGTCGCGGAAGGCAAGGTCCCTCGACTACGCTTCCCTTCGGCTTCGCCTCAGGGCAGGCGCTCCGCTCGGGACGACGGGGAGTGCTACGACAAGGGAGGAATGAATGACCACAGCGCCCAGGCTGCCGACCGCCGCCGAGATCCTGGAG
>DATEID010000300.1:0-16531 GCA_035279245.1 Reyranella sp.
AAATGGACCAACCGGTAGGCACAGGTCTTGGGGAGCCAGTCCATCTTGGCCACCACTTCTGGGGTGAGCTGGATGCAGTCCGGCACGATCTTCTTGCGGTTCTTGTAGTCCTTGCAGCGCGCCGTCCTGGGGTCCAGCAGCTTGCAGCAGGTGTCCGTCTGGGCGAGCTCGCCGGTGCCCTCGTATTCGAGCTTGTTGACACAGCACATGCCGCATCCGTCACAGAGCGACTCCCATTCCGGCTTCGTCATCTGCGACAGCGTCTTGCACTTCCAGAACGGCAGTTGGCTCTTTTGGGCGGCCCGGCGAGCTCGCCGGACGAAGGACTTAGCGGCCATGGAACGCTTCCAGCATACGACGTGCGGCAGCGGCAGGGGTGCAGCGACCGCTTTCGACGTCCCGCTCCAGCCCGCCCACCAAACGCTTAACGTCGGGATGCTTGCGCAATTCCGCAAGCAGGGTTTCGCCCACCTCGTTCCACATCCAGGCCCGCGCCTGCTCGGCACGGCGGCGGGCGATGCCCTTTTGCCCGACCGCCTCGTTGAAGCGCTCGACGATCGTCCACAGCTCGGCCACGCCCTCGCCGGTATGGGCCGAGCAGGTCGTCACCTCCGGCGTCCATCCCGCCGTCGGCGAGCGAAGCATGCGCAGCGCGTGTTTGTAGTCCGCGGCCGACCGCCGCGCCGTCGCCTTCAGGTCGCCGTCCGCCTTGTTGACGACGATCAGGTCGGCGAGCTCGATCACGCCGCGCTTGATGCCCTGCAGATCGTCGCCGCCCGCCGGCAGCAGCAGCACGATGAACATGTCCACCATGTCGGCAACGGCCGTCTCCGACTGCCCGACGCCGACCGTCTCGACGAGCACCGTGTCGAAGCCCGCCGCCTCGACGAGCAGCATGGCTTCGCGGGTGCGGCGCGCCACGCCGCCCAGGGTCGCCCCGGCCGGTGACGGGCGGATGAAGGCCGCGGTCCGGCGCGAAAGCTCCTCCATCCGCGTCTTGTCGCCCAGGATCGAGCCGCCGCCGCGTTTGGACGAGGGATCGATCGCCAGCACCGCGAGCGACCGCCCTCGATCCAGCAGCGAAAGACCGAAGCGCTCGATCAGTGTCGATTTTCCGACGCCCGGCACGCCGGTGATGCCCAGCCGCACCGATTTGCCGGCGTGCGGCAACACGGCGGCCAGCAGCGCATCGGCGCGCTCGCGATGATCCGCGCGCGTCGATTCGATCAATGTGATCGCCTGGGCAAGCGCCCGCCGATCGCCGGCCAGCAGCGGCGCGAGCAGCGGGTCGGTGGCGAGGTCGGATTTGGCGACCGACGGGCTCATGACGGCAAGCTTTATCAGCCACGCCGGCGCAAGGCCAGCAACGCCCCGATGCCCGCGACAAGGTAGAAGACCGCGATCGACGGCCCGAAGCCCCTGTCGCCTGCCGCATCCATCGCCGCTCCGCTGATCGGCCGGCCGACCAGGCCGCCGATCGTGTAGAAGATCGTGAAGGCGGCATTGGCAGCCGCGATATCGCCGCCGGTGAAACGCTGGCCGAGCAGGGCGAGCCCGACCGTGTAGATGCCGAACGAAATGCCGCCCCAGAACAGCAGCAGCGCGAGAACGCCCGGACCGTGCAGATCGATCATCGGCAGCAGCGTCGTCATGGTCGCGCTGAACAGTGCACAAGCTGCCAGCACTTTCCGACGATCCCAATGGTCTGCCGCCCAGCCGATCGGCCATTGCAGGACGAGGTTGCCGATCACGAAGGCGGAGAGCCACAGGGCGCCGGTCTGCGGCGGAACGCCGGCGGCGACGCCGTAGACAGGAAGGAAACTGAAGGCGGCCTGCTCGCCCAGCCCGCAGGCGAAGGCCGCCAGCATGGCAACAGGCGCCAGCATCGCGGTGCGCAGGAAGCCGCCGGCCGCACTTTCCTCGACCACCGGCGCGGTGCGCCAGCTCGGCAGCAGGGGCACGGCGATCAGCAGCGTAAGAACGGCCGTCGCCAGGAACGGACGCGGCCCGTACACGCCAACGACCTGCAGGATCACCGGGCCGACCGCGAGGCCGAGCGCCACCAGCGTCGAATAGACCGCGACCGCACGGCCTCGTCGTCCCTCGTCGACCACCAGGTTGATCCAAATCTCGCTCACGACCCAGGGAACGCCGCCCGACACGCCCGACAGCAGGCTGAGCACGAACCAGAGGAGCGTGCTTTCGGTGTAGGCGAAGGCGACGGCGATCGCCGCCGTCATCAGGAGGGAAAGACAGATGAGCGGCGTCGCGCCGATCCGCGCCGCTGCGGCAGGAATGCGGTGCGCGGTCGAGATCATGCCGATGCCCCAGGCGGCGCTCACCAGCCCGATGGTGAAATTGTCGACTCCGCGCCGCTCGAGAGCCAGCGGCACGAGCGGCAGGGAGGCGCCGACCTGCACGCCGAAGGCGAGGCAGGCGACATACACCGGCAGCAAGGCACGCCATGGCGCCGCGACAACGCTATTCGACGACATGCCGACCGTCTTTCACTCCATTGCGCAGGGCCGCCAAAGCGCCGATGCCCGCCACCACGTAGAAGAAGGCCAGTGTCCAGCCGAGGCCGGCATCGCCGAGACGATCCATGGCGGCGCCGGTCAGCGGCTGGCCGACGAGGCCGCCGCCGATATAGAGCATGGAGAAGACCGTGTTGGCGCGGGCGATATCGCCGGTCCTGAAGCGCTGGCCGAGCAGTGCGAGGCCCAGCGGATAGATGCCGAACGAGATTCCGCCCCACACGAGAACGATGCCCAGCACGGCCGGCGAATGCGCCGGCACCAGCGTCAGCAGCATCACGAGCGCGGCGCTCGCCATCGTCGCGGCCGCCAGCACGGCACGGCGATCGACACGGTCGGCCAGCCAGCCGATCGGCCATTGCAGCACGAGGTTGCCAACCACGAACGCCGACAGCCAGAGCGCGCCGGTCTTGGCCGCCACGCCGGCTCCCACGGCGTAGACCGGCAGGAAGCTGAAGGCGACCTGCTCGCCGACCCCGGTCGAGAAGGCGGCGAGCATGGCGAGCGGCGCGCCGAGCACGACCGCGAGGAAGCCGCTGCCCGGCTCGGGAGCGATGGCCGGCGCGCTCTTCCAGTAAGGCAACAGCGGCACCGCGATCAGCAGGGCGATCACGGCGCAGGTCAGGAACGGCAACGCTCCATAGACGCCCACGATCTGCAGGACGAACGGCCCCAGGGCCATGCCGGCCGCAATCAGGATCGCATACACCGCCATCGCCCGGCTGCGGCGGCGCTCGTCGACGGCCATGTTGATCCAGATCTCGCTCAGGACCCAGGGCACGCCGTCCACTGCGCCATGCGTGAGGTTGAGCGCGAACCAGGCGTAGGGATTGCTGACGAGGGTATAGCCGACCGACACCGTCGCCCCAATGACGACCGCCACGACCATCAGCGGCACGGTGCCGAACCGCGCTGCCAGATGGGGAATGCGCGGCGCGGTAAGTAGCATGCCGATGCCCCAGGCGGCGGCGATGACGCCGATCAGGGCCTTGTCGACCCCTTGACGCTCCAAGGCGAGAGGCACAAGCGGCCATGAGGTGCCGGCAAGCAGGCCCGCGGCCGCGCAGGCGGCGAAAATCGGCAGCAAGGGCCGGCGGGTCGAGATGCTACTCGGCGACACGCAGATGCCCTTCCGCGCGGAAGGACGGCAGTTCGTCGACTTCGGTCTCGACCTTGCGCTCGGCCTCGGCGGCAGCCTCCTGCTGGCGCCGCCACATATCGGCATAGAGGCCGTCGCGTGCCAGGAGGTCGCCGTGCCGTCCGCGCTCGACGACGCGGCCGCGATCGAGCACCACGATCTCGTCGGCGTTGATGATCGTCGACAAGCGATGGGCGATCACGAGCGTCGTGCGACCGCGGCTTACCTCCTCGAGCGAACGCTGGATCTCCTGCTCGGTGCGGGTGTCGAGCGCGCTGGTCGCCTCGTCGAACAGCAGGATGTGCGGGTTCTTGAGGATGGTACGTGCGATCGCCACGCGCTGCTTCTCGCCGCCCGAAAGCTTCAACCCGCGCTCGCCCACGGTGGACTCGTACTTCTGCGGCAACGCCATGATGAAGTCGTGGATGCGCGCGAGCTTCGCCGCCTGCTCCACCTGTTCGCGGGTCGCCTCGGGCCGGCCGTAGGCGATGTTGTAGTAGATCGTGTCGTTGAAGAGCACGGTGTCCTGCGGCACCACACCGATCGCGGCGCGCAGGCTCGCCTGCTGCACGTCGCGGATGTCGTGGCCGTCGATCAGGACGCGGCCCGCCGCCACATCGTAGAAGCGGAACAGGATGCGCGAGACGGTCGACTTGCCTGCCCCGCTCGAGCCCACGATGGCGACGGTGTCGCCCGGCGCCACGCGAAAGCTCACATCGTGCAGGATCGGCCGCGCCTTCTCGTAGTGGAAATCGACATGGTCGAACACGATCTCGCCGCCCGCCACTTCGAGCGCCGGCGCATCCGGCTTGTCGGCGATCTCCGGCGGCACGTCGAGCAGGCCGAACATCTTCTCCATGTTCACGAGCGCGCCGCGGATCTCGCGATAGGCGAAGCCCAGCATGTTGAGCGGCGCGTAGAGCTGCAGCAGGAAGGCGTTCACCGCAACGAAATCGCCGACCGTCATCGTATGCTCGACGACGCCGGTCCCCGCCATCACCATCACGGCGGCGAGGCCGATGGCGATGATGCCGCCTTGTCCGATATTCAGCAGCGAGAGCGTGCGGCTCGAGCGGATCGCGGCGGTCTCGTAGCGACGTCGGCCGACGTCGTAGCGCCGTGCTTCGTGCAGCTCGTTGCCGAAATACTTCACCGTCTCGTAGTTCAGCAGGCTGTCGATCGCCTTGGCGTTGGCCTCGGTGTCGGCATCGTTCATGCGCCGCACGAACTGGATGCGCCATTCCGACAGCATGACCGTGAACACGATATAGCCGGCGATCACGCCCAGCGTCACGGCGGTGAAGCGCCAGTCGTAGAGCCGCCACAGGATCGCGCCCACCAGGCCGATCTCCAGCAGGGTCGGCAGGATGTTGAAGGTCGTGAAGCGGATCAGGAACTCCATGCCCTGCGTGCCGCGCTCGATGACGCGGCTCAGCCCGCCGGTCTGGCGTTCGAGGTGGTAGCGCAGCGAAAGGCCATGGAGATGGCCGAACACCTGCAGCGCGAGATTGCGGATGGCGCGTTGTCCCACCGGGGCGAAGATCGCATCGCGGATTTCACCGAAGGCCTGCGCCAGCACGCGCGCCACGCCGTAGGCGAGGATCAGCGCGACCGGCACCGCCATCGCCTGACCTTGCGGCGTCCCCAATGCATCGACGGCATGCTTATAGAGAATCGGCACATAGACGTTGGCCACCTTGGCCAGCACGAGGAGCGCCAGCGCGACCAGCACACGGGTGCGCAATCCCCATTCGCCCTTTGGCCACAAATGCCGCCCCAATATGGCGAGCACGGCCCACGACCGGCCGAGGCCGATGGCGGGAGGACGATCGTTGCCAGGAGGCGACATGGAGAAGGCCGGTCGGCGCGCGAGCTCGGTGGCGGAGGGGGTGTGCGCCTTCTATCGTGTCGGCGGGGTCCGGGTAAGTCCCCCATGGAGCGCCATGTCATGACTTTTCTTAGGGCCTTCCTCGCCTTTGCCTTGTGCGGCGCATTTCCCGCAAGCGCCGTGGCGCAAGATGCGCGTCTGGTGGAGATCGGCTATGCGATCACCTATCTCGGCTTCACGGGCTTTCGCATCGACTTCAAGGCGCGCTTCGACGATCACCATCGCTACGACATCGAGAGCCACACCTTCAAGGAAGGCCTGATCAAGGCCGTCACCATCAATTACGAGGGCAGGAACCGGGCCTGGGGCCTCATCGGGCCCCATGGCGCGATGCCGGTCGGCGGCTCGCTGTCGATCGTCGTCGCCGACAAGCCGCGCTCGTGGCGCGCGCTCTATGGTCCCGGCGGCACATTGCGAGAAACCAGCGACCCTCCTTGGGACCCGCCGCCCGGGAAAGCGATCCCCGAAGACAAGCGCAAGGGCTCGCTCGATCCCCTGTCGGCTGCCGTCCAGGTCGGCATGGCGGGTGACGCCGCCTGCGACCGGACCGTTCCCTCCAACGACGGCAAGCGCCGCATCGACGTCGTGCTCACGAAGATCGGCACCGAGTCGCCGGCAATGGCCGGTGTTCCGGCGGCGAAAGGCGATTTGCTGGTCTGCAGCATCTATACCCGACGCATCGCCGGCGACTTCGACGATGCGCCGAAGGAAGCCGAAAGCAAGCGCGAGCGGCCGATGAAGCTGTGGTTCGGGCGACTCGACGACACGTCCTTCCGCTATCCGGTCAAGCTGGAAGCCGAGACCGGCTTCGGCACGATCTACGGCAAGATGCTTTACTTCCGCGAACGCCCACTCACCGAGGAAGAGAAGATCGCGATGCAGCGGTAGCACTCATCGGAGCGCGCCACTTCCAGTGGCGCTCATGATTGCGCCACTGGAGTGGCGCGCTCCCTTGAGGCCGCCCTCAAGCCGCGCGCTTGTGGTCGCGCTGGCGCAGGATCGACAGGATCTCGGCAGCGGCAGCCGGGATGTTGGTTCCTGGACCGTAGATCGCCGCCACACCGGCCTTCTTGAGGAAGTCGTAGTCCTGGGCCGGAATGACGCCGCCCACCACGACCAGGATGTCGGAACCGCCCTGCTTGGCCAGCTCCTCGATGAGTTGCGGCACCAGCGTCTTGTGACCGGCCGCCTGGCTGGAAACGCCGATCACATGCACGTCGTTCTCGATCGCGGCACGCGCCGCTTCCTGCGGCGTCTGGAACAGAGGGCCGATATCGACGTCGAAGCCCAGATCGGCGAAGGCGGTGGCGATCACCTTGGCGCCGCGGTCGTGACCGTCCTGCCCCATCTTCACCACCATGAGCCGCGGCCGACGGCCCTCCTCCTCGGCGAAGGAGGCGATGTCGGTGCGGATGCGCGCCAGCCCCTCGTCGCCCTCCCATTCGCCGGCATAGACTCCCGAGATCGAGCGGATGGTCGCCTGATAGCGGCCATAGACGCCTTCGAGAGCCGACGAGATCTCGCCGACGGTTGCGCGCGCCCGCGTCGCCTCGATGCTGAGGGTCAGGAGATTGCCGGTGCCGTTGCGCGCCGCCTCGCCCAGGGCCTTCAGCGCCGCCACGCACTTGGCTTCGTCGCGGCTCGACCGGATCTTCTGCAGGCGCGCCACCTGCGCATTGCGCACCGCGTCGTTGTCGACTTCGAGGATCTCGACCTGACCGTCTTCCTTCGGCTGGAACTTGTTCACGCCGACGATCACTTCCTCGCCGCGATCGATGCGCGCCTGCTTGCGTGCGGCCGCCTCCTCGATCTTCATCTTCGGCATGCCGGCCTCGACCGCCTTGGTCATGCCGCCCAGCGCCTCGACCTCACCGATCAGCTTGCGCGCCTCGGCCACGAGGCTCGCGGTCAGGGATTCGACGTAGTAGCTGCCGGCCAGCGGATCGACGACCTTGGTGACGCCGGTCTCGTGCTGGAGGATCAGCTGGGTGTTGCGCGCGATCCGCGCCGATTGCGGCGTCGGCAGCGCGATCGCCTCGTCGAAGGAGTTGGTGTGCAGCGACTGCGTGCCGCCCAGCACCGCCGCCATCGCCTCGTAGGCGGTGCGGATCACGTTGTTGTAGGGATCCTGTTCGGTGAGCGACACGCCGGACGTCTGGCAATGCGTGCGCAGCGACAGCGAATCGGCCTTCTTGGGTTCGAACGGCTTGATCAACTCGGCCCACAGGAAGCGCGCGGCCCGGAGCTTCGCCACTTCCATGAAGAAGTTCATGCCGATGCAGAAGAAGAACGAGAGCCGGGGCGCGAAGGCGTCGATATCGAGGCCCTTGGCCTTGGCGGCGCGTACATATTCGAGGCCGTCGGCCAGCGTGAAGGCAAGCTCCTGCACCAGCGTCGCCCCCGCCTCCTGCATGTGATAGCCGGAGATCGAGATCGAGTTGAACCTCGGCATGTGCTTGGCCGTGTGCTCGATGATGTCGGCCACGATGCGCATGGAGGGGCCCGGCGGGTAGATGTACGTGTTCCGGACCATGAACTCCTTGAGGATGTCGTTCTGGATCGTGCCCGAGAGCTTGTCCTGCGGCACGCCCTGCTCCTCCGCCGCCACGACATAGCCCGCCAGCACCGGCAGCACGGCGCCGTTCATGGTCATCGACACGCTCATCTTGTCGAGCGGAATGCCGTCGAACAGGATCTTCATGTCCTCGACGGAATCGATCGCCACGCCTGCCTTGCCGACATCGCCCACGACGCGCGGATGGTCTGAATCGTAACCGCGATGGGTCGCCAGATCGAAAGCCACCGAAAGGCCCATCTGGCCGGCGGCGAGATTGGCTCGGTAGAACTTGTTGCTCTCCTCCGCCGTCGAGAAGCCCGCATACTGGCGCACCGTCCAGGGCCGGCCGGCATACATCGTGGCCTTCGGACCACGGGTGAAGGGCGGGAAGCCCGGAAGCGCCCCCAGCGTTTCGAGTTGTTCCAGATCGGCGGCCGTATAAAGCGGCTTCACCACGATGCCTTCGGGAGTCGTCCAGTCGAGCGACGCAAGCGGCCGGTCGCGCAGCTCCTTGGCGGCAAGCTTTTCCCAATCGGCAAGGGTCTTCTTCGGAAAATCAGCCATGAGTCACTATTTCAGGTGTCGTCCAAGCTATTTAGGTGTCATCCCGAGCGAAAGCGAGGGATCTTTCCGAACGCGAAGGATCTCTCGCCTCGCTCGGGATGACAACGATCCAGAAGCGCCGGCCGTGGCCCAGTCGGCAGTTCCGCAGCAAGAGATGCGGCGGAACGGCAGATTCGTCCCGTATGGGCATCGGTGAAAACATATATTGGACATCTTCATGAACCGCTTCTAGCTGTTGTGCATGGTCGCGCGCGAGGAAGGGACCGAGACGGAGTTGGCGACGCCGACAATCGGCGAGCTGTTCCGCGGCTTCCTGGTGCTGGGCCTCACCGGGTTCGGCGGCGTGCTGCCGCTCGCGCACCACATGATCGTCGAACGGCGCCGCTGGCTCGACAATGCCGAGTTCACCGAGCTGCTCGGCCTCTGCCAGTTCCTGCCCGGCGGCAATATCATCAATCTCGCGGCCGCGATCGGCATGAACTTCCGGGGGATTCCGGGTGCCGTCGCGGCGCTGGTCGGCCTGATCGCCGCGCCCACGGGAATCGTGATCGTGCTGGGCGTCGTCTATGCCCGCTTCCAGTCGGACGTGCATGTGGTG
This sequence comes from Reyranella sp., assembly GCA_035279245.1. GTDB lineage: Bacteria > Pseudomonadota > Alphaproteobacteria > Reyranellales > Reyranellaceae > Reyranella. The sequence goes on from DATEID010000300.1 coordinate 9,280, forward strand.
CACATGTTCGCCGGCCTGGCGGCGGCCGCGGCGGGCCTCCTGGTCGCCGTGGCCGTCAAGATCGCCCTGCCGATGCGCCGAAGGCCGATCGCCGTCGGCATTGCGGTCCTGTGCCTGATCGCCATCGCGGTTCTCCAGTGGCCGCTCGTGCCGACGATGCTTGTGCTGGCGCCGCTCAGCATCGCGCTCACCAGGAAGATCGGCGCATGAACGCGACCCTCACGGCCCTCGCCGTCATGTTCAGCCAGCTTTCGCTGATCGCCTTTGGCGGCGGCAACACGATCCTGCCGGAGATGCATCGTCAGGTGACGGAGGTCCATCACTGGCTGACCGATGCCGATTTCGCGGCGCTGTTCGCCCTCGCGCAGGCGGCGCCAGGTCCCAACATGATGGTGGCGCCGTTGATCGGCTGGCATGTCGCGGGACTGGCCGGCATGCTGGTGTCGACCGTCGCGATCTTCGGTCCGTCCTCGATCCTCACCGCCATTGCCCTGCGCCTATGGCGGCGCTTCAAGGACAATCCCTGGCGGCGCGCCGTCCAGGCCGGGCTGGTTCCCGTTTCCGTCGGCCTGGTGGCAGCGAGCGCGTTGTTGATCGTGCGAGCCGCCGATCGCACCTGGATCCTGGTCGCCATCAGTGCCGGCGTCGCTCTTGTCGCTACAAGGACCCGGCTGCATCCCCTGTGGCTGCTGGCGGCCGGTGCCGTCATCGGCTGGAGTGGCTTCGGCCAGTAGCGAACGTCGCTTGCCGATCCAGTCATCGCTGCGCAGACTTCCATTGCGAAACGGGAGGAGTTTGCATGATCACGCGCCGCGCCGCGCTTGCCGGCTTGGCTGCCTTGCCGATCGCCGACGCATCGGCCCAGCAGCCGACCTTTCCCAGCAAGCCCCTCAGCCTGATCGTGCCCTTCCCGCCCGGCGGACCGGCCGACATCTTTGGCCGCTTTCTCGCCGAGGGCATGGCCGAAGATCTCGGCAAGCCGGTCGTGGTGGAGAACAAGAGCGGCGTGGCGGGCGTCGCCGGCATGGATGTCGTGGCCAAGGCCGCGACCGACGCGCATGTCATGGGCCTGATGAGCGCTTCGGCCGGCGCTATCATGCCGACGCTGATGCCCAACATGCCGTACGACGCGGCGCACGATCTCGCGCCGATCATCCTCGTCACGCGCGTCCAGGAAGTGCTGGTGGTCGAAGCCAAGCTCGGCATCGCCGACGCCAAGGCTCTGGTCGCGCGGCTGAAGGCCGAACCGGGAAAGTATTCCTATGGAAGCGCGGGCGCTGGCGGCATCACCCATCTCGCCATGGAGCTGTTCAAGCGCGAGACCGGCACCGATGTCGTGCATGTGCCCTATCGCGGTGCGGCTCCCGCTACCAACGATCTCCTCGCAGGCCTGGTGCAGATGGCGATCCTGGACGTGCCCGTGCTTCTGCCGCATATCCGGTCCGGTGCGCTCGAGCCGATTGCCGTCACCTCCGACATCGCCGCTCCGTTGCTCCCCGATGTGCCCACCATGCGCGAGCTGGGCTACCCGAAGGTGAACTCGGATAACTGGTATGGCCTTGCATCACCCGGCGGCGCGCCGGACGCCGACCGCAAGCGGCTGCACGATGCGGCGACGAAAGCCTTGGAATCGAAAAAGCTGAGCGAGGCTTATGCAGCCGTCGGTGGTATCGTGGCGGGCGGCTCGTCACAGGATTTCGCACACTTTCAGCACCAGGAAATCGAGAAGTGGGCAAGCGTGATCAAGCTCGCGGACGTCAAGATGGAATAGAGATTCTGCGTACTGAAAGTGGAGGACCCTCTCATGATAACCCGCCGCCACGCGCTTGCGGGCCTGGCGCTGATGCCGGCCGCAAGCGCCCGGGCGCAATCTCCGTCTTTTCCCGCCAAGCCGCTCACCATGATCATCCCTTTTCCGCCTGGAGGCCCGGCGGACATCTTCGGGCGATATCTGGCGGAGGGCATGGCGGAGCAGCTCGGAAAGCCGGTCGTGCCCGAAAACAAGGACGACATATCGGTCATCGCCGCGCTCACGCTCGTCGCCAAGGCCGGTCTCGACGCGTATGTCATGGGCATCATCAGCGCGTCGACGGGCGCCATCATGCCGAGCGTGCTGGCCAATACGCCGTATGACCCGATCGTGCCCTACGATCCGATCCACGATCTCGCACCGATCATCCTGATCGCGCGCGTGCAGGAAATCCTGGTCGTCAACGCCAAGCTCGGCATCTCCGACCTCAAGACGCTGATCGCGCGCCTGAAGGCGGCGCCTGGCAAGCTCACTTACGGCAGCGCCGGGATGGGCAGCATCACCCACCTCGCGATGGAACTGTTCGAGCGGGAGACCGGCACCAGGGCTCTGCACATACCCTATCGCGGCGCCGCGCCGGCGACGCGCGACCTCATCGCCGGCCATATCCAGATGGCGATCCTCGATCTGCCCGTGGTCCTGCCGCATATACGCTCGGGCGTCCTGAAGGCGATCGCCGTCACATCCGATACCCGCGCCGCCTTGTTGCCCGATGTTCCGACCATGCGGGAGCTCGGCTATCCGCGCGTCAATTCCGACAACTGGTACGGCCTCGTCTCGCCCGGCGCCTCGATCCGGGCCAATCGCGACCGCCTGCATGCGGCCGCGGCGGAGGCATTGAAGTCGCGTGCGTTGATCGATGCCTACAAGGCGGTGGGCGGCATTGCCGAGGGTGGCACGGCCGAGGCGTTCGCCCGCTTCCAGCGTCGCGAGACAGAGAAATGGAGCCAGTTGATCCGCGTCGCCAACATCAAGTTCGATTGATCACATTGCCCGCCGCCCCAGATGGATCGACCCTCGACCATGCCCTTCGCCGCTTCAGGCGGCTGGGCCTGGCCCATTTGCCGACGCCGCTCGAGCCGCTGAAGCGCCTCTCGGCCCATCTTGGCGGCCCGCGCCTTTGGGTGAAGCGGGACGATTGCACCGGACTTGGCCTTGGCGGCAACAAGCTGCGCAAGCTCGACTACGTGCTGCACGAGGCCGTCGGCCAAGGCGCCGATACGCTCGTTTCCGGCGGTGTCGTGCAATCCAACAGCCAACGCCAGGTCGCGGCGGCGGCGGCCAAGCTCGGTCTCGACTGCCATCTCGCCGTGTATCATGGCCGTCTCGCGCCGCCATCGGCGGACTACGAAACGACAGGCAACGCGTTGCTCAATCGCCTGTTCGGCGCCGTCCTGCACGACGTGCCCTGGAACGGCGACCGCAACGGCGCCATCGCGACAATTGCCGACGAGCTGCGCGCTCGCGGACGCAAGCCCTACATCGTCCCTTACGGCGTCTCCAACCCGCTCGGCGCGGTCGCCTATGCCTCGACCCTGCTGGAGATCGCCCAGCAGTCCGAGTCCTCGGGATTTGTCCCCGCGGCGATCGTGCATTGCTCGGGGAGCGGCGGCACGCAGGCCGGGCTCGTGGCCGCGCGACATTGCCTGCCGCATACCCGGATCGTGGGCATCGACATCGATGCCGAGCCGGAACGAGTGCGCAAGGATGTCATCGCCTACGCGGAGGCGGCCGCTGCCCAGCTCGGGCAACGGTTCGATCCGGAGGACGTGGAGGTCGTTGCCGGTCATGCCGGACCGGCCTACGGCGTGCCGCATCGGGCGACGGTCGAAGCGATCAAGCTCGCGGCTGCCCTCGAAGGCCTGGTGCTGGACCCTGTCTATTCGGGCAAGGGATTGGCCGGGCTGATCGCGCTGATCCGGTCGGGCCGGTGGACGAGCGATCAGGATATCGTTTTCATCCATACCGGTGGCATGCCCGCGCTTTTCGCCTATCGCCATCTGTTCGACTGAATTCCGGAGAGACCGAATGCTCGATACCGAGGCCCGCACCCTGCTCGACCTGATGGACAAGGCGGCACAGGACGGACGACCGCTGCTGCATACCCTGCCGTACAAGGAGGGCCGGCTGGCGGTCGACAAGATGTCCGAGGACAGCGAGGCGCCGCCGCCGGATGTCGAGGGAGTCACCGATGGCACCTTCGCCGGCCCGGCAGGCGAGATCCGCTTCCGCCGTTACCGTCCGTTCGGCGCCTCCGCCGGTTCGTTGCCGACGCTGGTCTACTATCACGGCGGCGGCTTCGTGATCGGCAGTCTCGAGACGCACGATTCGACCTGCCGGCGGCTCGCCAACAAAAGCCGATGCCAGGTGATCGCCATCGACTATCGGCTGTCGCCCGAGCATCCCTTTCCGGCGCCGATCGAGGACGGCATCGCCGCCTTCCGCCACATCCGCGATCACGCCGACGTATTCGGCGCGGACGCCGCCCGGATCGCCGTCGGCGGCGATTCCGCCGGCGGCGCCATCGCGGCCGTGGTGTGCCAGGCCTGCCGTGACGCCGGTGAGCACACTCCGGCCTTCCAGATGCTGATCTATCCCGCGACCGACTCCAGCAAGCAGAGCCGCTCGCGGCGCGAGTTCGCCGAGGGATATTTTTTGACCAAGGACCTCATCGACTGGTTCTGGAAGGCCTATGTGCCGGCCGGCGCCGATCTTGCCGACCTGCGCCTGTCGCCGTTGCTGGCGCGCCACTTCTCCGACTTGCCGCCGGCCTTCGTGCTGACGGCCGGCTACGACCCGCTGCGCGACGAAGGCCGCGCCTATGCCGACCGCCTGATCGACGCCGGCGTGAAGACGACCTACGTCAACTATCCCGGCACGATCCACGGCTTCTTTTCGCTGACGCGTTTCCTGCAGCAGGGGCTCAAGGCCAACGACGAAGCCGCGGCCGTGCTGGCGGCACACTTCGCCTCTTAGGCCGACGGCAGGACGCGTACGAAGCCGACGGGGCTTTCGAAGCCCTTCAGGGAAACACTTTCCGGACGCATCGGCACCGTGGCGAGCACCGGCCCGACGGCCGGATCACGGGCGACCGCCTCGCTCAGCACGATGTCGCCACCCTGGCTCTGCCCCTGCAGCCGTGCCGCCATGTTCACGGTCGAGCCGAAATAGTCGAGCCGATCGTTCAGGTTCACCATGACGCTCGGCCCGGCATGGACGCCGAGCTTGATAGTCAGGTGACGATCGATCCTGTCGCCGCCATGGCCGCGGTTGAAGTCGGCGATGCGTGCCTGCATGGCGAGCGCCGCCTTCACCGCGTCGGCGGGATCGCCGAACGACGCCATGACGGCATCGCCGATCGTCTTCACCACAGCGCCATTGTGATCGCGCACGATCGCGGCGAGAAAGGCGAAATGGTCGCGGACGATGTTAAAGGCCACGGCATCGCCCACGCGCTCGTAAAGCGCCGTCGACCCGCGCAGGTCGGAAAACAGCAGCGCCACCTGACCCACGGCGGCCTCGTCGCCCGGCCGCAACGTCGCCTCCGCGAAAAGATCACGGAACGCCTGCAGTGAAATGACTTCCGGTGCGGTCAGCGCATCCTGGGTCCAGCGGCGATCCTCGATCAGCGCCGCCAGCTCGAAATCCGCCTCGTTCGTGAAGGTGATCTGTCGCGGCTCGCTCGTCCTATCGGCCGCGACGCCGGTGGCGGTGACCCGCAAGCCAGGAAAGGCGCCGCCGTCGTGATCGACGTCGGCATAGATGCCGGGATGCAGAGTGCGCAATCGGTAGGGACCGGCCGGCAGATCGACCGAGATCGTGCGCCGTTCGCCCGGCGCCAGCAGGAGCTGCACCGGCACATGCGGCGTTGTCATGTGACCGCTCAGGCAATAGCCGCCCTGCATCAGCGGCCGGATCGCCGGCGCCGGCGCGAAGGCAAGCTCGACGTTGCGCTCGAAATCGCGCTCATAGTCGATGTTGCACGACGGACAATGCGCGCCGCGCGGCAATTCGCTGAGCGCCGTGGTGCTGACCTTGGCGCCGCGGCAGTTGTTGCAAAGCAACTCCCATTTCATGGTGAGGAGACCGGCCCTGACGGCGGTCAGGCAGGCTTCGATCGCGGGCCGCTCGGCGATGCCGAATTCGTGCGCCAGTTGCTTGGGTCTCAGCCGACCGAGGTCGCTTGCCATGGCGCCCAGAACATAATCGCAAAGCCGCCGACCGAGGCCGTTGCCGTACGGGCTTTGATCGATCGTCTCGGCCATCGCCGCGGCCCGATCGCGTGCCCCTTCGGGCAGCCGGGGCGGCGGCAGGTCGAACATCGTCGGACGCGCGCCTTTCAGGAATTCGACGCCCTCCCTGTAGCGTTTCTCGGCGACAGCCCCCACTCGTGGCGCGATCAGCTTGCCCAGCACGCCGCCGATCACGTTGCGCGGCTCCCATTGGAGCATGTAGGTCACCTTGCTGCCGGTTCCTTCGGGCACGATGTCGAAGGCCGGCCCGAAGCGGCGGAAGGGGCTCTTCGCGAGCATGCGTCCTTCACGAAAATGCCGGTCCTGGATCCACTCGAAGGGCTTCTCCTCCCATTCGAGCGTGTAACCGGCGGCCCTGCCCCGACCGCGTCGCAGGACCGTACCATTGGGCTGCGGTGTTTCCTCGAGCTTGTAGGTCGGCAGCCCCAATGCCTCGCCGAAGCGGCTGGTGTCGGCCAGCACCGGCCAGAGTTGCTCCGGCGGCAGGTCGAAGTGCCAGATCCAGGTGCGATGCATCATCCTCTGATACTCCGTGCCCTGGCCGCCGGATCAGTCGCGGCTGATCACAGCATGGTGAGTTCGCATTCAGCGCTTCAAGACATCGGGCACGCGGTAGAGGGGAAAACCGTTGTACGGCCGCGACCGGTCGTGATCCGGCACCTCGTAGAAGTTGGACTTCCCGTTGTTGTGCAGGCCGCCATCGACCCTGAGCGTCGCCCCGGTGATGTAGGCGGCCGCCTCGCTCAGCAGGTAGACGATGGCGCCTGCGATCTCCGATTCCGTGCCATGCCGCTTCAGGGGAACACGGCCCTTGACGTTGCGCAGCACATCATGCGCGCGCTCGGGATAGCGGTCGAAGCCCGACGAGGCGATGAAGCCAGGAATCACCGAATTCACGCGCACACCGGAATGCGCCCACTCGACCGACGCGGTGAAGGTGAAGTTCGTCTGGCCGGCGCGGGCGGCGCCATTGTGTCCCATGCCGGGATTGCCGAGCTCCCAGTCGGCGCCGACATTCACGATTGCGCCGCCATTGTGCTCCATCCACCGCAGGTAGACTTCCTTGGAGACGAGGAAGGTCGCCGTCATGTTGTTGGCGACGACGGCGTTCCAGCCGTTCAGCGATATGTCCTTGAGCGGCGCCGGAAATTGACCGCCGGCATTGTTCACGAGGCCGTCGATACGGCCG
>DATEID010000301.1:0-4471 GCA_035279245.1 Reyranella sp.
CTATCCGTGCATCGTGAGGCCGCCCGACACGCTGATCGTTTGGCCGGTGATGAAGCCCGCATCGTCGCTCGCCAGGAAGCAGACGGCGCCGGGAATGTCTTCCGGCTGGCCCACGCGCTTCATCGGGATCGCGCTCACGAGGGCCGCGCGGATCTTCTGGCCGCGCTCGTCCGCGCCGGCCACGGCCGCGAGAAGAGGCGTATCGGTCGGGCCGGGGCAAACGGTGTTCAAGGTGATGCCCTTGCGCGCCACCTCGCGTGCCACCGTCTTGGTGAAGGCGATGAGTCCGCCCTTGCAGGCCGAATACACCGCTTCCAGGGACGAGCCGACGCGGCCGGCGTCCGAGGCGATGTTGACGATGCGGCCGTGGCCGCGCCCCACCATGCCCTTCAGGACGACATGACTCATGTTGAGCGCGCCCTTGAGGTTGATGGCGATGATCTGCTCCCACAGGTCGGGCGTCGTGTCGACGAAATTGACGAAGCGGTCCCATCCGGCATTGTTCACCAGGATGTCGGTCGGGCCGGCTTCCTTCTCGAACTGCGCGACCGCCTTGGCCACGCCGTCGTAGTCGGTGATGTCTGCTCCCGACGCGAAGCCCTTGATCTCGCCGGCCACCTTCCTCGCGCCGTCGAGGTTCTTGTCGAACACGCCCACGCGAGCCCCATAGCCCGCGAAACGCCGGCAGATCGCGCTGCCGATCGCGCCACCTCCGCCCGTGACGATGACCTTCTTGCCATCCAGTCCCCGCATTGCCTCCTCCTCGGGATCTCGAAGTGAATAGAGCGCTCATGAATGCGCCACTGGAGTTGCTCACCAGCGTCGCCGACCATCGGAGATTAAACAAGCACGTTAAAGTAAGGGCGTGTCATCCCGAGCGCAGCGAGGGATCTTTGGCAGCGCTAACCAAAGATCCCTCGCTGCGCTCGGGATGACACGGCTGTGGCCGAGTGACCGATTTTGTTTCTTGTTAGTGGCGCGCTCCCATGAAATCAGAGCGGCGAGTAGGGGTCGAACTTGGGCTTGCGCTTCTCGAGATGCGAGGCGAGGCCTTCCTTCACCTCCGGTCCCATGAAGCCCAGCATCTCGAGGGCGGTCGAGGCGTCGAACGACGGACCCATCATGCGCAGCCAGTTGTTGAGCGCATACTTGGTCCAACGGATCGAGGTCTGCGCGCCCTCGGCGAGCTTGGTCGCGACCTCGAGACCTTTGGCCTCGAGCTGGTCGTCCTCGACGCAAAGCGAGACGAGGCCGATACGCTCGGCTTCCTCGCCGTCGACCGATTCGCAGAGCAGCAGGTAGTACTTGGCCTTGGCCATGCCGCAGAGGAGGGGCCACACGATCACCGCATGATCGCCGGCGGCGACGCCGAGCCGCGTGTGGCCGTCGATGATGCGGGCCTTCTTCGAGGCGATCGACACATCGGCCAGGATGCCGGCCACGAGGCCGGCCCCAACCGCCGGACCGCGCATGGTGCTGACGATCGGCTTGGAGCAGTTGATCACGTTGTAGACGAGGTCACGCGCCTCTTTCCACATGCCGAGCAACGCGTTGTAGTCGGTCATGTTCTTCTGGATGATGTCGAAGTCGCCGCCGGCCGAGAACACCTTGCCGCCGGCACCCTGGAGGATCACACAGTTGATCGTGTCGTCGCCGTCGATGTCGCGCCAGACATTGACCAGCTCGCGATGCATGAGGGCATCGGTGGCGTTGTATTTCTCGGGCCGGTTCATGGTGACCCGCAACACCTTGGGGTGCGGGCGATCGAACAGCAGGCGTTGATAGCGCTTTTGCCAGTCGGACATGCGGTCTCCTCCGTTTGTGGAGGAGCGTACTTGCTGGCGGCGCTCTCAGCTACCGCTTGTTGCCGGCGCTCCAGTTGCCAGCCGAGGCGAAGCGCACGGCTTCTTCCGCCGCGCGAACGAGCGCGCGCGCCTTCTGGACGCTCTCCTGGTACTCGGCCTCGAGGTCGGAATCGGCCACGACGCCGACGCCCGCCTGCACATAGAGGGTATTGTCCTTCACCAATCCCGTGCGCAGCAGGATGCAGGTGTCCATCGAGCCGTTCGAGGCGAAGTAGCCGGCGCACCCGGCATAGATGCCGCGGCGCACCGGCTCGACCTCGTCGATGATCTCCATGGCGCGCACCTTGGGAGCGCCGGAGAGTGTGCCGGCCGGGAAGCCTGCCTTGAGCGCGTCGATCGCCTCGAGGCCATCCTCGAGGGTTCCCTCGACATGGCTGCTGATGTGCTGGACGTGGCTGTATTTCTCGATGGTGAACTGCTCGATCACCTTCACCGAGCCGATCTTGGACACGCGGCCCACATCGTTGCGCGCGAGGTCGACCAGCATCAGATGCTCCGCGCGTTCCTTTGGATCGGCCAGGAGCTCGTCGGCCAGCCGCTTGTCCTCCTCGGGCGTCGCGCCGCGCGGACGCGTGCCGGCGAGCGGCCGGATGGTGACGGTGTTGTCACGTAGCCGGACCAGGATCTCCGGACTCGAGCCCACGATCGAAAAGTCGCCGTAGTCGAAGAAGATCAGGAACGGCGAGGGATTGATCCGCCGCAGCGAACGGTAAAGCGCGAGCGGCGGCAGCTTGAAGGGCAGCGAGAAGCGCTGCGACGGCACGATCTGGAAGGCGTCGCCCGCCAGGACGTACTCCTTGCAGATGTCGACCATCTTCTTGAAAGCATCCTTCGACATGTTGGCCTGCGGTTCGGGCAGGCTGTCGAGTGCCTCGTTGTTCTCGCGGCGATAGGGCAGCGATCGCTCGAAGTCCGACACCGCATCGGCCAACCGCTCCTGCGCGGCCTCATAGGCGGCGCGGGCGCCGATGCCGTCTTGCGGCCAGACCGGCGTGACCATGGCCACGTTGTCCTCCAGCCGATCGAAGACGCAGATCAGCGTCGGCCGCACCATGATCGCGTCGGGCAGGCCGACCGGGTCCGGATTCTTGTCCGGCAGCCGCTCCATGTCGCGCACCATGTCGTAGCCCAGGAAGCCGAACAGGCCCGATGCCATGGGCGGCAGTCCTTTCGGCAACTCCATCTGGCACTCGCGGATCAGGGTCCGCAGCGTGTCCAGTGGCCGACCTTCGATGGCTTCGAAAGCATGCGCGTCGGTGCGAGCGCGGCGGTTGATCTCCGCCTGGCCCTTGCGGCAGCGCCAAATCACGTCGGGCTTGAAGCCGATGATCGAGTACCGGCCGCGTACGGAGCCGCCCTCGACCGATTCCAGCAGGAACGAGTTGGCGCGGCCATCTGCCAGCTTGAGATAGGCCGAGACAGGAGTCTCGAGGTCCGCGACCGCCTTGGTCCAGACAAGCTGCGGTTTGCCGGACTCGTAGATTTTGGCGAAGGCGTCGTAGTCGGGTGAGAGAGCCATGGTGTTACTGGGGCGGCTGCTGCGACTGGAAGGCGGTCTCGAACACCTGCTCGTTCACCGTCACGCCATACTTCGCGCGCAGCGCGGCGAGAAGCTGGGCCACGAGGTCATTGGCGATCATGCTGTCGAGCTGCTCGCCGAACCGGTCGAGCTGCGCCTTCTCCTTTCCGAGATCGACCGGCTGGATCTCCTTGGTGCGCACGATCACGTTGCCTTCCGCCGTCCGGACGGCCTGCACCTTGCCGACCGGCAGCTTGAAGAGGGCCTGCGTGACCGGCTGGCTGAGATAATTGCCGGTGTCGGCGTCGAAGCGGGTCACCGCCTTGGTCGTGCGGATCTCGAGCCCGAGCTCCTTGGCGATGGCACCGAGATCGGTTCCCGAATTGGCCTTGTCGACGGCGTCCTTCACCTTCTGGTCGGCAAGCTTGCGGCGCTGCTCGGCTTCCCAGGCCTGCGTTACCTTGCCCTCCACCTCGGAAAGGACGGGAGCACGCGACGGCGTAACGCGGTCGGTATGGACGATATAGTACTCGCCCTTGCCCGTATCCAGAAGATCGCTGTCGTTGCCTTCGCGGGTGGAGAAGGCGGCCTTGATGAGATCGGATGCCGCGGTGCCGATCACCACCTGCTTGCCTGACGGGTCCTGGCCGCGCTCGTCGACATTCTCGACCGTGTGGATCTTGAGCCCGAGCGCCTTGGCGGCGTCGGCCATCGAGCCGTCCTTGCCCAGCTCGCGATCGAAGTCGTTCACCAGCTTGATGAGCTGATCGGGCGCGAGCTGGTTCTTGAGGTCCTGCTCGAGCTTGTCCTTCACCTGGTCGAACGGCGTGAGCTTGCCGGGCTCGATCTTGTTGATGCGCACCACATGCCAGCCGAGCGGCGATTTGATGGGTTCGGGCGCAACGCCCTGTGGCAGCTTGAAGATATCGTCGGCGAGCGTACCGGCAGGCAGGTCCTTCTTCTCGATCAGGCCGAGCTTGATCACGCCGTCGGCGCTGCCCGTCACCTGCTTGGTCGCTTCCTCCAATGTCTTGCCGGCCTTCACGGCGGCAATGATGGCCTTGGCCTTGTCTTCCGTGTCGGCCAT
>DATEID010000302.1:0-3308 GCA_035279245.1 Reyranella sp.
CGATCCCTGCTCCAGGATCACCTCGGCCTTGCGGTCGAGGAGGCCGCGGCGGCTTGCCGCCACGACGGCGGCGCAGGCGCCCGAGCCGCAGGCGAGCGTAAGGCCGGCGCCGCGTTCCCACACCCGCAGCCGAAGCCGACCGTCGCCCGCACGCTGCGCGACGCCGATATTGGCACGCTCGGGAAAGAACGAATCGTGCTCCAGCTTCGGTCCCAGCTCAGCGAGCGGGACGGCGGCGAGATTGTCGACGAAGAACGTGGCGTGCGGATTGCCCATGTTGGTGCCGACGGGATCCTGCAACGGACCGAGCCCCACCGGCATGTGGTTGGTGTCGCAGGCGTCGCGTACCGGGATGTCGCGCCAGTCGAGCCGGGCCGGTCCCATGTCGACGGAGATCACCGGCAGGCCGTTGGCGCCGCGGCCGGTCTTCTGCGACTCGAGCAGCCCCGAGATGGTCTGCACCGTCACCTGGTCGGTCTTGCGTTCGTCCATCAGCACCGAAGCGACGCAGCGCGTGGCATTGCCGCAGGCGCCCGCCTCGTCGCCATCGGGATTGTAGATGCGCATGAAGACGTCGGCGCCGCGCTCGGTCGGATGTTCGAGCACGATCAATTGATCGCAGCCCACCCCCAGGCGACGGTCGGCGATGGCGCGCCGGTGCGCCGGCGTCAAATCGAGCGCCGCCCGCCGGGCATCGAGCACGACGAAGTCGTTGCCCAGCCCATGCATCTTTAGAAAGGGCATCTTGAGAAATGGCGCTCCGGTCATGGCGCGCTATATGGCCGTTCGCCCCGGCCAGCGCAACGAGCGGGCACGAACCTCGCCCGCATGCTCGCCGCCGATCTCGCGCACGTCGAGGGCGGCGAGCTTCTTGGTGTAGATCGTGAGATGCAGGATGCCGAGCGGCTCGTAGGGCATCGCGGGCTCGACGAACAGCCCGCGCTCCGCATCCCATGCCGGAGTCGCGTGGTGCACCGGCCAGTTGCAACGGCTGGGCAGCGGCTCGCAGGGGAAGCCCTTGTCGTAGACCAGGACATTGAGCGCGATCTGGTCGGTCATGTCGGCCGAACGCTGCAGCGCCTCGCCCAGAAGCTCCGCCCAGCCCCGCCAGTGGGGCGCATCGGCGGCCAGAGCGAACACGCCGGCATTGATCAGCGGATAGCGGATCAGCCGCTCCGCCGTCTCTTGGCCGAAACAGGAGGCGTAGGCGGCGCCGTTCACCGCCGAGAATTCCTTCCAGGCATGGCGGTAGTGCCGCATCGAGCGGTGGATCTCGGGCGCAACGGCGAGCTTGCCGGTGCGCCCGGCGGTCAGGAACAGCGCCACGGCATCGCCTTGCTGCACCCAGCAGTCGCCGTCGATCCAGAGATAGAGGTCGAAGCCGGGGAAGTAGCGCGGCAGAAATGGGCGGGCCGTCAACGCCTTGTAGCCATTCGCGAGACGGTCGCGCCCGGGAAAGTCGAAATCCCATTCCGGCGCGACGAGGATCGCATCCTGTTCCCGGAACCAGGCGCGTTGCTCCTCCGTCAATCCGCAATCGAGGATGCCCAAGGCGGGCGCTCGTCCTTCCGGCGCTTCGCGCAGGGAGGCGACGCAGTCGCGCATCAGATCGAAATAGCCGGCATCGCCGCCGGTGATCACGATAGTTCGTTCGGCCACGCGGACAGGATGGCGTATCCTTCCCTTGCTGTCGCCTGACTTTCGACCACGGTCAGGACGTGGGAGGACCGCCATGACAAAGCACGTCGACTATTACGTTTCGCTCAACTCGCCCTGGACCTATCTCGGCTCCAAACGCTTCGAGACAATCGCCAGGAAGCATCACGCGCATGTGACGATCTGGCCGGTCGATTTCGGCTCGGTGTTCGCGGTCTCGGGCGGCCTGCCGCTGCCCAAGCGCGCGCCGCAGCGCCAGGCCTATCGCCTGATGGAGCTCAAGCGCTGGCGCGATGCGCTCGGCGTACCGCTCAATCTCGAGCCGAAATTCTTTCCCGCCAACGAGCTGCCGGCAGCCAAAAGCGTGATCGCCTTGCGTGAGCTCGGACGCATGGCGGACGCCATAAAGCTCGCTCATGCCGTCCTGAACGCGCTGTGGGTCGAGGAGAAGAACACCGGCGATCCCGCCACCTTGCGCGGCATCATCGCCGGCTGCGGTCTCGATGCCGACTCGGTGATCAAGGCGAGCGAGACGCCGGGCATTGCCGAGAAGCGCGACTCCTATACCAAGTACGCCATCGACCAAGGCGTGTTCGGCGCGCCGTCCTTCGTGATCGACCGCGAGATCTTCTGGGGGCAAGACCGGCTCGACTTCGTCGAGCGCAAGCTCGCCGCCTGAGCTAGCCGCCAAGAAAGGCCGCCGCCAGCACGGCGAAGCCGTTGTTGAAGATGTGGGCGGCAAGCGAGGGCAGCAATGAGTCGGTGCGGCGCCTCAGGTAACCGAATAGCAGCCCGAGCGGCAGCACCAGCAGGATGTGCGCCGGTTCGTAGTGGGCGACGGCGAAGGCGACCGAGCTCACCAGCCAGGCCGGCACCGTGCCCCATCGGCCGGCGATCCAGCCATAGAGCAGGCCGCGAAACACTAATTCCTCCACGACCGGCGCCAGCAAGGCGAGGATGAGGAGGCTCCGCGTCAGCGCCCCCGGCTCGCGTGCGATGTCGACGGCCTCCTTCATGGCCTTGGGCTCGATGCCGAGTTGGCTGACCGCTATCGACAGGACGATCGTCCCGATCACCCCGAAGACGACCGGCCGCCACCCCGCGGGCCGGATACCGAGCGCCGGCAGGGCCGTTTGGCCGAGTGGCGCCACAGCGACCAGCACGGCGCAGAAGCCCAGCGCGTAGAACATGGCCAGGATGGTCAGCACCGCCCGGCCCGCCATGAACTGCACGCCGAGGAAGCAAAGGACGGCCAGGGCGGTCAGGAAGAGCACGAGCGCCCACCCCGGAACGGGGCGATAGTCCTTTTCGGCCAAGGGGTTGTACTCAGACGCCAAGTCTTTGACTCCGTGCTCGCGAGGCCTTATACCCCGGCCGCTCAATCGGTCGTGCCGATTTCTGAGGTTCCCCGTACGGGGAGCTCCGTCGATCCGCGAGGGTTCGCGCATCGGCGCGATATCTCTTTGGGCTGACGGGAGTGCGATGTTCGAAGGTCTGAGCAAACGCCTGGGCGACGTTTTCGACAAGCTGCGGGGGCGCGGGTCGCTCTCCGAGGCCGATGTCGACATGGCCCTGCGCGAGGTGCGGACAGCCCTGCTCGAAGCCGATGTGGCCCTGCCCGTCGTGCGCCAGTTCATCGACGAGGTCCGGCC
>DATEID010000303.1:0-2473 GCA_035279245.1 Reyranella sp.
GCTTCGCCGTGATGGTGATGCATCTTCACGCATCGGCGCCGATCGCCGTTCTCGTCGCGGGACTGACCGGGATCGTGCTGGGCCTGCTGCTGTCGCCCCTGTTGCGCCTTTCGGGCGCGTACTTCGCCATCGCCAATCTTGCCGCCGCGCTCGCGGTCCTGCATTTCGTCGCCAATCCCGCGCTCGAAAAGATCACGCGCGGCCCCTACGGCGTGTCGCTGACCGCCACCTTCGATCCCAACGCCGCCTATGTCGCCGCCCTGATCGTGCTGGCGTTGACCATGGGGGCCGTCGTGTTCCTCAAGAACTCGCGCTTCGGGCTAGCGCTGCAGTCGGTGCGCGAGGATCCGGTGAGCGCCGCCATGGCGGGCGTCAACGTGGTCCGTATGCGCGTGATCGCCTGGCTCGCCTCGGCGCTGATCGCGGGGCTCGCGGGCGGCGTCTATGCCTGGTACGTCTCGGTGTTCTTTCCCGACAACGTCTTCAGCAGCACCTTCAGCATCTTCGCCATCGTCTTCGCACTGTTCGGCGGCGTGGCGACGATCATCGGACCAGTCGTGGGCGTGCTGATCCTCTACGGCGTCTACAATCTGATCGGCTTCACGACGCCGCAATATTTCCAGCTCATCTACGGGCTCCTGATCATGGGCCTGGTGCTGTTCCTGCCGGCGGGCCTGGTCTCGCTCGCGACGCGTCGAGGCTGGCATGTCCCCTGACCGCGCGATCCTCGAGGTGAGCGACGTGGTGAAGCGCTTCGGCGGCTTCCATGCGCTCGACGGGCTTTCCTTCCACGTCGCGCCGGGCGAGATCCTGGGGCTCGTAGGACCGAACGGCTCGGGCAAGACCACGGCGATCAACGTCATCTCCGGCCTCTATGCGCCCGACGGCGGCGACGTCACGTTCGACGGCCGGCCGATCGGCGGCATGGCCTCCCACCGGCTGGTCCACCTCGGCATCAACCGCACCTTCCAGGTGCCGAAGCCCTTCCTGTCGCTGACGGTGCGGCAGAACATCGAGGTGGCGCTCTCCTATGGCCGCGCCGCCTCGGCGCCGCCGGCAATGGCCAGCCTGCTCGACGCTTTCCACCTGAGCGACGTCGCCGACCGGCCGGCGCGTGATCTCAACAATGTCCAGCAGAAAACACTCGATCTCGTGCGCGCGCTCTCGACCGGGCCACGTCTCCTGCTGCTCGACGAGCTTGCCGCCGGGCTCAATCCGACCGAACTCGACTGGATCGCCGGCCGCATCAAGGCGCTCGCCGCCGCGGGCATGGCGATCATCGTGGTCGAACACCTGATGGGCTTCATCGAGCAGATCACCGATCGGGTGATCGTCATGAACGCAGGCAAGGAGATCTTCGAGGGCACGCTCGCCGTCGCCGTGACGGTGCCGCAGGTCGTCGAGGTCTTTTTAGGAGGCGAGCATGCCGCCTGATGCCGGTGCCCTCCTCCATGCCGACGGCATCGTCGCCGGCTACGGCACCATGCAGGTTCTGTGGGGCGTCGACCTCGACGTGCGGGCAGGCGAGACGGTCCTGCTGCTGGGGACCAATGGCGCGGGCAAGACGACCTTCCTGAAAACGCTGGTCGGCCTGATCGACGCCCGACAAGGTCACATCGTGCTGGATGGCCACGAGGTCACCCGCACCCGCTCCAGCGACCGCATGCGGCGCGGCATGACCTACATGTCCGAGCTCGCGGTCTTCCCCGATCTCTCGATCGAGGAGAATATCCGCATCGGCGCGCAGGCGCTCGGACATGCCAATCCCGGCGCGAGGCTGGATGAGCTCTACGGCCTCTTTCCGGTGTTGCGCGAGAAACGGCGCGATGCGGCGTCCAGCCTTTCGGGCGGCCAGCGCAAGATGCTGGGCGTCGCCAAGGCGCTCGCGGCCGAGCCCAAGCTGCTGGTGCTGGACGAGCCTTCCGCCGGCCTCTCTCCCCTCTTCGTGAAGGAAGTCATCCGCATCCTGGCCGGCCTGCGCGACCGCGGCCTCGCGCTCCTGATCGCCGAGCAGAATATCGGCTTCCTCGAGATCGCGACCCGGGTCTTCGTGCTGGAAGGCGGCCGCATCCGCTTCTCCGGCACGGTCGCGGAGATGACCGACAACGAGGCCCTGCACCGCGCCTACTTCGGACTGAAATAAAGATCACACCGACCGCAAGCCGAAACCCTGATGCTGCGGCGTGAATGGGCGTTCACATCGTGCGGGATTTCGGCCAGAGTCCGGCCCAGCACAACGGGAGACAAGGATGGATTTCGAATACTCCGACCGGACCAAGGCGCTTCTGGAGAAGCTCAACAAGTTCATGGACGAGGTCATCTACCCGGCCGAACCCGTCTATGAGGAGCAGATGGAGAAGGCCAAGGATCGCTGGCAACTGCCCAAGGTCCTGGAGGAGTGCAAGGCCGAGGCGAAGAAGCGCGGCCTGTGGAACATGTTCCTGCCCGCCGACCGCGAGTCCGGCGACACGCA
>DATEID010000304.1:0-5130 GCA_035279245.1 Reyranella sp.
GTTGTTCGTGCGCCACGATGTGACCCTGCTCGGCATCGCGCCGCTCACGTCCATGTTCTTTGCCGGCAAGGCATCGCCGCCGCGCGACGACTATCGGCCGGAGATCCACGACTCGGACGGCCTCTATCTCGCCACCGGCAAAGGCGAGCGCATCTGGCGGCCGCTCGACAATCCGGCGAAGCTCGCCGTCACGTCGTTCGGCGACACCAATCCGCGTGGCTTCGGCCTGATGCAACGCGAGCGTGACTTCGCCCAATATCAGGACAGCGCCGCCAATCTCCAGAAGCGGCCGAGCCTCTGGGTCGAGCCGATCGGCGATTGGGGCGACGGTGAGGTGAGACTGGTCGAGATCCCATCCAAGTCCGAGACCAACGACAACATCGTCGCGTTCTGGAAATCGCGCTGGCCGGCGAAGCAGGGTAACCGGCTCGACTATCGCTATCGCCTGTCGGCCCTGACGGACGAGGCGGACCTCGCGCCGCAGCTCGGCCGCGTGATCGCCACGCGCGCCGGCGCCGTGCCGGGTACGGACAAGCAGCGCCGCCTGGTGGTCGAGTTCGGGGGCGGCGATCTACCCACTCTCGAGCCGGAACAGCCCGTCACCTCCAATGTCTCGCTCAAAGGCGGCAAGGTCGTTCGCACCTACGTCGAAGCCCTGCCGTCGCAGAAGACGTGGCGACTGTTCATCGACTTCCAGCCCGAGCAGGGCAAGGCCGCCGATATCCGGGCCTTCCTGGTGCTGCGCGGCAAGACGCTGACCGAAACGTTTTCCGATCTCGTTCCTCCATGACCGACCACGCGAGCGGATGGAATCTCGACCGTCATGCGGCCAAGGGGCGCTGGCGCCGAAGGCTGCTGCTTTTTCTTCTTCTCGCCACCGCCGGATTGGGCGGCGGATTGATGTGGACTGTCGTCGGTGCGGGCGGCATGACGGCGCTCCAATGGGCGCTGCTTGCGGTCTTCATCCCGATCTTCGCCTGGAGCGCGCTTTCCTTCTGGTCTGCCGCGTTCGGCTTCGTTCTCGGCGTGCTGCGGCTGCATCCCGTCAGCCTTCGGCGACACGGGCCGGCCAGCGGACCCGTGCCGAAGCTTCGCGAGCGCACCGCCATCCTGATCCCTGTCTACAACGAGGAGCCGGCCGAGGTCCTGGCCCGGCTCGAGATCACCTATCGGTCGCTGGTCAGCACCGGCCAGGCGGAAGCGTTCCATCTTTTCGTGCTGAGCGACACGACCGACAGGGCGATCGCCGAGGAGGAGCGGCGCGCGGTGGCCGGGTTGTGCGAGCGCCTGGAGCTCGGCGATCGCCTGTTCTACCGCCATCGCAGCCCCAACACCGGCAAGAAGGCCGGCAATATCGCCGAATGGGTCGGGACGCGTGGCGCGCAGTACGCGCATATGGTCATCCTCGACGCCGACAGCACCATGCAGGGCGACGCCCTCGTCCGCCTGGCGGCGCTGATGGAGGCGAGCCCACGCACGGGCATCATCCAGACGCTGATCGTGCCGGCCGGCCGCGAGACGCTGTTCGCCCGCGCGCTGCAATTCTCCACGCGGCTTACCGGTGCGGTGCTCGCGATGGGGACCAGCTTCTGGCACGTGGGCGACTCGAACTACTACGGTCACAACGCGATCCTGCGCGTCTCGGCCTTCGCCGCTTGCTGCCGCCTGCCGGTGCTGTCGGGACGGCCGCCGCTCGGCGGCGAGATCCTGAGCCACGACTTCGTCGAGGCGGCCTTCATCCGCCGCGGCGGCTGGTATGTCTGGCTGCTGCCGGAGCTGCACGGCAGTTACGAAGAGCTGCCGAGCAACCTGCTCGACTATGCCTTGCGCGATCGGCGCTGGATGCAGGGCAACCTGCAGCATGCGCGCCTGCTCGGCGCGCCGGGCCTGCACTGGATGAGCCGGCTGCATCTGGCGCTCGGCATCTTCGCCTACCTGGCCTCGCCGCTCTGGCTCGCGATGCTCACTTTGAGCAGCGCCATCGTCGTCGACCGCAAGCTGGTTGGTGAAATCTACTTCGGTCCCACGCGGACGCTCTTTCCGCAATGGCCGAACTATCACTGGCCGGAGATCCACGGGTTGCTGATCCTGACCCTGGCCCTGCTGCTGGGCGCCAAGCTGCTTGCGTTGATGCTGCGGCTCGCCTCGACACGCAACGCGCGTCGGTTCGGCGGCCGCATCGCGCTCATCCTGAGCTTTGTCGGCGAGGTCTGCTTCTCGACCCTGCTCGCGCCGGTGATGATGCTGTTCCACACCAGCTTCATGGCCGACATTCTGCTGGGGAATGCCGTAGGCTGGCCGCCCCAGGCGCGCGGCGATCGCGGCATGGCTTGGCGGCTGGCGCTTCGCCGCCACATCCCTCACGCCCTGTTGGGAGTCGCGGCCTTCGCCGTCCTCGTCGTGCTGGCGCCGGACTACGTGCCCTGGATCCTGCCGGTCGTCGTGGGTCTCATCTTCTCGGCGCCCCTGGCCGTGCTGTCGAGCCGCCGCACCATGGGGCTTGCCGCCCGGCGTTACCGCGTCTTCGTGACGCCCGAGGAAAGGAGCGCGCTCTCGGCCAACGTGACCGACGCGCCCGGCCGATAATTCGCTTCGATATAGTCGATTGGACACGACGTACCGACTCGCTATAGTCGTAGGACTATCACGAGGAGGAACCGATGACCGTGGTGGAGAAGGGGCCGGCCGGTCGGCCGGCCTATATCGACGGCAAGACCAAGCTTCTGCTGATCGACGGCCGCTGGGTGCCGGCCGCGTCGGGCAAGACATTCGAGACGCGCAATCCGGCCACCGGCGAGCTGCTCGCCAACGTCGCCGAAGGCGATCGCGAGGATATCGACCGCGCGGTCGCCGCCGCGCGCAAGGCTTTCACCGGCCGGTGGAGCAAATGGAAGCCGGCCGAGCGGCAGGCGCTGCTGCTGCGGCTAGCCGATCTCGTCGAGAAGCACATCGAGGAGCTGGCGGCGCTCGATACCTACGACATGGGCGCCCCGATCAGCCGCACGCGCAACAACCGCCACCGTGCGCTCGGTATGCTGCGCTACTACGCCGGCCATGCGGTGACGCTGCACGGCGAGACGATCGAGAACTCGCTGCCCGGCGAGTATTTTTCCTATACGCTCAAGGAGCCGGTCGGCGTCGTTGGCGCGATCATCCCGTGGAACGGCCCGCTCACCGCCACGATCTGGAAGATCGGCCCCGCACTCGCCACCGGCTGCACGGTGGTGCTGAAACCCGCGGAGGAAGCGCCGCTTACCTCGCTTCGACTGGGCGAGCTCTGCCTCGAGGCGGGCGTGCCGCCGGGCGTGGTGAACGTGGTGCCGGGCTACGGCGAGACGGCGGGCGCCGCGCTCGCCTCGCATCCCGACGTCGACAAGGTGGCCTTCACCGGTTCACACCTCACCGGCCAGAAAATCGTCCAGGCCTCGGCCTGCAACCTCAAGCGCGTGTCGCTGGAGCTCGGCGGCAAGTCGCCGGATATCGTGTTCGCCGATGCCGATCTCGATGCCGCGGTGCCGGGTGCGGGCATGGCGGTATTCGCCAACTCCGGCCAGATCTGCAGCGCCGGCACTCGGCTCTTCGTCGAGCGGAAGGTCTACGAGGAGTTCACCGACAAGGTGGCGGCGTTCTCGAAGACCTTGCGCGTCGGCAACGGCGTCGATCCGCAGACGCAGGTCGGACCCCTGGTGTCGGCCGAGCAACTCGACCGCGTGACCGACTATCTCAGCATCGGCCGCCAGGAAGGCGCGAAGCGGCTGAGCGGCGGCGAGCGGCTGACCGACGGCGACTATGGCAAGGGCTACTTCGTGCCGCCGACCGTTTTCGCCGACGTGCGCGACGACATGCGGATCGCGCAGGAGGAGATCTTCGGCCCGGTGATCTCGGCCATTCCCTTCACCGATATCGACGAGGTGATCCAGCGCGGCAACGCCACGACCTTCGGTCTCGGCAGCGGCATCTGGACGCGCGACGTTGGCAAGGCGCATCGCCTCGCCAAGGCGATCCGCGCCGGCTCGGTGTGGGTCAACTGCTATCAGGCGATGGATCCGGCGGTGCCGTTCGGCGGCTACAAGATGAGCGGCTACGGCCGCGAAAGCGGCAAGCAGCATCTCGAGGAATATCTCAACGTGAAGGCGGTCTGGATCAAGACGGCATAGACCAAAGGTCCCTCGCCTTCGGCTCGGGATGACACCGAGTTTTTGACGTATGCCTTGCGTCAAATCAAAGTTGTCATCCCGAGCACAGCGAGGGACCTTTCTTCTTCCGCAAGCACACAGCCTCGTGACTGGCTGCGGCGACACGGGCCCTGGAAATCCGTGCGCGAGGGCGCACGTGCCGATATCGTCGCGCCAAGGAGCCGGGAATGACGATCTGGAATCGGCGTGGTCTGCGGACCGGAATGGTCCTGGTATCGATACTCGCAGCGATCGTGGTGATAGAGGCGGCGACGGCGGGAAGACCGGCGGCGCAATCGTCCCGCCCTTCGGGTTGCCCTGGAGACAATGGCGGCCTCGCTCTCTCGCCGGGTTTCTGCGCCACGGTCTTCGCCGACAATCTCGGCCATGTACGGCATCTCGTCGTTGCGGCCGACGGTACGCTCTATGCGAATAGCTGGAGCGGACGCTACTACCGTCGCGCTCCGCCCGAGGCCGGCTTTCTGATCGCCTTGAAGGATACCAACGGCGACGGCCGCGCCGACAGCGTGCAGCGGTTCGGCGCGACGCCGCAGTCGGGCGGCGCCGGCGGGACCGGGATAGGGCTCTACAAGGGCAGTCTCTACGCCGAGGAGAATGGCCGCATCCTGCGCTATGCCCTGACGCCGGGCGACGCGGTGCCGGGCGGCGAACCGACAGTCGTCGTTTCCGGCTTGCCGCTCACCGGCGATCATCCGATGCATCCCTTCGCGATCGATGCGAAGGGCAACCTGTTCATCGATGTGGCCTCGGCGACGAACGCCTGCCAGGCGGCGAACCGCATGGCAGGCTCGCGCGGCATCGACCCTTGCGTCGAGAAGCAGACCCGCGGCGGGATCTGGCGCTACGACGCCAACAAGGTCGGACAGGCCTTCTCGCCCGCTGGACGCTATGCGAGCGGCATTCGCAATGCCGAGGGTCTTGCTTTCGACTCCAA
>DATEID010000305.1:0-2814 GCA_035279245.1 Reyranella sp.
CTCGTCGGCAACAATGCGTCGACCGATGGCGCCACCGCGGTCAGCACGCCCACGCGGTACACTTACCGCTACCACGGCCCTGCGGCCAACCTGATGCAGTCCGACAACTACATCACGTACTACGGCTCCGGCAAAAACAACGTGGCAATCAGGGCGCCCTAGCGACTTGGCCGCTCTTGGCGGCAGGCGGAAATTCGCCGCCCAACGCCGGCCATCGCACTATCGTCCCGAAGTAGCCATTCTTGACGCTCGTCGACTACTGCGAAAGCGCCGCGCGCACGCCTGCGAACACCGCGTGGAACATCTCCGTTGTAAGACGGCCGGTGTTCGTGTTGTAGCGCGAGCAGTGATAGCTGTCGGCGAGTTGCAGGCCGGTAGGCAGGGCATGCAGGCGGCCATGGACGAAAGGGTAAGCGCCGGCGGGACGAATGGTGAGCGCGCGCAGGATCTGGTCGTGCGCGCCCTTGCCCAGCGCCAGGATCGTCTTGAGGTTCGGCATCACCGCCAGCTCTGCCTGCAGGAACGGCCGGCAGGCAGTGAACTCGGTCGGCAGGGGCTTGTTCTCCGGCGGCAGACAACGCACTGCGTTGGCGATGCGGCAATCGACGAGATGCAGCCCGTCGTTCGGATCGGCACGGTAGGCCCCTTGCGCGAAGCCGAATTCCAGGAGCGTGGCGTAGAGGAGCTCGCCGGCATAGTCGCCCGTGAACGGGCGGCCGGTGCGGTTCGCACCCTTCATGCCGGGCGCGAGACCCACGATCAGCAGGCGCGCATCGAGAGCGCCGAACGAACGGACCGGCGCATTGCCCCAGTCGGGATATTTCCCTTGCAGCTCGTGGCGAAACGCCACGAGCCGGGGGCAGCGCGGACAGTCGAGCGGCGGCTCGTCGAAACGCGGGGCGGCCACAGCGTCGTTGGCTAGGCCGTGCGCATCAACTGATCGTGCGAGCCGTCGTCGAGCGAGTCGGTGTTCGGGTTGCCGGAGACGGCCGGTCGGGCCGCCCGCTCCGAAGGGTTGCGCGCGATCAACGGCGCGAGCTCCGACAACTCGATGAAATCGTCGGCCTGGCGGCGCAGCTCGTCGGCCACCATCGGCGGCGCCGATTTGATGGTGCTCACCACCGAGACCCGCAGGCCCCGGCGTTGCACGGCCTCCACCAGGCGGCGGAAATCGCCATCGCCGGAGAACAGGATCACATGGTCGAGATGCTCGGCCATCTCGAGGACGTCGATGGCCAGCTCGATATCCATGTTGCCCTTGATCTTGCGCCGGCCCATTGCGTCGGTGAATTCCTTGGTCGGCTTGGTCACCATGGTGTAGCCGTTGTAATCCAGCCAATCGATCAGCGGGCGGATTGGCGAATACTCCTGGTCCTCGACGAGAGCGGTATAGTAGTAGGCGCGGACGAGCCGGCCCTTCTCCCGAAACACCTTGAGGAGGCGGCGATAGTCGATGTCGAAGCCGAGCGCACGCGCGGCGGAATAGAGGTTGGCGCCGTCGATGAAGAGCGCCACGCGCTCGTTCTCGTAGAAATTGCCTTTCATGGCTATTTATCCTTTGTGGAATATACGCAGAGGGGACGAACGAAATTATAAGCGAGGGGAAGCCGATAATCTACAGCCCTCCTGCATCGGTTTAAGTTTATGCCACTATCCCATTGATCACAACCAGTTAAAGGGAGGGGCTGTGACAAATTTGGGGCACGGAAAGGTCTATATCGGTCTAGGGGGCAATCTGCCGCATCCCGAAATTGGGCCGCCGAAGGCGACCTTGCAAGCCGCCCTGCGCGCGCTGGACGCCAAAGGAATTGTCCTCGAACGCCTGTCGCCCTGGTATCGCACTGCTCCAGTGCCGGCGTCGGACCAACCTTGGTTCGTGAACGCAGTGGCGGAGGTCTCCACGGATTTGTCGGCGGACCGACTTCTAGCCCAGATGCATGGCGTCGAGGAGGCCTTCGGTCGAGTCCGATCCGTGACCAACGCCGCCCGGCTTATCGACCTGGATTTGCTCGACTTCCGTGGCGAGATCGCGGTCGGAGGTCCGGGCCGGGCAACCCTGCCGCATCCCCGGCTCGCCGGCCGCGCCTTCGTCCTGCGGCCGCTCGCGGACCTCGCCCCCGATTGGCGGCATCCGGTTACGGATGAACCCATCGCCGCCCTTGTCGCAGCCCTTCCCGCAGACCAACTGATAGAAAGGTTTTGAGCGGCCGGCGGGGCCTCTTGCCTTTTGAGGGCAAGCGCGTATAACCCGCCGCTCCCGGCAAATCAGAGGTCTCCATGGCGCGCGTCACCGTCGAAGACTGCATCCTGCAGGTGCCCAACCGTTTCGAGCTCGTGATGTATGCTGCCCAGCGTGCGCGCGATATCTCGGCCGGCGCCCAGATCACCCTCGACCGCGATCGCGACAAGAACCCGGTCGTGGCGCTGCGCGAGATTGCCGAGACGAAGCTCGACCAGGACCAGCTCAAGGACTCGCTGATCTCCGGCATGCAGAAGCATGCCGATATCGACAAGCCGGAGGAGGTCAACGAGATGGCCGAGCTGGAGCAGGAGCTGGCCGCCGCCCTGGCACAGGGTGGCGCCGAGGCGGCCCAGCCCAAGGCCCTGCCGATGGCCGAGGAAGACGACATCACCGAGTAGCGCCCCTAGCAGGGCTCACCCCTGCTATTCGCGCAAACATCGTGGAGAGGATGCAATCCGCACCATATAATGTGCGATTGCGATGATTCGTCAGTTCGAGCTCGTTGAACGCGTGCAGTCCTACGATCCGGATGCGGACGAGGACATGCTGAACCGCGCCTACGTCTACGGCCT
>DATEID010000306.1:0-8359 GCA_035279245.1 Reyranella sp.
GACGAGGTCGATCAGCGAGCGGCGGAACATCATCGACGAGGTCGAGACCCACACCCAGTGCACCAGCCGCTTGGTGTAGAGCCGGTAAGGCGTCTGGGTCTGCCAGTGCGCGGTGCGCGTCGCGGGATCGAGCCTGGGTACGCGCGCCGGATCGATGGCTGCGAAGGCGCGGCCGCGATCGGCCACCGCGCGATCCTTGCCGAACCAGTAGACCGCGCCCGCGATCACCTGGCTCTTGCCGTCGACCAGCCGCGCGTTGCAGGCGGTGAAGCCCACGGCGTAGCTCTCGTTCAGGTGTGCGGCGAGGTGGCGTTCGAGGAAATCCTCGTTCCAGAGATCGTCCGAATCGAGGAAGCAGACGAAGGGGGCGGTGACATGTTTCAGCCCGGCGCGCGTGGCGCCGGTCTGCCCCACGTTCTTCTCGAGGCGAACCAGCGAGAAACGGGAGTCCTTCAACTCGTCGAGGGTCGCCTCGATCGCCGCGACCGAGCCGTCGGTCGAGGCATCGTCGACGATCACGCACTCGAAGTCGCGCCACGTCTGCCGCGCCACCGACCGCACCGCCGCGCCGATGTAGTCGGCGCAGTTGAAGCACGTCACGACGACGGAGATTTTCGGGAGCGTGGTGTCGGTCATCTTCGTCATATTCCTCTCCCCCGCTAGGGGGAGAGGCGAGGAGAGGGGGCTTCGAGAGATATGCGCAACCCCCTCACCCAACCTCCCCTAGCGGGGGAGAGGAGAAAGAGCGGAGGCATCATCACGCCTTCGCCGGGCCGAGAAAGTCGAAGTCGACGCCTTCGTCGGCTTGGAGGACGGTCTTGTGGAAAAGGCCGGTATAACCGCGGTCGCTGCCCGGGTGGGGAGGCGGCGGCGTCCAGTCGGCGCGGCGCTTGTCGAGCTCGTCTTGCGAGACCAGCAGCTCGAGCTTGCGGTTCGGCACGTCGAGCGTGATGCGGTCGCCGGTCTTCACCAGCGCGAGCGGCCCGCCGACGGCCGATTCGGGCGCGACGTGGAGCACGATGGTGCCGAACGCCGTGCCGCTCATGCGCGCATCGGAAATGCGGATCATGTCCTTCACGCCCGCGCCCGCGAGCTTCATCGGGATGGGGAAGGAGCCGGCCTCGGGCATGCCCGGCGCGCCCTTCGGCCCGGCATTGCGCAGCACCAGGATGTCGTCGGCCTTCACGTCGAGCGCGGGATCGTCGCCGCGCGCGGCGAGGTCTTCCAGCGAATCGAACACCACCGCGCGGCCGGTGTGCGTGAGGAGAGCGGGCGTCGCCGCGGCGTGCTTGATCACCGCGCCGCGCGGCGCGAGGTTGCCGCGCAGCACCGCCATGCCGCCGGTGGCCTTGATGGGATTCTCCGGCGTGCGGATGACCGTCTGGCCGGGCACGATCTCGGCCGCGTCGATCACGTCCTTCAGGCTCTTGCCGGCGACGGTGCGGCAGCTCTCGTCGAGATGGGAGCGGATCTCGCGCATCAGCCGCGCATTGCCGCCGGCCCAATGGAAGTGCTCCATGTAATGATCGCCCGAAGGCTTGAGGTCGACGAGCACCGGCACCTTGCGGCCGATCGCGTCGAACTGCTCGAGCTCGATGGCGATGCCGAGCCGGCGCGCGACGGCGGTGAGATGGACCAGCGCATTGGTCGAGCCGCCGATCGCCTGCAGCACGGTGAGCGCGTTGCGGAAGGCGGCCTCGGTCATGATCTCGCTCGGCCGCGGGCCCTGCTGCGTCGCCATTTCGGCGGCGAGCCTGCCGCTCTGCTCGGCAAGCCGCAGCCGGTCGGAATGCGTGGCGGGCGTCGAGCCGCTGCCGGGCAGGCCCATGCCCAAGGTCTCGACCAGACAGCCCATGGTGCTGGCCGTCCCCATCACCATGCAGGTGCCCTTGGTCGGCGCGAGCCGCTCGCTCACGCGCTCGATGTCGCCTTCGGAGAAGGTGCCGGCGCGGTACTGGCCCCACAGCCGCCGGCAATCGGTGCAGGCGCCTAAAACCTCGCCCTTGAAATGGCCGACCAGCATCGGCCCCACGGGCAGCACGACGGCGGGGCGGTCGACGCTCGCGGCGGCCATGAGCTGGGCGGGGATGGTCTTGTCGCAGCCGCCGATCAGCACGACCGAGTCCATCGGCTGAGCGCGGATCATCTCCTCGGTGTCCATCGCCATCAGGTTGCGCAGGAACATGCTGGTGGGATGGGAGAAGCTCTCGTGGATCGACACCGTGGGAAACACCATCGGCAGGGCGCCCGCCAGCATCACGCCGCGCTTCACCGCCTCGATCAGGTCCGGCACGTTGCCGTGACAGGGGTTGTAGTCGCTGAAGGTGTTGGTGATGCCCACGATCGGCCGATCGAGCGCATCGTCGGAATAGCCGGCCGCCTTGATGAACGCCTTGCGCAGGAACAGCGAGAACCCGGCATCGCCATAGGTGGCGAGCCCCTGCCGCAGGCCGGTCGGGCCGTTGTTCTTCGTCTTGCGCGATGGCATGGCGGACTCTTTCTCCTTGATGTCGCCCCCTCTCCTAGCCTCTCCCCCTCGCGGGGGAGAGGAACATGAGGACGATGCTCATTCTTTTTACTCCTCTCCCCCGATCGGGGAGAGGGCGGGTGAGGGGGCGACGCATGTCGCTTCAGCATGATGTATCGCCTTCGAGCCCGGCCGCCCAGCGGGCGTGGCGGACGGGGTCGCGGTCGGAGACGATGGTGCGGGCGAGCTCCAGGCCCATCAGGGCGCCGAACTTGAAGCCGTGGCCCGAGCAGGGCGACATCACCCAGCCGGCCGCGCCCTGCTTCTCGACGACGAAGCGCTCGTCCTCGGTGACGGTATAGAAGCAGGTCTTCAGCCGCTCGATACGCCAACGCTCGAAACCTGCCAGCAAGTTTCGGCAGCGCTCGAGCAGGGGCGCGATCTCCGCAACGCTCGCCTCGCGTCCGGCTGTCGGGTCGCCGGTGCGGCTGAAAGCATGGTCGCCGACCTTCAGCCCGCGTCCCTGTCGCGGCGGCACGAGATAGAGACCGACGTCGCCCGTCTGCTCGATGATCATCGGCCCTTTGGTCCAGGCGGCGTGCTGCTCGGCCGGCAGGTCGAAGTAGGCGACGACCTGGCGCGACGGCACGAGGCGGTTGGCGAGCGACGGCAGCAGTCGCGCGACCCAGGCGCCGGCTGCGACGATCACGACGTCGGCGTCGTGCGTGTTGCCGGCCTCGGTGACGATGCGCGCGCGATCGAGATCGACTTCACGGATTTGTGTTCGCGGATGCAGGGCGACGGCGGGCTTGCTCGCGAGCCGTCGCGCCAGGGCAACAACGATGTCTTGGGCGAAAAGCACGCCGCCGGTATCGAGCCAGTAAGCGCGCTCGACGCCGCCAGTCTCGAGCAGCGGGAAACGGCGCGGCAGCTCGGCGACCGGGATCTCCGTCATGGGGCGACCGATCGCCGCAAGCGTTGTCGCCGACTGCTCGGCCCAGCGCGCGCCGTTGCCGCTCAAGGCCAGCGTGCCGGTCGGCACATAAAGGCGCTGGCCGAGCTCGTCCCACAAGAGATCCCAGGCCGCCAGCGCATCGTCGATCATGCGCGCGTAGCCCGCCTGCGTGCCGTAGGGATGGCGGATCAACCGATGCGCATCGAAGGAGGAGCCGGTTGTGTTGGGCAGATCGGCCTGCTCGAACAGTCCGACATCGCAACCTTCGCGCGCGAGCGCCCAGGCGGTCGCCAGTCCCATGATGCCGCCGCCGACGACGATTGCTTTCATGGGGGCTCTCATGGCGCGGCACAGTCGATGACCAGGCGTCGCCGGTCAAGAGTCGGCACTGCTGAAAAAGGCAGATGTCTCAGGCGCAAGGAGGGCGTCTCTCATGTGCGTTCGTGGGACTTGCAAAAGCGGTTGTGTTCGGCGTTGATATCGAACAGGTTTACACAACCGTTTAGCGTGGGAAGGGGTGGGAACGATGGCGATGACGATGCTGCAGATGTCGGGTCTGGCGCCGACGCCGGCGACGATGGCGGACGGGGTGTTGCTGATCGTCGATGCGCAGCGCGAGTACACCGACGGGCTGCTGCCGCTCAACGGCGTGCAGGCCGCCGTCGATGCACTGGCCGTGCTGCTCGACAAGGCGCGCAGCGCCAAGGCGCCGGTGATCCATGTCCGGCACAAGGGGCCGGGCAAGGCGTTCAATCCGTCCTCGACGGGCTACGAGATCGTGAAGCAGCTCGCGCCGCGCGACGGCGAGACGGTGGTCGACAAGGGCCTGCCCAACGCCTTCGCCGGCACCGAGCTGGCCAGGCATCTCGCCGGCGCCAGCCGCAAGAACCTGATCGTGGGCGGCTTCATGACGCATATGTGCATCTCGGCCACCGTGCGCTCGGCCACCGATCACGGCTTCATGTGCACTGTCGCGGCCGACACCGTGGCCACGCGCGACCTGCCCGACGCCACCAACGGCGCCACCATCAGCGCCGAGGCGATCAACAAGATCACCCTCGCCGCGCTCTCCGACCGCTTCGCCTGGGTCGTCCCGAAGGCCAGCGGCATCGGGTGAGCTGGATGAGCCTTCACTTTCCCCTCTCCTAACCTCTCCCCCTAGCGGGGGCGAGGAACATGAGGAAGAGGAAGCTGCCTTTCATCCTCCTCTCTCCTTGCGGGGGCGAGGAACATGAGGAAGAAGAAGCTGCCTTTCGTGCTCCTCTCCCCCGCGAGGGGGAGAGGGTGGGTGAGGGGGAGGCTATGGCGGGGCGGCGTGGCCGAACTGGACACAGACGGCGAGGGCGGCGATCGCGAGCAAAAGCGCCAGCGAGCTGTACTGCACGAAGGAGTGGCCGTGCGTGTCGGCCAGCAGGCGACGCAGGCGGATGAGGAAGAAGGTCGGCATCAGGGGAACGCAGCGGCGACTTGTTCGAGAAGGTTGAGGAGCTTTCCGCCGACATTGGTCATACTGACGATACCTGCGGTGGCGATCAGGAGCGCGACCAAGCTGTATTCGATCGCGGTCACGGCCCGCTCGTCCGACAGGAGGCGATAGAGGATCGACGGCATCGGCGGAGGTTACGGCTTCAGTCGATCGGAACCAAGGTAACGTTGGTATGGTTTGTCGCAAGGAAGCCAAAGAAAAAGCGGCGCTTGCGCGCCGCTTTTACTTTGGCCGTATCAACGCGCCGGGCGCAGCCGCTTACATGTTGCCGGCAACGTTGCTCAGCACGTTGCTGACGGTCTTGCCGAGCGTGGTCATCGCGGTGATGGCGGCGACAGCGATCAGAGCGGCGATGAGCGTGTACTCGATGGCGGTCACGCCATCCGTGTTCTTCATCAGACTGCGAAAAATGGACAGCATGAGTATCTCCAAATGAATTAACTTATCTTTGGCCGGTTACGGAACTAGTCGGATACCTCTTAAATGGATCGAGGTATTTCGGGTAAAATATTGAAATCGCTGACCGACTCAATGAACGTATTGTATCAATGGCATCGCGTGGTCGTGCTATCGTCGAGACAGCAGGGAGAACGATCATGAAATCGATCCTGACAATGGCCTGGGCGGCGGAGGATCCGGCCGCCTTCATCCTGGCGGCGAAGCTGGCCCGCGCCTTCGAGGCAAAGCTGGTCGGGCTCGAGCCGCCCTCCTATGGCGTGATGAGCATGGCGTGGGCCGATGCCGGCATGGGCGCGCCGATCGGCGGCGGGCTGGCCGAGGATGCCGAGGAGCGCCAGCGCGTGGCGGCGGTGCGCCAGACTTTCGAGCAGAGCGCGGCCGGCCTCGTGTCCGAATGGCGCGCCGCCGACGACAGCGGCCCGACCGCGATCGGCCTGATCGGCCGTGCCTTCGACATGATCGTGATGCCGCAGCCCGGGCCGCTGCCCAAGATGCCGGAGAGCGTGTTCGAGACGGCGCTGTTCGATTCGGGACGGCCGGTGCTGGTGGTGCCGCAGGGCTTCCAGGGCATGGTGGGCAAGCGGATCCTGTTCGCCTGGAACGGCTCGACCGAGAGCGCGCGAGCGATCTCGCTCGCCATGCCGATGCTGACCGGCGCCGAGTCGATCGACGTGATGAGCGTCGACGGCGCGGGCGTGCCCGGCCCGACCGCGGCCGAGATCGCCCAGTCGATGGCGGCGCACGGGCTCAAGGTCACGAGCCAGAACGTGAAGCCCGCCACGCGCTCGGCCGGCCAGACGATCGTCGACACGGCGGTGGCGGGCGGCGCCGACATGATCGTGAAGGGCGCCTACACCCAGAGCCGGCTGCGCCAGATGATCTTCGGCGGCATGACCCGCCACCTCATCCTGCACTCGCCGCTGCCGGTGCTGTTCTCGTACTGAGTTCGCGAGTCACCCCCTCACCTAGCCTCTCCCCCAAGGGGAGAGGAATATGAAGAAGATGGAGCCTCATGCCTCTCTTTCTTCCTCCTCGCCCCCGCTAGGGGGAGAGGTTGGGAGAGGGGGCTGCGAAGGCTCGTGCGTCACCCCCTCTCCTAGCCTCTCCCCCAAGGGGGAGAGGAATATGAAGAAGATGGAGTCTCTTGCCGCTCTTCTTCCTCCTATCCGCGAGGGGGAGAGGGATATGAAGAAGCTGGAGTCTCTCGGCTCTCTTCTTCCTCCTCGCCCCGCTAGGGGGAGAGGTTGGGAGAGGGGGCTGCGAAGGCGGAACATGAAGCAGCGCGACGCAGGGGCGCGCCTTGCCGGTTCGAGCGGCGTGCTAGAACGCGCCGCATGACGAACGGCCGGAACCTGCCCGTGGTCGTCGCCAAACAGCGCCGCCGGCCGTGGCGCGCGACCGTCGCGGCGATGCTGGCGCTCCTGATCGTGGTGGCGGCGTGGCTGCTGGCGGGCCACGAGGCGCCGCCGCAAGGCGTCACCGTGGGCGAGCGGGTCGGCAATCTGCAGGCAACGCGCGCGGCGTTGCAGGCCAAGGCCGACGGCGAAAGCCGGGTCGAGCTCGCAAACGCTTTCCGGGTCGCGAGCCTGCTCACCGACGCCCTCGCCGTGCGCACCGAGGGACAGCGCGAGCGCACCTTCGCCAGCCTGCCGTCGCTGCAGCGCGAGGCCTTCGCCGCTCTCGATGCGCTCGACGCGGCGCTGGGCGATGCGCTGGTGAGACCGGGCGAGGGCGCGCGGCACGCGGTCGAGGAGCCACGGCAGCAGGCCCAGGCGGCGCTCGACAAGATGGCGGGCGACGGCCGGCCGCTGGTGCTGCAGTTCAGCCCGCGCTTCGTGCCGCCGCGCCGCACGGGCGGCGAGCTCGCGCTGGCGCCGCAATCGCCTTCGAGCTCGGAGCAGGTTCCAGCGCTTCCACCGACGAAAGAGGAACTCGCCAAGGAGACGCTCGGCAAGGCGGCGCCGACCGTCGATCCGTCACCCTCGAGCCTGATGCCGCGCTACGTGCCGCCGTTCGCCGCCCCGGCCGACGATCCGCCGGTCGAGATCGAGGTCGCGGCGGTGGGATTCGACGAGGGCGCTAGCCCGCCCGTGCTGACGATGGGCGCGTGGCAAGGGCCCGCGCGCGTGACGCCGCTTCGGCTCCACTTCTCGGTGCCGCGCTCGGCCTTCGCGACCGACGCGGTGCGCTCGACCTTCGCCGTCGGCACGCTCGCCTTCCGTCGCGGCGGCCGTTCCGCGAGCTACCAGCTCCTGTTCGTCGTGCTGCCCGACCGGCCGGGCCAGTTCGCGCTCGACCAGAAGGTGCGCACCATGGTGCCCGAGTCCAGGACGCTGATGTCGCCCGAGATCCTGGCCCGCGCCGACGCCGGCAAGACCGCCACCGTGCGTCACTGCTTCGATCCGCCGGCCGGTACGCGCTTCGACAAGACGCAGCGGAGCATCGTCGAGATCCAGCGCCTGGGCTGGCACGGCGACCTCGGCGACGAGACGCTGAACGAGGGCACGGTCGAGTTCGCCAAGGACGAGAAGCCCGGCGAGATCTGTCTCGTCGTCACGGCCAAGCCGGCCGACGCCGCGGCGCGCACCGCGACCATCGGCCGGTTCGAGGCGACGCTGGTGCAGGATCGCGCCGAGGACAACGCCGTGAAGACCGGCGTGCGCGCGCTCGACTGGAGCGAGACGGTGCGCGTGCCGCTCGACCCCAACGCGGTCGAATGGCGGCTCTATCTCAAGCTGTTCGGCGAGATCGGTCGCGAGTTCGACACGCCGCTCACCGGCGATGCGCCGCTGCCGTCGGGCCTGCCGTTCCTGCACCTCGAACGCGACAAGGCCGGCAAGACCCTCAGCCTCCGCGCCGACCCTACCGCGGCGCCCTGAGGAGAGAAGAGCG
The DNA here is from genome assembly GCA_035279245.1 of Reyranella sp. Taxonomy (GTDB): domain Bacteria; phylum Pseudomonadota; class Alphaproteobacteria; order Reyranellales; family Reyranellaceae; genus Reyranella. Next base: position 8,260 of record DATEID010000306.1, read on the forward strand.
CAACTGGAGTTGCGCGCTCCGATGAGCGCTCAGAGCAGCGCGCCACTAACAAGAAATCGATATCTGACACCGTATGAGCCCTTCGGCAGACCTCAAGCGG
>DATEID010000307.1:0-6512 GCA_035279245.1 Reyranella sp.
TGTCCGTCACCCCTTCGCGACAAAGCGCGTCGGTTCGTTTCGCGCTTGTGCATCCTCGGCGAGAGCGCGCAGAAGTTTCCGCTTGGACTCGGTGCGACTCGCTCCGCTGTTCATCGGAACGTAGTCGCGGCCGCTTACGCCGCGGCGCGCCTTCCAGCGCTCGATGGCCTCAGCCTGACGCTCCAGGGTTGTTCGTTCCATGGCTTCGCTCGATCAAGAAGCGGAGATCGTGGGTTCCTGCCGTTTCCTGCAGAATCCGGGAATTAGATAGGCTTCATCGAAGCCTGGCTCAAGCGAATGCGAGCGATACGAATGGTATCGCAGCGAAGAGCCCAGCACCTTCGTTCTGATTGAACGATGGACGGATCGCGAGTCAGCCATGGCGCATTTGCAGTCCGACCATATGACGCGCATCCTGAAGGCGCCGGCTGATCTGGCGCCTGAAAATTCACGATCAAACGACTCACGCGTCTCGATTGACGAAGAGACGCCGGCCTTCATCCATTCCAGCGGTGATCGCGATGCTCGCGCCCCCTCACCCAACCTCTCCCCCTTGTCGGGGAGAGGAGAAAGAGACGAGCGCACCTTCTCTCATAGTTCCTTGGGGGCAGGGCTATCGCGTATGACAGAAAACGTCGTCATCCCGAGCGAAGTGAGCGAAGCGCCTGCCCTGAGCGAAGTCGAAGGGAACGAAGTCGAGGGACCTCTTTTTGCTTCATCGCGCCGGGAACAATACCGACAAGAAAGGTCCCTCGGCTTCGCTGCGCTCCGCTCGGGATGACGGAATCGTCTCAACTGCGATAGCCCTGCCCGTTAGGGGAGGTTAGATGAGGGGCGGTGACACAGCCTCCCTGCATATTCACGCCGCACCTTCGCCGACTTTGCTCGCGATGGTGCCGTGCGGCCCAAGGCTTGGACGCCGCACGACAGGGGAATGCATCATCAATCCATGGCGGCAGGAGTCCGACCGGATGGCGGCTAGCCCGGCGGTGTCGGACATCCATCTTTTCATGCGTGCCCTCGCCCTGGCAGTGGCGCAGGGTCTCGAGCCGCACGACATCCAGAGCGTCGAGGCGCGCTGGAGCTTCGCGCATGACGGCCTGCTGGCGGCCGGCTTCATCCTCGCGCTGACAGGCCGCAAGCGGGCCTATCTGGAATACAGCCGCAACGAGGCGCGCCCGGAGCTGGCCGAGCACGTTCGCCTCGAGCCGCTTGCCGCCGACACGCTCTATCCGCGACCCGGCCCGCACCTGCCGTCCGTCCGCTGGTCGAGCAGGGTCGGCCATCTCAACCTGCGCCTGCCAAAGGTCGGTTAGAAAGAGCAGAAAAGATTGCGCCACTGGAGTTGGCCACCGGCGTCGCCGACCGGCGGGGATGAAACGGGTACGTCGCGGTAAGGCTGTGTCATCCCGAGCGCAGCGCCTGCCCTGAGCGAAGCCGAAGGGAGGGATCTTTGATCGGCGCTGCTAAAGATCCCTCGCTTTCGCTCGGGATGAACACGGAAGGGGCTGGGCGCGGGGTCGTTGTTTCCTGTTCGTGGCGCTCATGCTCCGCCGGTTCAGTGCGAAGCTGAACGATGGCGGGCAAGCCGCTACAATCGTTACAATTTTCCAACAAAAATCACACTTCAGATGCAGACTTTCCCATGCTGCTCGGGCATAAGCACGCCTGTGTTCGTCCCGAGGGGTCGGGGCGGACAAGCGTCCCGAGGGGTCGGGACAAAAAGGTGTGTGGACCATATGAAACGCATGTCGTGTGCGATCCTCGGATCGCTGCTGGCGGCCGCCTGCTCGATGCAGGAAGCGCCGCAAAAGACGTCCCTCCAGGCAAACGCGCGCCACGTCCGTCTGTGCGACGAGCGCATCGCCTACGATATCAAGCCGTCCGATACCGCGGCACCGCAGGACCGGCCCTATTACGGCGTCTGGAAGGGCGACGTCATGCTGGGCGGCTCGTCGGGAACGATGTGCGTCGGCCTGGTCGTCCAGGAGATCCAGCAGGGCAAGGCCAACAACTGGTGGGTCTGGAACCTCGGCGCCGGCGAGGACATGACCAACTTCCAGGGCATGGGCAAGGCCAACTGGTGGGGCCGCATGGACGGCGGCCGCATGTTCCTCGACACCGACCAGCCCTGGCTCGACAACTTCTACTCCTTCGAGTTCGGGCCGCCCGACGCGAAGGGCACGATCCACGGCAAGTTCAAGGTCGAGAGCACGAACCGCGCGCGCAAGGCCGCGTACCCGGTCGTCCTGTACCGCTACCCGACGCCGGCTGCCCCCGCGGCCGCGCCGGCCGTCGCCTCGAACTGACTGGGGGATTGCCGTGCTCGACTTCATCACCGCTCACGAGGTCGGCCTCTGCGCCCTCCTCGCCGTCCAGGCCGTCTATGCGCTGACCTTCGCGGCCGACCTCTATCTCTTCTCGCTGCCGATCAACATGGTCGACATGCGCGAGGAGGCCGATCTGCGCCGCGGCGACGATGCCGACTGGCCGTTCATCGTCATGTTCTATCCGGTGCTCAAGGAAGCGCGGGAGACGATGGAGACGACGCTGCGCGCGCTGGCGAAGATGGAGTATCCGCGCCACCGCTACAAGGTGATCGCCATTCCCAACGCGTCCGACGAGACGACGGTGGCGTCGCTGCGCGAACTCCAGGACCAGTTCGACTTCCTCGAGCTGCTGGTCGTGCCGCCGACCAGCGATCCGTCGTGGAACGTGGTGTGGACCTCGTGGGACACGGTGCGGCTGCCGAACGGCAAGCCGGCCGCCTACTGGTGGCACGAGGGCTTGCGGGCCGGCAACCGCGACCTGCCGCCCAAGAAGACGCGCCAGCTCATCTATGCCTTCTACAACACGCTGCTCGAGCGCGGGAACGACTTCCTGGTGAGCTACATCGATGCCGACTCGGCGCCGCCCAAGGATCACTTCCTGGCCGCCGCCATCGGCATCCGCAAGTACGACGTGCTGCAGGCCAAGAACATCGCCGGCAACCTGCTCGACAGCTGGACCGCCACCTTCTGCGCCATGGACCACATGGCGTGGGACGGCTTCAAGTACCAGCACCTCTCCAGCAACGGCCGCAACCCGTACTGGGTGCTGGGCAAGGGCCTGATCTTCAAGGCGTCGGACTTGCTGGCGCTGGGCGGCTTCCATCCCTGGCTCACGATCGAGGATCCGGAAGTCGGCATGCGCTTCTGGAAGAACGGCAGGCGGCTGGGCATCATCGAGGGCTCGCTGATCGAGGAGGCTCCCAAGGCGCTGTCGACCTGCATCCTGCAGCGCAAGCGCTGGGTGGCCGGCTTCTTCCAGAGCCTGACCGGGCCGCTCGAGGCGATGGACTTCACCTTCACCGAGAAGCTGAAGGCCTGGGCGATCTTCGTGCCGTGCCTCAGCCTGTCGTTCAACGTCATCGGCCTGCCGGTCGGCGTCTGGATGGCGTGGAACTTCTTCTCCGGCGCCGACCAGCTTCCGGGCTGGACGGTCTATATCGCGCTCGCCAACCTCTGGATGCTCGCGACGTCGCTCACCTGCCTCTACATCAATACCTGGATGCGCACGCGGCTCGTCGAGACCAGCCTCTGGCGCCGCGCCCGCTTCATGCTGCGCGTCAATCCGCTGTTCCTGATGGCATGGTGGACGTTCTGGACGCTGCCGCTGGTGGTCGGCTTCCGCATGTGGCGCCGCGACGAGGGGCTGGTGTGGGAACGCACGCTGAAGCTCGACCGCAATCGCGAGCTGGTGCCCGAGCTGATCCGCCGCGGCACGCTGGGCTACGACTCGAAGAACCGCATCATCGCTCCGCCGCCGGGCGCTTCCATAGGCGTGCCGGGCGCCGCGAACGAGGCCGCGTAGTTCGAGAGTTCGCATGCGAAGCACGGCCGGTGTGGGAACCGACAGTGCAGAGTGTGCGAGTGTGAGTGTGATCCGTCGGTGTGGGAACCGGCGGTGTGTGAAGGGAAAACCTGGGACTGAAAGGGTGTGTGGAAAATGTCTGCTACGAAGGAAAAGCATGCGCTCGTGACCGGCGGGGCCGGTTTCATCGGCTCGCATCTGGTCGACGACCTGATCGGCAGCGGCTTCAAGGTGACGGTGCTCGACGCGCTGCTGCCGCAGGTCCATGCCGACGGCGACAACGACGCCGACGGCTGGCCGACCTACCTCAACGAGAAGGCCATCCGCATCAAGGGCAACGTGCTGGAGCCCGGCCTGGTCGGCAACATCCTCGAGGACGGCGTCACGCACCTCGTGCACATGGCGGCGTCGGTGGGCGTCGGCCAGAGCGCGACGGATCCCTACCTCTACACCCAGAACAACGACCTGGGCGCGGCCGTCATCATGGAGGCGCTGAACAACACCAAGCGCCATTCGCTCGAGCGCATGGTCGTGGCGTCCAGCATGTCGATCTACGGCGAGGGCTCCTACGTCGCGCCGGGCGGCCGCCGGCAGGAGCGCGTGCGCGAGCGCAGCATGGAGCAGCTCAGGAACCGCCAGTGGGAGGTCACCGACGGCGCGGGCAATCCGTTCAGCCCGGTGCCGACTGCGGAGGACAAGGTGCTCGAGCCGGCCTCGATCTATGCGCTCGGCAAGTACGTGCACGAGCGCATGTTCCTGGTGCACGGCAAGGCGCGCGGCATCCCGACGGTGGCGCTGCGGCTGTTCAACGCCTACGGCTCGCGCCAGGCGCTCAGCAACCCCTACACCGGCGTCGCCGCCATCTTCATCGGCCGGCTGTTGAACGACCAGGCGCCGATGATCAACGAGGACGGCGAGCAGAAGCGCGACTTCGTGCACGTGAAGGACGTCACCGACGCCTTCATGCACGCCATCACCTCCGAGCGCGAGGTGTGGGACGCCTTCAACGTCGGCAGCGGCGAGGCGATCACCGTGAACCGCGTCGCCCGCGTGCTGGCCGAGAAGCTGCACAAGAACATCGCGCCCGAGATCACCAACAAGTACCGCATCGGCGACATCCGCCACTGCTTCGCCGACATCGGCAAGATGCAGCACATGTTCGGCTGGAGCCCCAAGCGCCGCTTCGAGGACGGCATGCGCGAGCTGATCGACTGGGTCCGCCGCGCCCCCCTCCCCGTCGACCGCACCCTCGAGATGCGCGCCGCCCAGGCGATGGCCGGCGTCGTGGTGTGAGGCCCTGGTCTCTCTTCCTCATGTTCATATCCCTCTCCCCCTCGGGGGAGAGGTTAGGTGAGGGGGCCGCGAAGACCCACGCCGTGCGTCGCCCCCTCTCCCCGCCTCTCCCCCTAACGGGGGCGAGGAGCAGGACGAGGTCAGCGTTCATTCCCGGCGTCGACAGGCGATCCTCGAGCGCATGAGCGCAACTGGAGTTGCGCGCTCCCCTGAGCGCTCGGAGGAGCGCGCCACTCCAGTGGCGCAATCTTTCGGCTCCGCGTCGCGATGACACCTGCTCTTGTCGCAAGAGAGCGCGTCGTCCCGAGCGAAAGCGAGGGATCTTCCATCATCGGAGCGCGCCACTCCAGTGGCGCAATCTTCTTCTGCCGGCTAGGCCTAGGGCAGCACGCCGATGTCGAACTGACGGACGATCCAGACGATCTGGTAGACCAGGCCGAGGGCGAGGAAGCCGACCTGGAAGATCCGGTTGGCGACGATCGCCGCCGCGAGCGAGAGGACGCAGAACAGGGCCGTCCGCACGAGATATTCGGGGCCGAGCGCCGCGAGATGGGCCGCGCCCTTGAAGACCGCGTCGGCGAGGTCGACGACGAAGACGGCGGCCAGCAGGCCGAAGAACCATCGTTGCTGTCGCCGCCGGCTCTCTTCCGAGTCCGTGTATTCGTCGTCGTCGTCGGGAAAGAGCACCGTGCAGATCAAGAACAGCAGGATCGCGTAGAAGATCACGAAGAGATAGAGCTCGAACGTCCATTTCTCGATCTTCAGGAGGCCGAGCTCGAACCACCAGAAGTGGACGATGAACAGCAGCAGGAACAACGCCCATCCGACATGGAGCGCGCCGCTGCCCTTCCACTCGGCGCGCCGCACGACGCGCGCCAGACCGGTCAGCAGGCGGGAAATGGCGAGGCCGGTGACGATGCCGATGATGATCCTGACATGAAGAAAGGCATCGAGATGGGTCATGTGAGGTCCGGCTCCGTCACCAGGAGAATTTCACTCCCGCGGTGCCGGCGATGCTCTGGCTGCGGCCGGAGAGCTCGGCGCTGGCGCTGGCGAACAGCGACGTGCGGTCGCCGAGGGCATAGCTGAGGCCGAGGTCGAGCCGCGCCGCGTCGCTCGCCGCGCGCGCGCCGTCGACGATGAACGAGGTTCCCGGCAGCGCCGTGAATCCCGCCGTGACGCCGCGGCTGGTCATGAACTCGTGCACCCAGCTCGCGCGCAGCGAGGCCTCGAGCGGCCTGCCGTCGATCGGCCTCTGCAGATCGAACTGGGCGCCCAGGAACAGGGGCAGCGAGGTGGTCGCCGCGGGCCGGTAGTCGAGCGCGAAGACGCCCGGCGCGCCCGACTGAGTGACGCTGGTCTCCGTC
>DATEID010000308.1:0-11318 GCA_035279245.1 Reyranella sp.
GCCGACGACATTGGCGCAGGACGCCATCAATGCCTCGTGCATGGAGACATCGATATAGTCGCCCTTACCCGTGTTCTGCCGCCGCAGCAGCGCCATCAGCACGCCGCTCAACCCATGCAGCCCGCTCACCACGTCGGCGATAGGAATGCCGGGAATGGCCGGCCGCCCATCGTCGCCCAGGGTGAGACTCAGCACGCCGGTCATCGCCTCGAGTGCGAGATCGTGGGCGGCGCGTCCGGGATAGGCGCCATCCTGACCGAAGGCCGAGATCGAGCAGTACACGATGCCCGGATTCTCGGCCTTCACCGCGTCGTAGCCGATGCCGAAGCGGACCGCGACGCCCGGGCGGAAGGACTCCACGATCACGTCGGCCTCGCGGCAGAGCCGGAAGAGGTCGGCGCGGCCCTGCTCGCTCTTGAGGTCGATCACCACGCTCTTCTTGCCGCGCGCCATGTTACGGAAGAAGACCGAGGTCCGCTCGTCCTCGGGCAGGATATGCCGACCGGGATCGCCACCATGGTCACCATTGGCCGGCGGCTCGACCTTGATCACCTCCGCGCCGTGATCGGCGAGCGCGGTGGTGAGATAAGGCCCCGGTAGGAACCAGGAGAGATCGACGACCTTGATGCCTTCGAGCTTCATGACGGTCTTTCCAGGAGCGTCTCATTGTCGGCGCCTAGCGACGTGCAGGCCGATTGCGCCAGCCGCTCGCCGTCGATGCGGATGGGATTGGCGAGCACGCGCAGCTCGCCCTTCTTCGGATGCGGCACCGAGGAAACCATGCCCGAGGCGCGTGCGAAGTCGCTGTCGAGCGCCCGGTCGAGGCGATAGACCGGCGCCGCCGGCAGGAGGCCGTTGAGCTTCGCCAGCCATTCGTCGGTGGTGCGCGTGCGAAAGGTCGGATCGAGCGCCTCGGTGAGGGCGGCGCGGTTGCGCGCCCGGGTATTGGGATCGGGGAAGCGCGGATCGTCCAGAAGGTCGCGCCGACCGATCGCGTCGCAAAGCGACAGCCAGAACTTCTGGGTCATGCACATGATGTAGATCCAGCCGTCACTGGTCGGAAAGGTCTGGACCGGCGCCAGCGAGAGGTGGGCGCTGCGCGGCAGGCGCGGCGAGACATCCCCCTCGTTGAGATACCAGAGGCCGGGATAGGTGAGCTGATGCATGGCGACGTCGTAGAGGCAGGTATCGACGTCGCAGCCCTTGCCGGTCGTGCGCGCGCGCAGGAGGCAGCTCAGCAGGCCCACGGTGCCGACGAGGCCGCTCATGCTGTCGATCATCGACACGCCGACCCGGGCCGGCGGACCGTCGGGCTCGCCCGTCAGTTCCATCAAGCCGGCTTCGGCCTGCATCAGGAAGTCGTAACCCGGCCAGTCGCGTCGCTCGCCGGTGCGGCCGTAGGCCGAGATGTGCAGGCAGACGATCGCGGGCCTGATCGATGCGAGGCTCGCATAATCGAGGCCGAGCTTGGCAGGCTGCGTGCCGCGAAGATTGTTCACCACGCAGTCGGCGGTCTTCACCAACGCCTCGAACTGCCGGCGGCCGTTCGGCGATTTGATATCGAGCGTCACGCTCTTCTTGCCGAGGTTCCACGCCTGGAAATATTCGCTGTCGTCGACCCCGAGCTTGTGCGGCCCGACCTGACGGCTGGGGTCGCCTTCCGGCGGCTCGACCTTGATCACCTCGGCGCCGAGCTCGGCCAGAAACATGGTGCCGTAGGGACCGGCGCCGAACTGCTCCAGCGTCAGCACGCGAATGCCTTCGAGCGGCTTGTTCATACGACTGCGTTCCGCTTCAGCCACTGACGGGCGATGATCAGGCGCTGCATCTCGTTGGTGCCCTCGCCGATGCAGGTGAGCGGCGCATCGCGGTAGAGGCGCTCGATGTCGTATTCCTTGGAATAGCCGTAGGCGCCGTGGATGCGCATCGACTCGGTGCTGTTCTCCAGTGCCGCCTCCGAGGCGAAATACTTTGCCATGCCGGCCTCCATGTCGCAGCGCTCGCCGCGGTCGAAGGCCTGGGCGGCATCGAGCGTGAGGAGTCGCGCCGCCCGGGCGCGCGTCGCCATCTCGCCCAGCTTCAGCGCGATCGCCTGGTGCTCGGCGATCGGCTTGCCGAAGGTCTTGCGGATCTGCGCGTAGCTCGTCGCCAGCCTGAGCGCGCCCTCGGCGATGCCGACACCGCGTGCTGCCACGTTGATGCGGCCGAGCTCCAGCCCGCCCGCGACCTGCGTGAAGCCGCGGCCTTCGACCTCGCCGATCAGGTGATCCGCTGGAATTCGATAGTCATCGAACACCAGCTCGCCCGAGTCGATCGACTTGTAGCCCAGCTTCTCCAGCTTGCGCCCGACCTTGAAGCCCGGCCCCTTGGGCGCGATGAAAAGGCTCATGCCCGAGTAGCGCGGCTGCGCCTCGGGATTGGTCTTCACGAGAAGCGCAAAGCAGGAACCCTCGATGCCGTTGCTGATCCAGGTCTTGGTGCCGTTGATGACGTAGTGATCGCCCTCCCGCCGCGCCGTCATGCGGATCGACTGCAGATCGGTGCCGGCATCCGGCTCGGTGAGCGCCAGCCCGCCGCGGATCTCGCCCGAGGCGAACCTGGGCAGCCACTGCCGCTTCTGCGGCTCGGTCCCGAACTTCTCGACCGCCAGCGCGAGCATCAGATGCGAGTTGAAGATGCCGGTGATCGCCATCCAGACCGAGGAGATGCGCATCACGATCTCGGCATAGGTCGTGGCCGGCAGGCCGAGCCCGCCATATTCCGGCGACACCGTGGCGCCGAACAGGCCGAGCTCCTTCATCTGTTCGACGATCTCGGCCGGCCACTTGTCGGCATGATCGAATTCCTTGACGCGCGGCGCCACCTCGCGCGCGATCCATCGGTCGATCGTGTCCAGAAGCTGTGCCTCGTCCGCCGCGTCGATCTTGTTCATGCATTCCTCCAGCGGGCATCATGCCCATGGAGTGCCGGCGAACAAGGTCTCGCCAGTCGGGCATTCGTCGGTCTGTTCGCGATGCAGGCCTTCAGGCATCATCCTCCGATGAAGCAGGCCCGGGTTCCCGCAAGAGACGGCGAGTGCGCCCAGAAGCACCTCGTGCCCGATCTCCTGGCGCCTGGACTCGATCTCGTCTTCTGTGGGACGGCGCCGAGCCCGGCCTCATACGCCGCCCGCGCCTACTACGCCAATCCCGGCAATGCCTTCTGGGCGACGTTGTATGCGGTCGGGCTCACGCCCGAACGGCTGACGCCGCAGCGCTATCCCGAACTGCTGTCCTGGCGCATCGGCCTCACCGATCTCAACAAGATCGAGTACGGCTCCGACCATGAGCTGAGCGCCCATGCGATGGACGCGAAAGCCTTGCACGCCAAGCTGCGCAAGTACCGTCCGGCCGCCGTCGCCTTCACCAGCAAGAACGCCGCCTCGCTCGGACTCGGCATGAAGGCGCTCGCCTACGGTCGGCAGGCCGACGAGCTGGAAGGCGCGGTCGTCTTCGTGCTGGCCTCGCCATCCGGCCGCGCCCGCTCGTTCTGGACGCTGGAGCCGTGGCGGGCGGTCGCGGCCTTCGTCCTGGAGCGGCGACGGCAGCGGGAGCGGCAGGGATGACCTTCGGTCGGCGCGCTCTGCTGGCGGGCGCGACCTCGTTCGCCGCTTGCCCGGCGTCCGCGTCCGACAAGGCCAGGTTGCGTGAGCTCGCCCGCCGGGCTGCCATCTACTTCACACCGCTGTCGCGGATGTTCGCCCGCCGTCACGACGATACGGTTCGGCAGGGCCGCAAGCTCAACAATCTCTATTGGGGAGCGGCGCCCGTGGACGGCGTATTGGCGGGCAATGCCTGGCTCGATCTGTCGGTCGGCCCGCTCTTCCTCACGCTGCCGCCGATGGGCGAACGCTTCTATAGCGCCGCCTTCATCGATCCCTTCACCGATGCCTTCGCCCATGTCAGCAGCCGCGTTTGCGGCGACACCCCGCCGCCCTGCGTCGTCGCGGCTCCGTCCTGGAAGGGCGACGTCGAGCATGGCGTGACGCTCCTGTCTGCGCCGGCCAGCACGGTGTGGCTGCAACTGCGCATCGCCGTGACGGACTCCCGACAGGACCTCGAGACGGCGGGGAATCTGCAGGCCCGAAGCCTGCTCGAGACGCCGGACAAGCGCAACGAACGGCGCATCCTCGAGATGCGAGAGCTGATGCGCGCCCGCACCGAGATGCCACGCGAGCCGGCCGCCGACTGGGACCCGCCGCGTCCGGACCGACCGTTCGATCTTCTCGACACCGGTCTTGCCTTCCTGGCGGAGTGCACACTCGCGGAGAGCGACCGCACGGTGCTCGACGAGCTCGCGCCCTTGCGGCTGCACGTCGGCCGTCGCTTCGATGTGCGGGCCTTCGGCAGCGCGGAGCGGGACGCCGTCGTGGCCGGCCTTACCGATGCAGCAGCGGAGATCGCAGCGGCCGGTCCCTCATTCGGACAAGTGCTCGACGGGTGGCGCTATCCGGGCCGAGATCTCGGTCAGTTCGGCACCGACTATCTCTATCGCGCCTTCATCGCCATCACCGATCTCGGCGCGCCGGTTCCGGCAGAGATCCTCGATCTCGTGGCGGAGAGCGGCGACCATTTCGATCCGCCTGTCCCCGTGCCCGCCCGTGGCGTCCGCTGGCTGGCCGAGCGACGCACGGCGCGCTTTTTCCAGCCGGATGGCGCGCTCGTCGACGGCCGCTATCGGCTGCCGGCGCCGAGCGGCCGCCACGCGCCTACTTGACCGCGCCGCCGGTGATGCCGCTGATGAAGCGGTCGAGGAAGAAGTTGTAGGCGATGGCGACCGGAATGGCCGCGATCAGCGCACCCGCCATCAACTCGCCCCAGAAATAGATGTCGCCGCGCACGAGGTCGGTGGCGACGCCCAAAGTGATCGTCTTCTCCCCTGCCGAGGAGATGAAGGTGAGGGCGTAGACGAATTCCTGCAAGGTCAGTGTGAACGTGAAGATCACCACAGTCAGGATGGCGGGCACCGACAGTGGGATCACCATCTTGACGAAGGCACCCAGATTGCTGCAGCCGTCGACGATCGCCGCCTCCTCGATCTCGCGCGGCACCGCCTTGAAGAATCCCATCAGCAGCCATGTGCAAAACGGGATGGTAAAGGTCGGATAGACCAAGACCAGAGACCAGAGCGAATCCTGCAGGCCGAGCATCGTGATAATGCGCGACAGCGGCAGGAACAGCAAAGTCGGCGGCACGAGGTAGGTCAGGAAGATGCCGATGCCCAGCGCTTCGCCGTTGCGGCCGGTCATGCGCGCGAGGCTGTATCCGGCCGGTACGGCACAGACCAGCGTGATCGCCACGACGCAAACGCCGATGATCGCCGAGTTGAGCAGCCATTGGGTGAACAGCGTCTTCTCGAACAGATACCTGATATGTTCGAACGTCGGCGGATCGGTGAACCAGAGCGGCATGTTGCTGAGGTCGTAGAGATCGGCGTTGGTCTTGAACGCGGTGATCAGCATCCAATAGAACGGAAAGGCCGCCAAAATCACGAAGAAGGCGACGGTGGCGGCGAATCCGCTTTCGCGGGCGACGTTGGCGAGCGCACGCGACATGTCAGATCTCCCGCCGCCGGATGAAGCGCAACATGACGACCACCAGGATGAACAGCACCGGCAGCATAACCAGCGAGATCGCCGCGCCGTGCGACACGTCGCCCGACAATATGCCGACCTGGAAGCCCTCGAAGCCCAGCACCGAGGTCGCGTTGACCGGCCCTCCCATCGTCAGCAGATACACGATCGACAGATCGGTGAAGGTAAACACCGTGCCAAAGATCAGGCCGACGACGACGATCGGCGCGATCATCGGCAGGATGATCTGGTAGTTGCGGCGCCAGAAGCCGGCGCCATCGACCGTCGCGGCGTCGATCACGTCCTGCGGCACCGCCGTGATGCCGGCCAGGAAGATCACGATCGCAAACGGGAAGAAACGCCAGGCATTGACGACGATCACGCAGATCATCGCCAGATGCGGATCGCCGAGCCAGTTCGGCGCATCGGCGGGATTCATCAGGCCGAGCGCGATCAGAATCCAGTTGATCACGCTGTAGAGCGAATCGAACATCCACTCCCAGGCAACCGTTGCGATCGCGATCGGCACCGCCCACGGCAGGATGATCAGCGCCCGCACGAGCTTGCGCCCGGGGAACGGCCGCAGCAGAACGAGTGCCCCGAACTTGCCGAGAATGAGCCCGAGAATCTGCGAGCCGAGCGTGAACAGAAACGTGTTCCACAGCGTTCTGAGGAACACGTCGTCCTGGAAAATCTGGATGAAATTGCGCAAGCCTACGAAACTGTAGTCCTGGTTGTAGATGGTGTAAGCGCTGACCGAATAGTAGATCGCCAGACAAAGCGGTATGCCGACCAGCGCCAGGACGTAGAGCACCGCGGGCGACACGAAGAGCGCCCCGAGCACCCTGGGCCTGTCGAGGACGAATTGAAGCCTTGATTGCGGCTTGGCGAGCTTTTCGGTGATTGCGACCATCGGAATATGCTCGCTTCAATGCAGGGCGGCGCGCTTGCCGTCCTTGTCGAAATAGCAAAGCGCGCTGCGGCGGACGGCGAACGGATGACACTCGCCGGGCCGAATGCTTTTCCAGTTCACGTGCGCCGGCGGCAATTTCGCCGTGATCTCGGCGGTCGAGGGCAACCCATCGAGCTTGCCGTAGAAGATGCGCTCCGAGCCAAGGTACTCGCTCCGCTCGACGCGGAAGGAGAATTCCGCCACCTCGCCGTCCTCGACCATCTCCCGCGGCAACAGGTTCTCCGGCCGGAAACCAAGATGTCCGCCGTTCCAGGCGACCATGTTCATCGGCGGCGAGCCGACAAAGGTGGCGACGAAGCGATCGGCGGGATCGTCATAGATCGCGGCCGGTGTTCCGATCTGGCGTATCCTGCCGCCATCGATCACTGCGATCCGATCGCCCATGCCCATCGCCTCGACCTGGTCGTGGGTGACGTAGATCGTCGTCGTGCCGACGCGCTGCTGGAACTGCTTGATCTCGTTGCGCGCCGACGCGCGCAACTTGGCGTCGAGGTTCGACAGCGGCTCGTCGAGAAGCAGTACCGTCGGTTCGCGGACCAGGGCGCGCGCGAGCGCCACCCGCTGGCGCTCGCCGCCCGAAAGCTGGCGGGGACGACGGTCGAGCAGATGGGAGATGCCGAGCAGCTTGGCCGCCCATGCCACCTTGACCTTGATCTCGGCAGAGGGAACGCGCTGCGTCCGGAGCGGGAAGGCGATGTTGTCGCGCACCTTGTAGTGGGGATAGAGCCCATAGCTCTGGAACATCATCGCCACGCCGCGGGCACGCGGCGGCAGCTCGTTGACGACATTCCCGCCGATGAAGACATCGCCGCTCGTCTGATTTTCCAGGCCGCAGATGATGCGCAGGAACGTCGTCTTCCCGCAGCCCGAGGGGCCCAGCAACACCATGAACTCGCCGTCCGCAATCGACAGGCTGATGCCATTGACGGCGGCGAGCCCCTCGAATCGCTTGACGATATCCGTAGTCCGCACGGCAGCCATCGAAGCCTCTCCTGCCAAAGGGAAACCACTCTCGCTCGGGAGGGCGACCGCGCCGGATACCGGCAGGGCCGCCCGCCTCGCGGAGCACGCATCAGAATGCGGTCCAGCTATCGTCGGTCAGGCCGTGTGCCACTTCTTGAAGATCGTCTCGCACTGCCCGGCTGCCCATTTCACGGCGTCCTCGGCGCTCATCGCGCCGGTCGCGGCCTTCGTCATCATGTCGCAGATGACGAAGTCGTTGTAGACCTCGTCGGTCGCCGGCCCGGCCGGGCCTGGATAGCCTGCGACCGCGCTCCACTCGTCCGAGGTCGCGGTGATCTTCAGCTTGTCGGGCGGATGCGAGGTCGGATCGTCGGAGAGGATCGGCATCGGCTTCGGCACGATGTTGGCGAAGATCGGCATGTTGTACCCGGTGCTCGCCTTGAACGCGTCGGTCCAGTTGGCAGCGTAGTAGCGCAGGAAATCCATCGCCGCCTCTTTGCTCTTGGCGAACTTCCAGATGCCGTAGCAATTCGACGCGGCGCCCATCATCTGGGCGACCGGTCCCTTCGGACATTTCAGGAAGAAGATCTTGTCCGCGAGCTTGGGGTTGATCTGCTGGCAGGTGCGATACGCCGAGATCGGGTTGGCGATGAACGAAGCGACTCCCGAATCGATGTACTTGTTGTTGCTGGCGTCGTCCCAGGACAGGACCTGATTGGTCATTGCCTCCTTGTAAAGGGCAGTGACAAACTTGACCGCCTCGATCGACTCCTTGCTGTTGAGAACGACCCGTTTGCCCTCCTTGTCCTGCACCGCGCCCCCGTAGCTCCAGAGCACGCCGCGCCAGGTGAGATTGGGGTCGTTGCTGTGCGCCAGCGAGATGCCGACCGGGTGGCCCTTGGCTTTCAGCTTGGCGCCACCGACACGGACGTTGTCCCAGGTATCGGGCACCATCCCGATCTCGTCCCACAGATCCTTGCGGTACTGGCCGGGGACATTGATGTAGTAGTCCGGGAATGCAGACCAGGTCTTGTCGTCTTCGTTGTAGGCGATCTGCCGGCCGATCGTGCTGACCTTGCCGTACTTCTTCTCGCAGTCCTCGACCAGCGAGGTCATGTTGACGAGGAACTTGCGATAGAGATGGGCCCCGCCGGCGCCGTTCCACATGAACAGGTCGTGCCCCGAGCCGGCCGACGCCTCGGCGGCGGCGCGCGCGGCGATATCCTGCTCCGGAATGTGATCGACGGTAACCGCGATGTGGTTCTTCGTCCCCCAGTCCTTGGCGAATTGATCGAACCATTTGTCGAAGGCGGGAACGAAGTGGCTCCACAGCAGGATCGTCAGCGTCTTGTCGGCGGCAAATGCCGTCGACACGAACGGCGCGCCAACCGCCGGAGCAAGTCCGGCTCCGGCCAACGCACCGGTGCTCTTCAGGAATATTCGACGCGATACGGTGTGAACGCTTGTGGTCTTGCCTCCCTTGCGCATACGTGGCCTCCTGTCGTTTTCGTTGTGGCAGTGCGCGCTTCCCTTCGCTTCGCCGAGATCGAGTTTGACCACGCCGATCGGCTCGAATCGGCAAGCGCCTCCCCAGTTGGCCGAAATACGCTGCCGCAACGCGGAACGGACCGCCTTAACCTGGGTCGTTGATCTAGATTAAGGAGGTGATCAACTAATTGGGGTCTAGAGGCCGGGGATACGCAGCCGGCCGATATTTGCGCGGTCAAAGTCGGAGACCCGCGCGAGCGCTGCGACATCGAGGCAGATGAGGCGGGTTCCTTCGACCGCGATCAGACCGTCCTCGCGCAGCCGTCGCAGGGTCCGATTCACATGTGGCACGCTGAGGCCCAGGGCATCCGCCATGAGCTCCTGCGTCATCGGCAGGGCATAGGAGTGATCGTCGGCGGCGCATCCGGCGATCTGCAAGCGAAACAGAAGCTCCAGCAGAAGGTGGGCGACGCGCTCATAGGCGGACTGACGGCCGACGCGCACGAGATGCTCCGCGTACAGGGCGGCTTCGTGACCGGCCAGCCAGAACATCGCCGTGCCCAGCCGCGGATAGCGCTGGAACAGGTCGAACAATGTCGCGAACGGAATGGAGCACGAGACGACCTCGGTCAGGCTCGCGATCGAGTAAAGGCAACTGTCGAACAAGCAGCCCGGCAGGCCGACGAAGTCGCCGGGCAGGACGAGACTGAGAACCTGCCGTCGTCCGTCATGGAGTACCTTGTAACGAATCGCCATGCCGCGATTGAGGACGCAGACGTGGCGATAGGCATGACCCGCCGTGATGATGTCGGTGCCCGGCCGGACCTTCACGAAGTCGGCCTGGATTTCCTCCAGGTGCGCGCGCTCGCGGGCGGCAAGCTCGACGAACCGCGACAGCTTGGCGATCAACGGCGCCTTCAAGGTACTCAAATCGGAAGGACTCGGGATCGTCATTGGCTTCTCCGCCGACGCGTTCCCAGGGTCTTCCGAAGCTAATCTAGATCAATGATCCTTGCAAAGGGCCGATTCGATCGAGAGCGCTAGGCGTTCGGTCTCGCCCGCTTCGACTCTTCCTCGGCCTTGGCCTCGATCGCTTCCATGTCGTCGTCGCTGAGGCCGAAGTGGTGGCCAATCTCGTGGATCAGCACATGGCGCACGATGTGCGACAGGTCGTCCTGCGACTCGCACCAGTAGTCGAGGATCGGGCGGCGGTAGAGGAAGATGCGGTCGATGTCGTTGGCAATGTGCCCCGCGCCGCGTTCGACCATCGACACGCCCTGATAGAGGCCGAGCACGTCGAAGGGCGTGTCGAGGTCCATCGCTTGCTCGACCTCGTCCGATGGAAAGTCGTCGACCTGGATGCGGACGTTTCCGACATGCCGACGAAATTCTTCCGGGATCGTCGCCAGCGCCTCGGCGGCGATGGCTTCGATGTCCTCCAGCGATGGCGCAACACCGAAACTGGGCGTGCGCCGCGGGTTGGTGAAGACCGGCATCCCTCCCCCATATCGCAGCCCGGGACGCTCGCCAAGCGCCGGACATGACCGATTGTTCACCGTCCACGCAGCCTATTGGTGCCGCGGCCTCATTGGCACGCAGGTCGCATGGTCGCCTTCCCAGGCGAATCGCTCTAATCTTCGGCCGCACATGTTTCGTTTCCTTGTCCGCCGCCTGATCGTGGCGCTGCTCGTCGCGGCGACGGTGATGACCCTCGCCTTCGCCCTCACCCGGCTCTCGGGCGATCTCGCCGTTTCCATCGCCGGGCCGAGTGCCACGCAAGCCGACGTCGAGGCAGTCCGCAAGGCCTACGGCCTCGACCGGCCCCTGGTCACCCAGTTCTTCGATTGGGCCGGTCGGGCGGCGACGGGTGATTTGGGCGAAAGCTACTTCTTCAAGACGCGGGTGTCGGCGTTGATCGGCCAGCGCATGCCGATAACCTTGACGCTCGGCCTGACGGGGCTCGTGATCGCGCTGGCGATTTCGCTGCCGCTCGGCATCCTGGCGGCCGTGCGCGAGAACACGGTGCTCGACCGGATCGTGCAGCTCGTTGCGCTGCTCGGCCAGGCGATGCCTTCCTTCTGGCTCAGCCTGTTGCTGATGATCCTGTTCGGCCTGAAGCTCGGCTGGCTGCCGATCTCCGGCACGGATTCCTGGCAGAGCTACATCATGCCGGGCGTCGTATTGGCTTTCTCGGCCATCCCCGCCCTCACCCGGCTGACGCGTGCGGGCATGATCCAGGCCATGAGCTCGGACTATATCCGTACCGCCCGCGCCAAGGGATTG
>DATEID010000309.1:0-5667 GCA_035279245.1 Reyranella sp.
CGGCTTTCGTAGGCGAGGCCCTTTTCCGCCAGGCAAAGGCGGACTCGCCGCGATGCGCTCGACCGCCAGGCGTGATGAAGCATCAACATCGATAGACCTCCCCGGATGACCGGCCGTCGTCGGTTGGGATATGTTCGCACAACTTCCCAGGGAGCGTCCCATGACCCGTCACATTGTCTGTCTGACGTTCGATCACGATCACCTGTCGGGCTTCATTGCCCGGGGACAAACGACGCCGACGGCAGTGTCACGCGGTGAATACGACATCGTCGTGATCCCGCGCCTCGTCGCATTGCTTGCGAAATACGAAATCAAGGCGACGTTCTTCACGCCCGGCCATACGATCGACAGCTCGCCGCATGCGGTGATGCCCTATGTCGAAGCGGGGCACGAGCTTGCTCATCATGGCTGGACGCATCGTCTGCCGGTGGCGCTTTCACGCGAGGAGGAGGAAGAGGAGATCGTACGCGGCAACGAGTCGATCAAGCGCATCAGTGGCCGGGTCGCGCGCGGCTACCGCTCCCCCGCTTGGGACCTTTCGCCCTATTCGATCGAGCTCCTGCTGAAGCACGGCATCCAGTACGACAGTTCGCTGATGGGCCACGACTACGACTGCTACTACGCACGCCAGGGCGACGTCGTCGAGCTGAAGAAGCCGTTCGTGCGTGGCCGCGAAACGCGGCTGGTCGAGATGCCGATAAGCTGGTCGCTCGACGACTACCCGCACTTCGAATACATGCGCAATCCCAACGGCTCCATCCAGGCCGGCCTGATGAACGCCGGCGGCGTGCTGGAGAATTTCGTCGACGACTTCACCTACATGACCGAGGTGTGTCCGGAGTTCGGCGTCCTCACCTACACGTTCCACCCGCACGTGATCGGTCGCGGTCACCGCATGATGATGCTGGAACGGCTGATCAAGAAGCTTGCTGCCGGCGGCGCCGTCTTCATGACCATGGAGCAGGCCATGAAGGAATGGCTTGCGCGCCAGGAGGCCTCGAAAGCGGCGGACTGAGCTAGGGGCCGCCGCGTCCGCCGACAGCGGCGAAGACCTGGCCCGTGGAGTAGCTGGACTCCCCCGACGCCAGCAGCACGTAGAGCGGCGCCAGCTCGGCCGGCTGGCCGGGTCGGCCCATCGGCGTGTTGGCGCCGAACTTCGCCAGGGCCTCCATGGTCTGCCCACCCGTCACCTGCAGGGGCGTCCAGACCGGTCCGGGCGCTACCGCATTCACGCGGATGCCCTGCGAGGCAAGCTGCTTCGCGAGGCCCTTGGTGAAGATCATGATCGCGCCCTTGGTGGCGGCGTAGTCGATGATCGACTTGCTCGGCTCGTACGCATTGACCGACGCGGTGTTGATGATGGTGGCGCCGGGCTTCATCAGGGGGACTGCCGCCTTGGTGATCCAGAACATCGCGTAGACGTTCGTCTTGAAGGTCTCGTCGAACTGCTCGGTGCTGATGTCCAAAATGGATTTCTGCGCGATCTGTCGGGCGGCATTGTTCACCAGGATGTCGAGTCCGCCGAGCTGCTGCGCGGCATCGGCCACCAGCTTCTTGCAGAAGGCCTCGTCGCGGATGTCGCCGGGCAGCGTGACCGCCTTGCGACCCGCTTCCGCGATGTAGTGCGCGACGTCCCGGGCATCCGGTTCTTCCGGTGGAAGGTAGTTGATCGCGACATCAGCGCCTTCGCGCGCAAACGCAATGGCCGCCGCCCGACCCATGCCGGAATCGCCGCCGGTGATCAGGGCCTTGCGCCCGGCGAGGCGGCCCGAGCCCTTGTAGCTCCGTTCGCCGTGATCCGGTGGCGGCATCATCTTGCTGGCGAGGCCGGGCCACGGCTGCTCCTGCTTCTTAAACGGGGGCTTGAGATATTCCGCCACCGGATTCTCGAGCGAGGCCGCTCCGCTCGTCGGCGCCGCTGCCTGGTTGGTGCCGTGCGTCTGCGCGGACGCGGTGCCTGCCAGGGCGGCCGCGGCCGCTCCGGCGACGCCGGCCACCACTCGACGGCGCGAAGCGCCGGCCTCGTCGAGGGGCACGTCGTCGGACCGTGAGCGGTCTTTTTGCTCGGTCATCCCTTCCATCCCTTCCACACCGGCCGCACATCGGCCCAACGATCGGATTCCGCGCGCTGTCGGCGCGGTGGCCTCTCGTCCTTCGAGTGCGAGGCCGGCGGCGATTCGCCATCGACCTTGCGGCCGTACGCCCCCTGGTCGCGGCGATAGCCGTATTGACCTTCTCGATCGTTTGGAGGGCCGTGCCATGGCCGGCGCGCTTGCTCCGGATGTGACTTGCCGGCGCGGCCCTGCTTGTGGTCGGCGTGGCCATAGTCGGGGACATCCTGCTGATCGCTGCCGCTGTAGCGGCCCGCCGACGCGTCCTTGTCGTGTCGCGGCTTCTTCGTCGGCATGTCCCTTCCTCCAACCAACATGCAAACCGAACGTGCGGATTGGTGGCGGGGTTGCGGTCGATGCCGCGGGCACCACTGCCCCAGGAGGTTGCGTCCCATGGCGCAAATCATCCGGAAATCACCTCGGACGGACCCGCAACCCGAGCGCTGCGAGGGGCATTGCGAGAGGATGCATCACCAAGGAGAAGGAATGATGAAGATGAAATCGACCTTGATCGCCACCATTGCCATCTTTGGCTTGTCCGCCGCCGCGTACGCGCAGAACGCGCCGATGGAGCCTGGGGCAACGAACGCGCCGCCGGGCACGTCGTACCCGGGAACGGGAAGCGGAGCGCTGCCGCCGCCGACCACGGGCACCGCGCGACCTGGTGCTCTGGATTCGCCTAACGGGACGGCCGGCATGGCCGGTGCGCGTGCCCAGATCGAGGCTGCGGGCTTCAACGACGTGAAAGGCCTCAGTCATCATACCGATGGCACCTGGAGGGGACGCGCGGTCAAGAACGGTGTCGAGGTCGCTGTGGTTCTCGAGCCATCCGGCCAGGTGATGGTTCAATAGTGCGAACACGCAGAGGAGAAGCCCGCCGGGCGAGCTCGGCGGGCTTCTAATGCCTGAATATGCGGAACGGGAAAGGATGCGGCCGCGGCCGCTCGAAGGGATTGAACAGGACCGAGAACAGATGTGAGAAAAGCTGGCCGACGCGTGGATCTTCCGGACCCGTCGCCGGGGTCCACGCCGTGCTCTGTGACAAGGCAAGATCGTTTCGGCAGTAGACAGCGAAGAGATCGAACGGCCGCGTCGGTCGCGGCTTGTGGCGGATCTGGCCCGCGCAGACACGGTCAGCGGTCAGGTCGTTGGCAGGATCGAAGACCAGCATGAGCCGATAGTCGGGATGTGGCTCCTCGGCGGGCTTGGCATAGGTGAAGGTGAGATTGGGCTGAGGCTTGTTGGCCTGCATGACCGGCAGAAGGCGGCGCTCCATCTCGTCTTGCGACAAAGCAGGAAACGGATTGCCGGAGATTTCGACGCGAAAGGTCCGCCCGTTGGTGACCGCGTAAAACTCGCCATAATCATACTCCGACGCATAGTGCGTACCGCCGATGCTGCCGGGTACGCCGCAACCGGCGAGCAAAGCGAGGAGCGCGACAATGATCGCGAAAGGCTTGGCGGAGCTCATGGAAGCGCAACGGCCAACATGCAGGCGCGTTGCATTTTGTTCAAGTCGTCATTAGGCAACGACGGACGACAATTTCCGTTCCCATGTCGGTCACCTCTGCTGGGAGCGCGCCATGAAGTCGAAGCGGGTCTGGGAAAACGCCGGCGAACGGACATTCGTCCTCGTGCTCGATGCCGGGGAGGAGGCCTTTGGCGCCATTGCCGAATTCGCCACCAAAGCATCCCTGAAAGCGGCGTCCCTGACCGCGCTCGGTGCCTTCGAGAAGGCGACCGTCGGCTGGTTCGATCTCCAGAAGAAGGAATATCGGCCGATCACCGTCGACCAGCAGTGCGAGGGTCTGAGCCTGCTCGGCGACATCGCCGTCGGCGACGACGGCAAGGCGAGCCTGCACATGCACGCCGTGCTCGGCCTGCAGGACGGCTCGGTGCGCGGCGGCCATTTCCTGAAAGGCATCGTGCGCCCGACGTTGGAAGTCACCATCATGGAGACCCCGGCGCACCTGCGTCGCCGTAAGCGGCCCGAGCTCGGACTCGCGCTCATCGAGCTGTAGGAGGAGCGCCGCAGGCATCGCACCGTGATATGCTGCCGCAAGCAATGCCTTGACCGGCTTGCTGCTTCGCCGGAGCATCCCGCCGATGCCTGCAACGGACGGACCATCGATGCCCAAGCTTCTGTCGGAGACAGCGGTCGCGAGCTACAAGCGCGACGGCTACTACTTCCCGGTCGACGTGCTGTCGGCATCGGAAACGCGCATCTTGCGGGACCGCCTGGAAGAGCACGAGGCGCGCACCGGCGGACCGATCCAGGGCGATCGCCGGCACAAGGCGCATCTCTATCTCACATGGCTCGACGACCTCATCCGTCATCCGCGTATCCTCGATGCGGTCGAGGATGTGCTCGGGCCCGATCTCTTGTGCTGGAGCAGCAGCTTCTTCATCAAAGAGCCGTCCGACGCGGGGTTCGTTTCGTGGCACCAGGATGCGACCTACTGGGGGCTGAGCTCGCCGGATGTCATGACCGTGTGGGTCGCCTTCACCCCGGCCAATCTCCTCAACGGCTGCATGAAATTCATGCCCGGCTCGCACCGCCAGCAGCTCGAGCATCGCGACACCTTCGACAAGGATAATCTTCTGAGCCGCGGTCAGGAGATCGCGGTCGAGGTCGACGAGGCGAAGGGGGTGGCCGTCCCGCTCGAGCCGGGCCAGGCGTCGTTGCATCACGTGCTGCTCGCCCACGGCTCCGCCCCGAACCGATCGGGCGACCGCCGCATCGGCTTTGCCATCCGCTACATCCCGACCTACGTGAAGCAGGCGGTGGGCATGAAGGACAGCGCGGCGCTGGTCCGCGGCCGCGATCTCTACAACAACTTCGAACCCGAGCCGCGTCCCACTGCCGACTGCGCGCCGGAGGCGTTGGCGGCCCACGCCGCCATCGTCGGTCGGCAGGTCCAGATCCTCTATCGCGGCACCGGCGAGGCGCACTTCCGCCCCTAGTATTCGGATTCGAAATCTACGTAGATCGCCTCTGTCGTCCTGAGCGAAGCGAAGGACGTCATGACATTTCAATGGGCATACTGGTCACAATCACCATGAGATCCTTCGCTGCGCTCAGGATGACAGGAGGTCGGAAGGCAGCAACTTACCTCGATGCTTCCGGTCCCCGTGGCGGTCGATACTAGAAGCCTTGCGTTGAAGAAAGCGTATCGAATCGGGATCGATGTCGGCGGCACCTTCACCAAGGCCGTCCTGATCGACAATGCGACCCTCGAGATCGTCGGTCGGTATGCCGTGCCGACCACGCACGCGCATGAGCGCGGCGTCGCGAAAGGCGTGGTCGATGTGTTCCACGCCGTCCTCGAGCGGTCGGGAGTCGATCCCAAGAACGTCGTCTTCATCGCGCACAGCACGACGCAAGCGACCAATGCCTTGCTGGAAGGCGATGTCGCACCGGTCGGCGTGGTCGGTATCGCAGGCGGCGCGGCTGCGCAGCTGGCCCGCGCGCAGAGCCGCATCGGGGCGATCGAGCTCGCGCCGGGGCACATCCTGACGCCAAGCCATCGTTTCATCGCAGCCGAAGCCCTCGACG
>DATEID010000310.1:0-11688 GCA_035279245.1 Reyranella sp.
AGAGGGCATCGATCACCGCGTTCACGACCGAAGGCAAGGCGCCGGCACAGCCCGCCTCGCCGCAGCCTTTCACGCCCAGACGGTTGGTCTTGCAGGGCACGGGATGGTTCTGGACGCTGAAGAAAGGCGCGTCCGACGCACGCGGCAGGGCATAGTCCATGTAGGAGCCGGTAAGCGGCTGGCCCTGCCGGTCGTAAACAGTGCGCTCGAAGATCGCCTGGCCGATCCCCTGGACCACGCCGCCATGCGCCTGGCCTTCGACCAGCATCGGATTGATGACCGTGCCGAAGTCGTTGACCATGAAGTAGCGCACGACCTGGATCTCGCCGGTGTCGCGGTCGATCTCGACCTCGGCGATGTGGCAGCCGTTGGGGAATGAGAACGGCGGATTGTCCGAGACGTGGCTGACATCGAGCGACTGCGGGATATCGGGCGGCAGCTCGAGGCCCGAGCGCAGCTTCTCGGCCAGCTCCATGATGCCGATGCCGCGGTCGGTGCCGGCGATGGTGAAGCGACCGTACGCGAACTCGATATCGACGGCCGACGCCTCGAGCACATGGGCCGCGATCTGCTTGCCCTGCTCGATCAGCTTGTCGGCGGCCTCGATGAAGGCCTGGCTGCCCACCAGCGCCGACTTCGATCCGCCCGTGCCGCCGCCGACCTTGAGCTGATCGGAGTCGCCCTGCAGCAGCCGCAAACGGTCGAAGGGAATGCCGGTCCTCTCGCTCAACACCTGGGCAAACGGCGTGGCATGACCCTGACCGTAATCCAGCGTGCCGCTCAGCATGGTCACGCTGCCGTCTTCTTCGAAACGGATGCCGCCATATTCCTTGCTCGGCGGTCCAGTGACCTCGAGATAGGAGCCGATACCGCGCCCGCGCAGCTTGTTGCGCCTTGCGCTTTCCTGCTTTCGCTTTTCGAAGCCGTGCCAGTCGGCAGCGGCCATCGCCTTGGCAAGGACCACCGAGAAGTCACCGGAGTCGTAGTTCATGCCCGACGGCGCCTTGTAAGGCATCTGTTCGGGACGAATATGATTGCGCCGTCTCAGCCCGACGCGGTCGAGGCCCATCTCGCGGGCAGCCCGGTCGATCAGCCGCTCCATGTAGTAATTGCCTTCCGGACGTCCCGCGCCGCGATAGGCCCCGACCGGGGTCGTATTGGTGAACACCACCTTGGAGTTCACCTCCATCGCCGGCGTCTTGTAGACGTCGATCAGGTTCTTCACGGCGTTCGTCGTGGCTGGCATGGGCGGATAGATATAGGCGCCGGCGTTGCCGTAGCCGGTAAGCCGCACCGCGAGGAAGTTGCCGTCCTTATCGAGGGCGAGCTCGGCGACACGCTGGTGATCGCGACCGTGGTGGTCGCTCAGGAAGCTTTCCGACCGTTCGTCGGTCCACTTCACAGGGCGGCCGAGAAGCTTCGACGCCAGCAGCAACGGTCCGTACTCGGGATAGACCTGCGATTTCATGCCGAAAGAACCGCCGACATTGCCGGTGAGCACCCGCACCTTCTCGGGCGGCACGTTCAGCACGTCGCGCGCGAGCCCGGCCCGCAGCCCCATCACGCCCTGGCAACCGACATGGAGCGTCCAGCGACCGGACGCCGGATCGTAGGAGCCGATCGCCGAGCGCGGCTCCATGGGATTGACGACGACGCGATTGGAGACGATCTCCAGCCTCGTGACATGGGCGGCTTCGGCAAAAGCCTTCTTCACGGCTTCCGCATCGCCATAATGGAAGTCGAGCGCGAGGTTGCCGGGCGCTTCATCGTGAAGTCGAGGTGCATCGGGCTTCAGCGCATCGGCGGGATCGGTGACGGCGGGAAGCTCGTCGATGTCGAGTTCGACAAGCTCGGCGGCATCCTTCGCCTGGAGCGCCGTCTCGGCAACGACGCAGGCGACCGGCTCGCCGACGAAGCGCACCTTGCCCGTCGCAAGAGAGGGACGCGGCGGTGTCTTCATCGGTTTGCCGTCGCGGTCGGGAATGTTCAGCGCGCACTTCAGCGGTCCGAATCCCGCCGCCTCGAGATCGGCATGCGTCAGCACCGCGAGCACACCCGGCATCGCTCGCGCGGCTTCGGAAGCGATACCCTTCAGCCTGCCGTGCGCGATCCGGCTTCGCACCATGACCGCATGAGCCTGTCCCGGAAGGTTGATGTCGTCGGTGTACCGGCCCTCGCCGCGCAACAGGGTAGGATCCTCCTTGCGCGATACCGGCTGGCCGACGCCGAATTTCATCAGCGCAAGATCGGTGTCGCTCAACGCGTCCATAAGCCACTCTCCTCATAGGAGCGCGCCACCGAACAGGGCTGCTGCTCCAAAAACTTCCGTGTCATCCCGAGCGCAGCGAGGGATCTTTGACCGCCGCCGATAAAGATCCCTCGCTACGCTCGGGATGACACGGCTTGTTGCCATTCGGGACATCGTTTCATTGTCGCCCTCGGCGTGGCGAGCTCCCCCGATCTACTTCAACGGCGAATAGTTCGTCGGCATCAGCAGCGTCGAATGCATTTCCGCGAGCAGCCCAGGTCCCTTGGCGAGATAGGCCTGCCACTCGGGATCCTTCAGGGCCGCCGCTCGCGCCTCGAACCGCTCCTGCAGGTTCTTGTAACGCCAGAGATGAATCCATTCGTTCGGTTGCGGAAACTCGCCCGTCCAGGCGCCCCAGATCGGCGAATACTTGTCGCGCGCCTCGCGGACTTTCTTGAAGTTCTCGCCGTATTGCGAGGCGCCACCCATGACTGTGCGGTAGATGCGCAGCTCGTAGACGTTGCCCGTGGTGCCGTCCGACGGACGGATATCGACCACGGCATTCATGACGCGCAGATCCTGGCGCTGGATCAGAGGGCGAATGACGGGCACGTAGCCTTCGACCCAGGGCTTGTGGCGGGAGAGTTCGCCGCGCAGGCGCTCGCGCTCGTTCAAGCTTTCGTACTGCCAGAGATGCCAGATCTGGTTCAGCGCACCGAACTCGGCCGTCCAGTAACCGTGGTTGACGCCGAAATTGTTGCCACGTGCCGGCCGGCCGATCGTCTCGGCGGCCTTGAGATACTCGGGCATCTTGCCCGGAAAGAGCGTGTAGCAGCGAAGCTCGTAGACCATGGCGTTTCCTCTCAGGGATGCGGATTCTTGGGCGGATGCGCGCGCACCGCTTCCTCGTTGATGTCGGCGCCCCATCCCGGGCGGGTGGGCACGATCAGCTCGCCATTCTGGATGACCGGCGGATGCGTCACCAGATCGTCCTTCCACGGCACGTCGTCGATATCGATTTCCATGATGCGGAAGTTGGGCATGGCCGCGCAAAGATGCGCGCTCATCAGCGTCGACATGTGGCCGTAGAAGTTGTGCGGCGCGCAGTTGATCTCGTAAGCCTCGGCCATGGCGGCGATCTTGAGCGCTTCCATTAGCCCGTTCCACGGCACATCGATGATCGAGACGTCGATCGAGCGATTCTCGAAATAGGGCCGGAACTGCCGCCGCCCGAACAGCGACTCGCAGGAGGCGATCGGCATCGACGCGCGGTCGCGGATCAGGCGCAACCCTTCGGGATCGTAGGAGTCGATCTCGAGCCAGAAGAGATTGAAGGGCTCGCAGGCGCGCGCGACCTTGATGTAGCCCTCGGTCTTGAAGTTGAAGTTCGTGTCGAGAAGGATGCCCATGTCGGAGCCGGCGCCCTGGCGAAAGGCCGCCAGCCCTTCGGCGATTGCGGCCAGCGTGGCCCCGTCGGCATTGAGCTCCGGACCGCCGATCCCTCGGCCGAAGCCCGGCTGATGCATGTTGGGCGGATCGAGGTCGAAGCGGAAGATGTTGGTCTTGAGCGCCTTGAAGCCGCGTTCCTTGACGTGCTTGCCGAGCTTCACCAGGTCGTCGAGGGAGCGCACCGGCTCGACCTTCATCATGTGGGCATTGCGGAAGCGATAGCTGCCGCAGTGCGACCAGTAGAGCGGCAGGCGGTCGCGCACCGGGCCGCCGAACAGTGCGTAGACCGGGATGCCGAGCGCCTTTGCCTTGAGGTCGAGCAGCGCATTCTCGATCGCCGCCATCGCCTGCTGGTTGATGCCACCCGGGGCCTGCCGGGTAATGGCATAGAGAGTCGTCATGATGCGCTCGATCGGCCGCGGATCCAGGCCGATCAGGCCCGCGGCCATGCGCCGGATCACCGCGGTGAGGCCCGCGCTGCCGTAGCCTTCATTGTATTCCGACCAGCCGACGAGACCCTCGTCTGTCGTGATCTTCAGGAAGGAAAAGTCCCGCCAACCGGCATCGCAGTGCAGATCCTCGATTTTGGCGATTTTCATGCTGTTTCCTCCGCTCCGGGAGCCAGCATAGACTGGAACCACGCCCCGGGGAGATGAAACATGGCGCTTCGCGGCAAGGGAATGCTGGTCGTGTTCACCGACGTGAAACCGCGCGACGAGCGCGATTTCAACGAATGGTACAATCGCGAACACATCGACGAGCGGGTCAATCTGCCCGGCTTCCATCGGGCGCGGCGCTACGTCGCGCTGCGTGGCTCGCCGAAGTATCTCGCCACCTATGAGTGCGACAGCGTGAACGATCTCGCGACACCGGGTTATCTCGGCCTGCTCGCCAATCAGACGCCCTGGAGCCAGTCGGTGATGGCGCGCTTCACGCACTTCCATCGCCTCACCCTGCGGATGCAGCTCGACCTCAGCCATGGCGTCGGTGGCGCGATAACGGTCGTGCGCTTCGTGCCCGATCCGCCGCGGCGGCGCGAGCTCACCGGATGGCTACGCGACACCGCATTGCCGCGGGTCATCAAGCGGCCCGGCATGCTGGGCGCAGCCGTGGGCGAGAACGATCTCGAGATCGCCAATGCGCCAGTGCAGGAAAAGAGCATGGACCATCCAAGAGCGGACGAGATCGAATGGGTGGTGCTGCTCGAAGGCGCCGAAACCGCCGCGACCAGTGCGGCAGCGCGTCTTCTTTTCACGGCGACGGCGCTCAGGCCGTTCGGCGTCGAGGCCACCCCGACGATCGGCACATATCGGCTTCTTTATGGCAACGAACGCTAACGCAAGTTTGACCTGTCGGTGAACCGGCGCATCGCTAAATTGGGGACGTGGCTACCAAGCAACTGATCTTTTGGCTACGTCAGGCGACGCTGGTATTGCTGTGCCTGCCGGCGATTCATCTCGCATGGCGCTGGTACACCAACGACCTCGGTGCGCGGCCCGTGACCGAGGCGACGCATGTCACCGGCGACTGGACCGTCGTGTTCCTGCTCTGCTCGCTGGCGCTGACGCCCGCGCGATCGACCTTCGACTGGATGCCGCTGGTGCAGATCCGCCGGCGCATCGGCGTCGCGGCAGCGCTCTATGCTGGCCTGCACTTCCTGATCTATATCGCCGACCAGAAGTGGAACCTGATCGTGGTGGCGCTGGAGATCGCCAAGCGCTTCTACCTCACCATCGGCTTCACGGCGCTGCTGATGCTCGCGGCGCTTGCCATCACCTCGACCAACGGCTGGCAGCGCCGGCTGAAGCGCAACTGGAAGCGGCTGCACTGGCTGGTCTATCCCGCCGCCGTGCTCGCGATCCTGCATTTCTTCATCCAGTCCAAGGCCAATGTCGGCGAGCCGACGGTCGCGGCCGGCCTGTTCGCGTGGCTCATGATCTGGCGCGTGATGCCGGTGAAGCTGCGCACCAGCTTCGCCGGCCTCCTGCTCCTCGCGGTCGGCGCGACCTTGGCGGCGTTCCTGTTCGAGATCGCCTGGTACGGGATCGTGAACGGCATCGGGCCGCAGCGGCTGCTCGCGGCCGACCTTGCCGCCGATCTCTTTCCGCGCCCGGTGCACAAGGTCCTGATCGTGTCCCTGGTCGCCATCGCCCTCGTGGCGGTCCGTCGCGGCGCGGCGGCACTGAAACGCCACTGGACGCATCGATATATCCGGACAACTATACCGACCTCATAGAGGAGGTCGGCATGGATGGGTCGATGAGGCGGCGCGGTTTGCTCGGCCTCGCCCTGGCGTCTGCGGCGGTTCCTCTCGCGATGGCGCGAGGGGAAGACGCGAACCTGGTCGTCTTCGCGGCGGCGAGCCTCAAGAATGCGCTCGACGAGGTCGCGATCGGCTGGTCCAAGGAAGGCGGCAAGCCGATGCCCAGGATCTCCTATGCCGCAAGCTCCGCACTCGCCAAGCAACTGGAACAAGGCGCGCCGGCCGACCTCTTCGTCTCGGCCGACATCGACTGGATGGACTATGTCGCCAAGAAAGGGCTGATCCGCGCCGAGACACGCGTCGACCTGCTCGGCAACAAGATCGTGCTGATCGCGCCGCGCGACTCGAAGGTCGCCATCGCGGTGAAGCCCGGCTTCGACCTCGCCAAGGCGCTGGGCGACGGCAAGCTCGCCATGGGCAATGTCGACGCCGTGCCGGCCGGGAAGTACGGCAAGGCGGCACTGCAGAAGCTCGGCGCCTGGGACGGCGTGAAGGACAGGATCGCCCAGGCGGACAACGTGCGCGCCGCTCTCGTGCTGGTCGCGCGCGGTGAAGCGCCGCTCGGGATCGTCTACAGCACCGACGCCGCGGTCGAGCCCGACGTCAAGATCGTCGGCACCTTCCCCGACGATTCACACAAGCCGATCATCTATCCTGCCGCCGTTCTCGAGAGCTCGAAATCGCCGGACGCAGTGCCCTTCCTCGACTATCTCAAGGGTCCGAAGGCCCGGCCCGCGTTCGAGAAGCAGGGCTTCACGGTGCTGGTGAAGTCCAACTCCTCGACATGACGGCGGAGGAATGGACAGCGGTACGGCTGAGCCTCCTGGTCGCCGTCACCGCAACCGCCTGCAGCCTGCCCTTCGGCGTCGCCGTCGCCTGGCTGCTGGCGCGCGGGCGCTTCTGGGGCAAGAGCTTCGTCGATACGCTCGTCCATCTGCCGCTGATCCTGCCGCCCGTCGTCACCGGCTATCTGCTGCTGATCCTGTTCGGCAAACGCGGGCCGATTGGCGAATTCCTGGACGAGAACTTCGGCATTGTCTTCGCTTTCCGCTGGACCGGCGCGGCGCTCGCCTGCGCGGTGATGGGCTTTCCCCTGATGGTGCGGGCGATCCGGCTTTCGATCGAGGCCGTCGACACGAGGCTCGAAAGCGCGGCGGGAACGCTCGGCGCCCACCCGCTTTGGGTGTTCGCCACCATCACCCTGCCGCTTTGCCTGTCGGGCGTGATCGCCGGCGCAATCCTCTGCTTCGCCAAATCGATGGGCGAGTTCGGCGCCACGATCACCTTCGTCTCGAACATTCCCGGCGAGACCCAGACGCTTCCGTCGGCCATCTACACCCTGACGCAGGTGCCGGGCGGCGATGCCGGAGCGCTGCGCCTCACGCTGGTCTCGGTGATCATCTCGATGGGCGCCCTGCTGGGCTCGGAGCTGCTGGCGCGGCGCATCGGCGCCCACCGCGTGGCGACATGAGTCTCGACGTCGACATCGACCACAGGCACGGGACTTTCCATCTCTCGGCGCGTTTCGTCTCACAGCCCGGCGTGACGGCCCTGTTCGGCCGTTCGGGTTCGGGCAAGACGACGCTCGTCAACATCGTGGGCGGGCTGATCAGGCCGACGCGCGGCCGCATCGCCGTGGACGGCCAAATCCTGGTCGATAGCGAACAGCGCCTGTTCGTGCCCAAGCATCGACGCCGCATCGGCTATGTCTTCCAGGACAGCCGCCTTTTCCCGCATCTCAACGTGCGCCAGAACCTGCTCTATGGCCGTTGGTTCTCGCGCGGCAATGGCGGCGCGGCTGCGGACTTCGACTCGGTCGTCGAGCTGCTCGGCATCGCGTCCCTGCTCGACCGCAGGCCCGGTTCACTGTCAGGCGGCGAGAAGCAGCGCGTCGCGATCGGCCGCGCCCTGCTCGCCCATCCGCGTCTTCTCTTGATGGACGAGCCGTTGGCGTCGCTCGACGAAGCGCGGCGGGCGGAGATCCTGCCCTATATCGAACGGCTGCGGGACAAGGCGGGCGTGCCGATCCTCTATGTCAGCCACTCGGTCGCCGAGGTAGCGCGGCTTGCGACGACGGTGGTCATCCTGGCCGACGGCAAGGTCACCGCGGTCGGCCCCGTGCTCGACATCCTGCCGCTGGCCGATGCCGGCGACGGCGGCAGCGTGCTCGATACGAAGATTGCGCACCATGACGAGCGGTTCCAGATCACGACGCTCGTATCGGCTGCCGGCGAGCTTCAGGTTCCCCGACTGGCGGCGCCGCCCGGCAGCTCCGTTCGGGCCTATATCCGCGCGCGCGACGTCATGCTGTCGCTCAATCCGCCGCAAGAGATCAGCGCGCTCAACGTACTGGCGGGCAGGATCGCGCAGGTCGTGCCGACCGGCGCGCAGGCCGATGTCCGCCTCGACTGCAACGGCGCTATCCTCGTGGCGCGCGTCACCGCCAAATCCGTCCAGCGGCTGGCGCTCGCGCCCGGACGGGCCGTTTATGCCGTCATCAAAAGCGTGTCGTTCGAGCGCAGCTAGGAGCTTTGCGATGCCTCAACTCAGCATCCGGATCGACTTCGACGACGAGGGCCGGCTCGGGCCCGGCAAGGTGATGCTCCTCGAGCGCATCGCCCAGGAGGGCTCGATCTCGGCGGCCGGACGATCGATGAACATGTCCTACAAGCGCGCCTGGGAGCTGGTGGCGGACATCAACCGCAGCTTCGAGGAGCCGTTGGTGACGGCGCAGACCGGCGGCAGGGCCGGCGGCGGGGCGACGCTCACCCGACGCGGGCAGGAGCTGGTCCGCCACTACCGCGCCATCGAGCGCAAGGCCCTCTCGGCGACGGCGGCGCATCTCAAGGCCCTGCAGGCGATTTCCCGCAGCCCGCGGCGCGGCTAGGCGTTATCCTCCCTCTTCTAGGGAGACCGCGATGGCCAGGGTGAAGGTGCGCAAAGGCATGCCGAGCGTCGCGCTCGACAAGGCGGAGTTCGCCCGGCGCGTGCGCCAGCGCTTCTTCGATCCCGCCTTCGATTCCCTGCAGGCCGAGATCGGCAAGATCATCGACGCGGCGTGGGACGGCTACGACAACAGCCGCAAGGCACCACGTACCCGGCGCGCCGGCCCGGGCTTCGCCGATCCGGACTACGAGCTCTCGATCGAATGGATTGCCGCTCGGGACGCCGTCAGACAGGCGGAGCAGCGACAGAAGTCGTCGACCTCCAAGTCGCGCGTCCTGCTGATCAACAGTTCGCCACGCAACGACCAGACCTGCCCGGGCGAAATCTCCAAGACTTATCGATTGGTGAAGACCGCGGAAGAGATCTTCAGAAGCGAGCGCGGCTTCGAGCTCGAGCTGCTCGATCTCAGCAACCTCACCTCGGAATACGGTCGCCGCATCCATCCCTGCAAGAGCTGCGTCTCGACGGCGATGCCGCTCTGTCACTGGCCCTGCTCCTGCTATCCCAATCATTCTCTCGACCAGGTGAACGACTGGATGGCCGACATCTATCCGATGTGGGCGGCGGCGCATGGCGTGATGATCGTGACGCCGGTTCACTGGTATCAGGCGCCGACCACGCTCAAATCCATGATCGACCGGCTGGTCTGCGCCGACGGCGGCAATCCCGATCCCAGCTCGACGAGCGGCAAGGACCCGCAAAAGGCGAAGGATCTCGAGATGAAGGGCTGGCCCTATCCGCGCCATCTCGCGGGCCGGGCCTTCGCTGTCGTCGTACATGGCGACGCCGCCGGCGCCGAGACCCTGCGCCGCTCCCTGGTCGACTGGCTCTCCGACATTGGTCTGGTCGGCGCCGGCCATCAGGCCGAGATCGACCGCTACATCGGCTACTACGGACCATATGCCAGCAGCCACATCGCCCTCGACCGCGACACGGCCTTGCAGGAGGAGACGCGCAACGCCGCCCGCGCCCTGGTGCGTGCGGTCAGGCTGCTGCGAGGCGGCAAGCTGGAACGGCCGGATGCGGGCCTCGAGGATCCTCGGCCCAAGTGATCTTCGTGGAAGCGTCCGTGGGAGATTGCGTGCGCCGACTCGTTTCGCGCCGTGGCGTGACGTCGCCAAAGCTGTTGCGAATCGGATGGCATTGCCTCAGCAATACCTGAACCAAGGCAGATCCAGGGAAACGTCATGACCGCACCGTTCGATTTCGCGCCGCTGCTTGCGCCCGGCACGCCCGCACCTGCCGTCAAATGGAACGGATTCCCGAAGTACAATTTCATCGGCGGCCACAACGACGCCAAGCACATTCCCGTCGAGGCGCTGATCGAGGCCGCGACGACGGTGCTCAAGCGCGAGGGCGCGACACTCGCGACCTACGGGCTGAACAGCGGTCCACTCGGCTATCGGCCGCTCCGCGAGTTCCTGGCCGGCAAACTCAAGGGCCATGCCGGCATCGCCTGCGCGCCTGACGAGATTCTGATCACCTCGGGCTCCATGCAGGGGCTCGATCTGGTCAACAGTCTGCTGCTGGCCAAGGGCGATACGGTGCTGATCGAGCAGGAGACGTACGGCGGCGCCCTGACCAAGCTCAATCGGCTGGGCGTCAACGTGGTGGGCATCCCGCTCGATTCGGAAGGCCTGCGGCTCGACATCCTCCAGCAGAAGCTCGACGACTTGAAAGCGAAAGGCATCAAGCCGAAGTACATCTACACCATCCCGACCGTGCAGAATCCGACCGGCGCGATCATGGGCGAGGCGCGGCGGCGGGAGCTGATCAGGCTCGCGGCCAACCATGGCATCATGATTTTCGAGGACGAGTGCTACTCGGATCTGGTGTGGAGCGGCACGCGACCGAAGTCGCTTTACGGCCTCGCAAACGGCGAAGGCGTTGTCCATATCGGCTCCTTCTCCAAGTCGATCGCACCCGCGCTGCGCGTGGGCTATCTCGTCGCCAAATGGGATGTGCTGTCGCGCATCCTGGCGCTGAAGCAGGATGCGGGGTCGGGCGCCTTGGAACAGATGGTGCTGGCGGAATTCTGCGCCAGGCACTTCGCCGATCATGTGCCCAAGCTCGCCAAGACTTTGCACGGCAAGCTCCAGGCTTTGCGCGAAGCGCTCGCCGAGCAGTTCGGCACCGCAGCCGAATTCGGCGATCCGCCGGGCGGCATCTATCTCTGGATCAAGCTGCCGGACAATGTCGACACGGTGAAACTCGGGCAGGCGGCGCTCGCCGCCGGCGTCTCGCTCAATCCCGGCCCCGAATGGTCGACCGACAAGGATTATGCCCGCTGCCGGCTCAGGCTCTGTTTCGCCAACCCCGAGCCCGAGACGATCAGGAAAGGTGTCGAGGTGCTGGCCGAGGTCTGTTGCCGCGAGTTCGGTGTCCCCCTGCGCAGCGCCAACGTGGACAGGAAGTAATCGCCGGGGCCTGTGCTCATCGCAAAAGACCCGCGCCGTCCCGCTACAGCACAGGGCTATTGCAGAAGCACCGTCATTCCGAGTGACCGAAGCGAACGAAGTCGAGGGACCTCTTTTTCACTGCGCTCCGCTCGGGATGACGGAATTGAGCCAATTGCGATAGCCGCGCTACAGCAGGACCCTTTCCCGGCGCTGGCGGGCGCTGGCGCTCTTGAGCTGGCCGCAGGCGGCGAGGATGTCGCGTCCCCGCGGGGTGCGGACCGGGGCGCTAAGACCCCCCTCGTTCACGATCTCGGCGAAGCGGTGGATACGGTTGTTGGAGCTGCACTCGTAGGGCGCGCCCGGCCAGGGATTGAACGGGATCA
>DATEID010000311.1:0-7398 GCA_035279245.1 Reyranella sp.
CCTCCGCTCCCGCGGTCAGGAGATTGGCCAGATAGCGTACGGGAATGCGCAGCGACCGGACGTCGGGCAGCTCGCCGACCGTGTCGATCGCACCTGCATTGGCGTGCGACTGGATCGGCGACAGCGGCGGCACGTACCAGACCATCGGTAACGTGCGATATTCAGGATGCAGCGGAAAGGCGATCTTCCAGTCCACGGCCATCTTGTAGGCGGGCGAACGCTTGGCGGCCTCCAGCCAGGAATCGGGTACGCCGTCGGCGCGGGCCTGCGCCTCGACCGCCGGATCGTTGGGGTCGAGGAAGAGCGCGAGCTGCGCTTGGTAGAGATCCTTTTCGTCCTCGACCGAGGCCGCGCGCTCGATGCCATCGGCGTCGTAGAGCAGGACGCCGAGATAGCGGATGCGACCGACACAGGTTTCCGAGCAGACGGTCGGCTGCCCGGCCTCGATGCGCGGATAGCAGAAGATGCACTTCTCCGCCTTTCCCGAGGTCCAGTTGTAGTAGATCTTCTTGTACGGGCATCCCGACACGCACATGCGCCAGCCGCGACACTTGTCCTGGTCGATCAGGACGATGCCGTCCTCCTCGCGCTTGTAGATCGACCCGGAGGGACAGGACGCCACGCAGCTCGGATTGAGGCAGTGCTCGCAGAGCCGCGGCAGATACATCATGAACGTGTTCTCGAACTGGCCGTAGATGTCCTTCTGCACGGACTCGAAATTGTAATCCTGCGAGCGCTTGTCGAATTCGCCGCCCAGGATCTCCTCCCAGTTCGGGCCCCATTCGATCTTGTCCATCGGCCGGCCGGTGACGAGCGACAAAGGCCGGGCGACCGGCGTCGTCGGCAACTCAGGCGCCTTTTGCAAATGCTCGTAATCGAATGTGAACGGCTCGTAGTAGTCGTCGATCTCCGGCAAATTGGGATTGGCGAAGATCCTGGCGAGGATCGCGAGACGACCGCCCTGCTTCGGCACGATCTTTCCGTTCTTCTTGCGCTCCCAGCCGCCGCGCCAGCGCTTCTGGTTCTCCCAGTCCTTGGGATATCCGATGCCGGGTTTGGTCTCGACGTTGTTGAACCAGGCGTATTCCATGCCCTGACGCGAGGTCCATACGTTCTTGCAGGTGACGGAGCAGGTATGGCAGCCGATGCACTTGTCGAGGTTCATCACCATCGCGATCTGGGCGCGGATCTTCATGACGCTGACTCCTTGGTGGCGCGGTCGACCGGGTTGCTGTGGTCCATCCAATCGACCCGGCCGAGCTTGCGGACGACGACGAACTCGTCGCGATTGGAGCCAACCGTGCCGTAGTAGTTGAAGCCGTAGGAGAGATGGGCGTAGCCGCCGACCATGTGCGTCGGCTTGAGGACCGTGCGTGTCACCGAATTGTGGATGCCACCGCGCAGTCCGGTGATCTGCGAGCCCGGCACGTTCACGATCTTTTCCTGTGCATGGTACATCATGCACATGCCCTCCTTGACGCGCTGGCTGACGACGGCGCGGGCGGCGATGGCGCCGTTCACGTTGAACAGCTCGATCCAGTCGTTGTCGACAATGCCTGCCTTCCGTGCATCGATCTCAGAGATCCACACGATCGGCCCCCCTCGCGAGAGGGTGAGCATCAGGAGATTGTCGGTGTAGGTCGAGTGGATGCCCCACTTCTGGTGCGGCGTGATGAAATTGAGGACGATCTCCTTCTCGCCGTTGGAGCGTTTGCCCACCATTTCCGCCGCCGAGCGCGTGTCGATCGGCGGCCGATAGACGGCGAAGCCTTCGCCGAAATCCCTCAGCCAGCGATGATCCTGATAGAACTGCTGGCGGCCGGTCAACGTGCGCCACGGGATCAGCTCGTGCACGTTGGTGTAGTTGGCGGTGTAGCTCACATGCTCGCTTTCGATCCCCGACCAGGTCGGCGACGAGATGATCTTGCGCGGTTGCGCCTGGATGTCGCGAAAGCGGATCTTCTCGTCCTCGCGCTTTATCGCGAGGTGACCGTGATCGCGTCCGGTCACCTTGCCGAGCGCCTGCCAGGCCTTGACCGCGACCTCGCCGTTGGTCTCCGGCGCGAGGTAGAGAATGGTTTCGGCGGCATCGATGTCGGTCTCGATGCGCGGCCGCCCGGTATACGGCCGGGTGTCATCGATGCGGTAGTTCAGCTCGCCGAGTCCGCGAACCTCATCGACAGTGTTCCAGGAGATTCCCTTGCCGCCGTTCCCGAGCTTGTCGGCGAGCGGACCGAGCGAGGTGAAGCGGTTGTAGGTGTTTGGATAATCCCTTTCGACCACGGCGATCTGCGGCGCCGTGACGCCCGGAACGAGATCGCATTCGCCTCTTTTCCAGTCCTTGACGTCGAACGGCTGGGCGAGCTCCCCGGGCGTGTCATGTTGGATCGGCGTCAGCACCACGTCGCGCTCGACGCCGAGATGGCCGGCCGCCAGCTCGGAGAAGCGCTTGGCGATCGTCTTATAGGTCTCCCAGTCGCTGCGCGCCTCCCAGACCGGATCCACGGCCGTCGAGAGCGGATGGATGAAGGGATGCATGTCCGAGGTGTTGAGATCGTTCTTCTCGTACCAGGTGGCTGTCGGCAGCACGATGTCGGAGTAGAGGCAGCTCGTGGACATGCGAAAGTCGAGCGTGACCACGAGGTCGAGCTTGCCCTCGGGCACCGGGTCGCGCCAGACGACCTCGCCTGGCTTCGCTCCCCCGATTTCGCCAAGATCCTTCCCTTGCAAGCCGTTGCGGGTCCCGAGGAAGTGGCGGAGGAAATACTCGTGGCCCTTGCCGGACGATCCGAACAGGTTCGAGCGCCAGATGAAGAGATTGCGCGGGAAGTTCGCAGGATTGTCCGGATCCTCGCAGGCCATGGCGAGCGCGCCCGACTTGAGTCCGGCGACGACATGGTCCTTCACCTCCGCGCCGGCCTGGTCGGCATCGGCTGCGATCGTCAAAGGATTCACTCCGAGCTGCGGCGCGGACGGCAGCCATCCCATGCGCTCGGCCCGGACGTTCAGGTCGATCATGCTGCCGCGATAGGGAGCCGGATCCGCCAGCGGCGACAGCAACTCCGCGACGTCGAGCTTCTCGTAGCGCCACTGGTCACTGTGCGCATAGAAGAACGACGTGCCGTTCATCTGGCGTGGCGGGCGGACCCAGTCGAGCGCAAAGGCGAGCATGGTCCAGCCGGTCTGGGGCCTGAGCTTCTCCTGTCCGACATAGTGCGCCCAGCCGCCGCCCGAGACGCCGATCGTGCCGCACATCATCAGGATGTTGATGATGCTGCGATAGCCCATGTCCTGGTGATACCAGTGGTTCATGCCGGCGCCGATGATCACCATCGACCGTCCTTTGGTCTTCTCGGCGTTCTCGGCGAAGCCGCGCGCGACGGCGATCGCCTGGGCGGCCGCCACGCCCGTGATCGCCTCCTGCCAGGCCGGCGTATAGGGCACATTGTCGTCGAAGCTTTTGGCACAGTCGCCGCCGAGGCTCCTGTCGAGGCCGTAGTTGCCGCAAAGCAGGTCGAAGACCGTCGCCACGGCAGCTTCGCCATCCGCCAGTGCGATGCGGCGTACGGGGACACGCCGCAGCAACACGTCGCCGTCCTGATCGTTGGCCGAAAAATGATCGTGCGGGCGGCCGCCGAAATAGGGAAAGGCGACGGGCAGCGCATCTTCGCGGCGATCGATCAGGCTCAGGGCCAGACGGACGTCGCCGCCGGTCTGGCCGTCCTTGGCTTCGAGGTTCCATCGTCCCACCGGCTCGCCGTCCAGCGGCCAGCGGTAACCGATCGATCCTTGCGGAACGACGAAGTCGCCGGTCTCCTCAGCCACGGCAACCGTCTTCCAGGCGGCACGACCGGAGGTCGGCGCATGCGGCAGGTCGCTCTGGCGGAGGTACCGATCGGGCACCCAGCGCTCGCCGTCGCGCCGCAGACGCACCAGCATGGGCAGGTCGGTGTAGCGGCGCGCATAGTCCTGGAAGTAAGGCACCTGCCGATCGAGAAAGAATTCGCGCAGGATCACGTGGCCCATGGCCATGGCGAGAGCGGCGTCGGTGCCTTGCTTGGGGTGCAGCCACAGGTCGGCGAACTTCGCCACCTCGGCATAGTCGGGCGTGATGGCGACGACCTTCGTGCCGTTGTAACGCCCCTCGACGAAGAAATGGGCGTCCGGTGTGCGCGTCTGCGGCACGTTCGAGCCCCAGGCGATGATGTAGCCCGAATTGTACCAGTCGGCCGATTCGGGGACGTCGGTCTGCTCGCCCCAGGTTTGAGGGCTCGACGGCGGCAGGTCGCAGTACCAGTCGTAGAAGGAAAGAAGAGTGCCGCCGATGAGACTGAGATAACGGGCGCCGGCGGCGTATGAAACCATCGACATCGCCGGGATGGGCGAGAAGCCGACGACGCGATCCGGCCCCCAGCGCTTGATCGTGTGGACATTGGCGGCGGCGATGATCTCGCTCACCTCCTCCCACGTCGATCGCACGAAGCCGCCGCGGCCGCGCATCGACTTGTAGGACTTGGCTGTCTCCGCATCACTGACGATGGCGCCCCATGCCTCGACCGGCGCATGGGTCTTGCGCGCCTCGCGCCACGCCCGGATCAGGCGTCCCCGCACCATCGGATACTTGATGCGGCTTGCGCTGTAGAGATACCAACTGTAGGAGGCGCCGCGTGAGCAGCCGCGCGGCTCGTGATTGGGCAGGCCCGGCCGGGTGCGCGGATAGTCGGTCTGCTGAGTCTCCCAGGTGACGACGCCGCTCTTGACGTAGATCTTCCAGCTACAGGAGCCGGTGCAGTTCACGCCATGCGTCGAGCGCACGATCTTGTCGTGCTGCCAGCGCTGGCGATAGCCCTCCTCCCACATCCGGTCCTCGTCGCGCAGCTCGCCGTGGCCGTCGGCAAAGGATTCGCGGTGGCGAGTGAGATAGCTGAAACGCTCCAGGAAATGACTCATATCGCCTCTCCTCGCCGGCGCTGGATCATGATGGTGATGCAAGCCGCGTCTCGGCAGCCTCGCCCATCACCGGCGCTCGCCGGACCTCGGTCACGTAGCTGAGCATCAAGGACACGGCGACGATGCCGTAAAGCAGCATGAAGATGCTCGAATTGAAACCCATCCAGTCCAGCAGGCCGCCGAACATGATCGGCAGCAGGAAGCCGCCGAGGCCGCCCACCATCCCTACCAGGCCGCTGACGACGCCGATCTCCTCCGGAAAATCGACGCCGATATACTTGAAGGTCGATGCCATGCCGAAGGCGAAGGCTATGCCGACGACGAAAAGGAGGCCACAGAACAGCCATGGCGAGAGCGCGATGGTGAAGCTCTTTGCGCCATCGACGGTCCGGATGGTGAAGTCCGTATGCGGATAGGACAGCAGGAACAGCGCGATCCAGGCAACCCAGAGCACCCACCAGGTGACGGCGTGGGCGCCGAAGCGGTCCGACAGCGCGCCACCCAGGCTTCGCAGGAGTCCGCCAGGCAGCGAGAAGCAGGCGGCCAGCAGCGCGGCCTGCGTGATCGAGAAGCCGTACTCGCTTACGAAATATTGCGGCATCCAGATCGAGAGCGCCGTGAAGCCGCCGAAGACGATGGAATAGTACTGGCAGTACTTCCAGACGCGCCGGTCCCGCATCACAGCCAGTTGCTGGCGTAGCGAGGCACCTCCTTTGCCGGCGTCGGGATCAGGCGCGGACAGGAACCAGAAGGCGACGGCGGTAACCAGCAGGATTGCCGCATAGGTCCGCGGCACGGCCGCCCAGCCGTAGGCGTTCATCAACGAGGGCGCGACAAACATGTTGAGTGCCGCGCCAACGGTGCCAGCACCGAAGACTCCCATGGCGAAGCCCCGCCGCTCCGGCGGAAAGAAACGCGCCACATAGGGTGTGCCGACAGAGAACGATGCACCCACCAGCCCGAGGGCCAACCCGAGCAGGAGGAACTGCCAGAACGCTGTCGCGTCGGCCGCGAACCAGAGCGGCACTGCGCACACGACCAGCAGCAACGTCATGAGGATCCGTCCGCCGATACGATCGGTCCAGATGCCAAGCGGCAAACGGAAGAGCGATCCCGTCAGGATCGGCGTGGCCGTCAGCAGGCCGAACTGTGTCGAATCGAGCTGCAACTCCTGGCGCAGCGGGATGCCGATCACCCCGAACATCATCCACGCGGCAAAGCAGATGGTGAACGCCCATGTCGTGATGAGCAAAACCGTGATGCTACGCCGGCCAGACATCGTGCTCTCCCCGCAAGCCGTCGAGGCGAGGTTATCATATTTTATGCAGAAAGCTCACACAGGATAGCCGGAAGGTCCATCAGCATTTCGCGCACATCATCGTCGGGGTCTCGCACGCCCGACCGATTATTGCATTGCGATTCGACGGATAGCGGCGCGCTCGCTCAAGCGGCAAGTTTCGCCATCGCCGAGACGATGCCGGTCACGCCGGAAAGGCGCTGACGCTCGTCGGGCCACACGCGCTGGACGATCACACGTTGATCCGGTCTTGCCTTCACCAGCGGCGCGTTCTTCTGGATCCAGCCGATCAGGCGATCGGGTTTGGGAAACTTGTTCTCGTGGAAGCTGAAGACGACGGCCTTTTCGCCGGCATCGATCTTCTCGACGGAAGCGGTACGGCACAGCAGCTTCAGCGACACGGTCTTCAGCAGGAACTCCGCTTCCGGTGGCATCTTGCCGAAGCGATCCACCAGCTCGGCGGCGAAGGAGTCGATATCGGCCTGGTTGGTCAGGCTGCCGAGCCGACGGTACAGGCCCATGCGCACGGAGAGATCGGCGACATAGTCGTCCGGGATCAGGATCGGGATGCCGAGATTGAGCTGCGGCGACCATTCTGCCTGTGCCGCCTCTTGCGCGCGGCCACGTGCGGCGGCCACCGCCTCCTCCAGGAGCTGCTGGTAAAGCTCGATGCCGACCTCGCGAATATGGCCGGATTGCTCCTCGCCCAGAAGGTTGCCGGCGCCGCGGATGTCGAGGTCGTGGCTGGCGAGCTGGAAGCCCGCGCCCAGCGTATCGAGCGTCTGCATCACCTCGAGCCGCTTCGCCGCCGCCTCGTTCAGCGCCCGTCCCGGCGGCACGGTGAGATAGGCGTAGGCGCGGGTCTTGCCCCGGCCGATGCGGCCGCGAAGCTGGTAGAGCTGAGCGAGGCCGAACATGTCGGCACGATGGATGATCATCGTGTTGGCGTTGCGGATGTCGAGGCCGCTCTCCACGATATTGGTCGAGAGCAGCAGGTCGAACTTGCCTTCGACGAAGTCCTGCATCGTGTTCTCGATCGTGGCGGCAGGCAATCGGCCATGCGCCATGCCCATGCGGATCTCCGGCACCAGCTCGCGGATCTGCTCGGCGATGCCGGCAAGGTCCTCGATGCGTGGGCAGACGTAGAAGCT
>DATEID010000312.1:0-9957 GCA_035279245.1 Reyranella sp.
CTGAGCAAACACGCGTGGCGCTTTGGCAGGCGATCGGCTATAGGGCGCACAGCGAATGAAGTGACGCCGGCCCGATGCCTGCGCCGTGTGGGAGGAGTGACCGTTTGACGGCAACGAATGCTGCCGCCTTGCCCGCGACCGGAAGCGTCGAACGTCCGACTCGCCGGCTGGCCGCGCCGTTGTGGGTCGGCGCGCTGCTGATCGTTCTCGCATTCCTGGTTGTCTATCCGCTGGCGATGCTGGTCTTCGGTGCGCTGAGCGATTCCAATCCGGTCGTCGACGGCTTCGGCGCCTTCCATCCCTCGATCGCCCGTTTCCTCGAGGTGCTGGGCAACGAGAACGTCCATCTCGCCTTCTTCAATGCGCTGGTTGCGTGCGGTGGCGGCACCGCGCTCGCGGTGCTGATCGGACTCTTCTTTTCCTGGATCGTCGTGCGGACCGATACGCCCTGCCGACGCTTCATTGCCGGCGCCAGCATGGTTCCGTTGTTCGTGCCGCCGCTGGTGGCCGGCGTCGCCTGGAGCATCCTGGGATCGCCGAAGACCGGCCTGCTGAACATCGTGCTGAAGTGGATGGGCATCGATTTCCGCTTCGACTTCTATTCGATGTCCGGGC
Organism: Reyranella sp.; assembly: GCA_035279245.1. Classification (GTDB taxonomy): domain Bacteria; phylum Pseudomonadota; class Alphaproteobacteria; order Reyranellales; family Reyranellaceae; genus Reyranella. Next base: position 616 of record DATEID010000312.1, read on the forward strand.
TGATCCTGGTGTTCGGCTTCTACTACGCGCCTTACGTCTACATGTTCACCTCGTCGGCGCTGCGCAACATGGATCCGAGCCTCGAGGAGGCCTCCGAGGTCGCCGGCGCCTCGGCCTTCACCACGCTCTTCACCGTCACCTTCCCGCTGATCGCGCCGGCCATCCTGGCGGGCACCTTGCTGTCGTTCGTGGTGATGCTCGGCATCTACGGCGTACCGGCAGCCCTTGGCGCACCGGCCAACATCAACGTGCTCACGACCTACATCTTCAAGCTCACTGCCTGGAGCCCGCCGCTTTACAACACCGCGGCGGCGGTCGCGATCCTGCTGATGGTCGTGACGGCGATCATGGTGTGGGCCCAGCAGAGGGTGCTGAGCGGCAAGAGCTTCGCGACCGTCGCCGGCAAGGCTTTCCGGCCGCGCAGCCTTCGTCTCGGACCCTGGCGCTGGTTCACCTTCGGCCTCGCTCTCGTCTATCTGTTCATCGTGGTGGTGCTGCCGACGATCGCGCTGGTGATCGCGGCCTTCCGCAAGTTCCTGTTCTTCAAGAACTTCGACGCGCTGTTCGACACGAAAGCCTACAGCCTCGTGCATTTCAACGCGGTGTTCGACAATCCGCTCACCATGCTGTCGATCTGGAACACGCTGAAGGTCGGCGTGATCACGGCGCTCGTCGGCGGCGCGCTCGCCTTCGCCATCGGCTACACGGTGAACCGCACGCATGTCGCGGGCCGCAAGCTGATCGACCTCCTGGCCACCGTGCCCGTCGCCATTCCCGGGCTGGTCGTCGGCGTCGCCTATCTCTGGGCCTGGATCGGCCTGCCGGGCGGCCTGTACGGCACCATCTGGATCCTGGCGCTCGCCTTCGTCGCCCGCTTCATGCCCGACACGGTGAAGGCGCTCTCCACGTCCTTCATGCAGATCCACAAGGAGCTCGAGGAGGCCGCCTGGATCTGCGGTCGCGGTCTCCTGGGCACGATCGGCACCATCGTGCTGCCGTTGGCGCGACCGGGCGTCATCGCCTCGATGACGCTCCTGTTCGTGCTGGCGATCCGCGAGCTCGGCTCGTCGCTCTTTCTCTACACCAGCGACACGACCGTGATGGCGGTGCTGCTGCTCGACTATTACGAAGGCGGCAATACCGGCAAAACGGCCGCCTTCAGCCTGGTGCAGACCGTGATTCTCGCGGTGCTGCTCGGCTTCACCCACTGGCTTTCACGCGGCTCGGCGCAGGGCAGCGCGCGCGTCGGCTGAACGGACCCCACAGGAGGAAACAGCGTCATGAAGCGTAGAACGATGATCACCGGCGCCGCCGGCCTCGCCGCGGCGAGTTTCGCCGGACTGCCGGCCCGGGCCGACGACGCCTTCGGCCCCAAGGAGCTGATCGACGCCGCCGAGAAGGAGGGCGGCCTCACCTTTTACACCGCCAACTTTGCCGAGACCGAGCAGGAGGTCATCAAGGCCTTCAACAAGCGCTTTCCCAAGATCAAGGTCGCGATGGTGCGCGCGCCGGGCGGCCAGCTCATCACGCGCATCAAGACCGAGGCTGCTGCGGGCAAGCTCGCAGCCGACGTGATCGACCATTCCGACCGCGGATTGATGCTGGAGCTCGCCGACCTCTTCCAGGACTACGCGCCGCCCAATGCCGCGGACTACCGGGCGGATGCGCTGGTCTCGCCTAAGCTGTGGCCGAGTGTCACCCTCGGCTGGGCCATTGCCTACAACACCCAGCTCGTGAAGAACGCGCCCAAGACCTGGATGGATCTCGTGAAGCCCGAATACAAGGACAAGCAGATCGGCCAGGTCGTCGGCCCGTCGGGCGGCACCACGTGGACCCGGATCATGTTCGAGCGTCAGGTGCTGGGCGATGACTACTGGAAGAAGCAGGCGGCGCTCGGCATCGCCCTCTACCCGTCGGGGGCGCCGACCTCCGATGCGCTGGTGCGCGGCGAGGTCTCGATCGCGCCGCTGCTCTACAACATCATCTACACCAAGATCGTCGACGGCGCGCCCGCCGAGACGGTGTTCGCACCCGAGGGCGTGCCGATCATCCCCTATGCCGACGGCATTCCCAAGACCTCGAAGAGCCCGAACGCGGCCAAGCTGTTCCTGAACTGGCGGCTGTCGCGTGAGGGGCAGTCGTTCCAGATCGAGAAGCTCGGCAACATCACCTCCATGAAGGAGCCGCCCGCCTTCCCGAAAGGCTGGGACCCCAAGGCGGTCAAGGTCTGGGTGCCGAAGTTCGACGAGTTCGAGAAGCTGCGCGCTGCGTGGCTGGAGGACTGGAACAAAGCCTACGGATACCGCCAGTGAGCGCCGCCCTCAGCATCGAGGATCTCGGCAAGCGCTTCGGCGTGGGCCGGCCGGCCGTCGACGGCGTGAGCTTCGACGTGCCGGCGGGCGAGATCGTCGTGCTGCTGGGCCCTTCCGGTTGCGGCAAGACGACGACGCTGCGCTGCGTCGCCGGGCTCGAGCATCCGACGAGCGGCCGTATCTCGATCGGCAACCGTGTCGTCTCGGAGCCGGAGCGCGGCCTGCTGGTCAGCCCGCGCGAACGCGACATCGGCATGGTGTTCCAGTCCTATGCGGTGTGGCCGCACATGACCGTGCGCCAGAACGTGGCCTATCCGCTGAAGCACCGCCGCAAGAGCGGCGGCGGCGACATCAACGCCAAGGTGAACGAGACGCTCGAGCTGGTCGGTCTCGCCGACTATGCCGACCGGCCCGTCGTGTCGCTGTCCGGCGGCCAGATGCAGCGTGTGGCGCTTGCCCGCAGCCTGGTCTATCGGCCGCAACTGCTGCTGCTCGACGAGCCGCTCTCCAACCTCGATGCCAAGCTGCGCCTGCGCCTGCGCGACGAGCTGCGACGCATCCTGAAGCAGACCGGCATGACCGGCCTCTACGTGACGCACGACCAGGCCGAGGCCGTCGTGCTGGGCGACCGCATCGGCGTGATGCGCGACGGCCACCTGCTGCAGATGGCGCCGCCGGGCGAGATCTACAATCGGCCAGCCGATGCCTTCGTCGCCAACTTCACCGGCGCCTCGAACGTGCTGCGTGGCCAGGTGCTGGGCCGCAGCGGCGAGACGGCGACCATCGATCTCGGCCCGGCCGGCCGCATCGAGGCCTGGACGCCGCATCCCCTGTCGGCCGGCGACAAGGCACGCATCGCGCTCCGGGCGGAGAACATTCGCCTGGGCGAGCGCGCGGAGCGCAATGTCTTCGCCGCGCGCGTGCTCGACCGACGCTACCAGGGTACGCAGACGGTCTACGACCTCGAGGTCGGCGGCCAGCGGCTGGAAGCGCTGGAGCTCGGCACGGCGGCACGTCACGATTCCAACGCCGAGATTCCGCTCACCCTGCCGCCGGAGATGTGCTGGGCCTATCGCGACGAAGGCCAGAGCCTGGATTAGACGCTTCGGGACCGCGAGCTTCTTCCAGCTCGCTCATGAGCCCTTCGGATGACCTCAGGGCAGGCGCGCAAGATGTGCGCGGTCCGATGCATTCCGTGCACCGGACAATCAGCGGTTTCCGAAGCCGTTCTTCCGATGAAGGAACGACGCTTCGACAAGGTCGAACATGTGCCTGCCGCGGGCGACGAGATCGTAGGGCCGGCGATAGAGCAGCCAGACTGCGGTGAGTTGGCAGAGGCCGCCCATCAGCAGCGACATCGCAAGGTAGGGATCGAGGTCTTTGCGGTACTCGCCAGCGCCGACGGCACGACGGACCAGCTCGACATAGTGCAGGCCGTAGCGATCGACCGCCTTGCGGACGCGCGCCTGGCCGATTGCGGCGCTGGGCCAGATCTCGAGAAAGAAGACGCGGCCCCAATCGGGATTGTCGCGGATATAGTCGAGGTTCGCGAGATAGGTCGCGCGCAATTGCCGACGCGGGCTGCCCGTCGCGCCTGTCGCGCTCGCTGTGAGTCGCTTGTAGAGCGCGAGATAGTTCTCCTCGGGCACGGCGGCCACGAGGTCCTGCTTGTCCTTGAAGTAGTCGTAGAGGCTGGGCAGCGGCACGCGTGCGAGCTTCGCCACGTCGGTGAGCGAAGTCCCGGCGATGCCACGGCGGCCGAAGAGTCGCGTCGCCGCGCGCACGATCCGCTCGCGCCGGTCGCGGCTGCGCTGCTGGGCGAGCTTCAACCGGGGCTGTCTCACGGTCAGAGCGCCGCGTTGCGGCGATCGGCGGTCCGGAACAGATCGCGTGCCACGATGCGGCGCATCATCTCGGAGCTGCCGTCGAGGATCCTGACCACGCGCGTCTCGCGCCAGATGCGCTCGATCGGCAGATCCTTGGAATAGCCTGCGCCGCCGAAGATCTGCAGCGTCGCATCGGCCACGCGCTGCACCATGTCGGCGCCGATCAGCTTGGAGGTCGCGGCGGCGCGCGTGCGCTCGGCCGGACCGTCCTGATCGTAGCGCCACGCCGCCTCGTAGGCCACCAGTCGGGCGGCGTGCACGGAGGCGGCCATGTCGGCCAGCATCCATTCGATGCCCTGGTGCTCGCGCAAACGCCGGCCGAAGGTCTCGCGGGTCGAGGCCCGCTCGACCGCGAGATCGAGCAGGCGTTGCGCCGCGCCGACGCAATAGGCGCCCCAGTGCGCGCGGCCGGCATCGAGACAGCGCATGGCGAGGGCGAACCCCGTCCCCTCCTCGCCCAGCCGGTTATCCGCCGGCACCCGACAGTCATCGAGCATCACCTCGGCATGGGTCGAGCCCCGGCCGGCCGCCATCTCGATGGTGCGGCCGATCTCGAGGCCCGGCGTGCCCGCCTCGACGAGGAATGCCGTGACACCCTTGGCGCCGAGCGCCGGATCGAGCGTGGCGAAGACGGTGAAAAGACCGGCCACCGGCGCGTTGGTGATGTAGGTCTTGGCTCCCTGGAGCACATAATCGCCCGACGCATCACGCCGCGCCACGGTCCGGATCGCGGCGGCATCGGAGCCGGCCTCCTGCTCGGTCAGGGCAAAGGCGGCGATCGTGCGTCCCGACGCCAGTTCGGGCAGCCAACGCCGTTTCAGCGCCTCGCCGCCGGCAAGCTCGATCGGCTTGGAACCGATATGCACGTTGACGCCGCTCAGGAAGTAGAAGGCGACATGCGCCTTGGCGAGTTCCTCGATGGCGAGACAGCTTCCCAGCATGGAGAGGCCCAGGCCGCCATATTCCCTTGGCGTGTTGGTGCCGAATAGCCCGTGGCGCCGCAGCCCCTCCAACGCCCGTTCCGGCACCTGGCCCGTCGCCTCCACCTCGGCATCGAGCGGCTGCAGCTCGTCGCGCACGAACTGCCGCACACGCTCCTGGAAGCGCACGAGATCGGCCGGCAGCGTGAAATCCATAGGGCTCACCAGAAGTCGAATATTCTTCGAAAACTGCGCAGTCCAAACCCGGCTGTCAACAACCGGCCCGTTACCGGCCATCTACCCGCTTCCACTATTTCCACGTCAAGAGTTGCAGAAACGCTTGTTCAGACGTCGTCCCTCGCCCTGCTAGCCTCCCCTCCATAACGGGGTAGGGCTATCGCATATGATGACAAGGACCCGTCGTCCCGACCGGAGCCGAGCGAAGCGAGGCGTAGTGGAGGGACCTTTTTTCGACGATCGCAGAGCCAATCGCGGAGAAAAGGTCCCTCCACTCCGCTTCCCTTCGGCTTCGCTCAGGGCAGGCGCTCCGGTCGGGACGACGGAGAAATATCGTCATATGCGATTGCCCTCCATAAAGGGGAGCAATTTCAATGATCGACATTTATGAGTCGCTCGATTTCGGCTACGATCCTTCCGTTCCTGAGAATATTCCTTTCGTCGAGCCGCCGCGGCCGACCGCTGCCCCGCCTCCCAAGAAGACCGTTAATGCGAAGTGGCTTCCGCCGGTCGGCAAGCAGACCACGCCCTCCTGCTTCGTCTGGGCGTCGACTTACGGTCTCACGACTTTTGCGGCGACAAAGGCCAACAACCTCGATCCGACGTCCGCCGACAACCAGGCCAGCCCGATCTACACTTACATCAAGGTCGAATGGGACAAGGGCCGACGCCACACCTGTGTCGGCGGTCAAATCGTCTGGTGCCTGGACTACCTGAAGGCGAAGCAGGGAACGGCTTCCATGACGGATGCCCCCAATGAGGTCGGCTGCGATGCGGCCTGGGCGTCGTGGGGCGGCAAGACGCTCACGCCCAATCCCCTGTTCCAGCCCACGGCGTGGCAGGGTGTGGACTTCAGCGGCGCGCAGGGACTGGACAACCTGCGCAGCCTGATCGCGCTCGACATTCCGATGGCCTACGGCACCTGGCTCTACGACGATTTCGCGCAGTACACCGGCAGTCCGATTCCCTATGTGGGCAGCGGCGTTTGGGCACGGGGACGCAATGGCAAGGTCGGCCACTGCATGATGATCGTCGGCTACGACAATTTACTCGGACCGAACGGCTCCATCCTGATCCAGAACAGTTTCGGCACGACCTGGGGCAGCCAATGGAACGGGTCCGGCGGCTACGTCTGGATGGACTGCAATACCTTTCAGGCAACGATGCAGGGCGGCGGCGTCTACATCACGCAAATGGCGAATGCACCGAGGCGATAAAGACGGCATCCGCAGCTTCGCGCAGAACGACGAGAGGCTTCACCGCGCTACCGGCCGCGGGAGGGTGACGATGAACTCGGTGCCCGGGTTGGCGCTGCGCACCTCCAGGGTGCCCTTCAACTGCTGCACGAAGGACGTGATGATGCGCATGCCGAGGCCTCTGGGCTTGGCGAGGTCGAACCCGTCGGGCAATCCGTCGCCGCGGTCGCGTACCGAGATCTTGAGGATGTCCTTGCCGTCTTCGGCCAGGGAGACCCAGATCTCGCCGCCGGTCCGTTCCCGGTAGGCGTATTTGGCCGCATTCGTGATCAGCTCGTTCACGATCATGGCGACCGAAATCGCGCGGTCGGCGGGAATGTCGATGCCGTGGCGCGCCTCGACATGAACGACGCAGTGGGCCACGCTCGCATCGAGGTCCCGGCCGATGGCCTCGATGTATTTGCCGAGATCCATGCGGTCGACATCGCCGCCATGGATCAGCCGGTCGTGCGCCTTTGCCACGGCGGAAACCCGATGCGCCGCTTCCTCGAGATGCGCCGTCAATGTGGAGTCGCCGACATCGCTCGCCTGCAGATGAAGCAGGCTCGACACGATCATCAGGCTATTCTTGACACGATGGCTCATCTCCTTGAGGAGGACCTCATGGAGTTCCAGCGCGGCCTCGAGACTTTGCCGTTGACGCTCGCGCTCGATCGCCATGCCGAGGATGTTGGCCGCGCCCTGCAGGAAGGTGAGATCCTGCTCGACGAACTTCTCGTCCGACCGGCTGTCGACCTCGAGGACGCCGAACGGCCGGCCGTCGCCCTGCAGGATGACGTTCATCGCCCGGTGGATACCGTGCTGGCGCAGGAGATCGGGTGTCCTGAAGCGGTCCTCGTTCTCGAGGTGGTTGGAGATCACCGGTTTGCCGGTGCGCAGGGCATAGCCGGCCGGCGACTCGAGGTCGGCGCCGATCGTCGCGTGCCCGACGACACCCTCCTGCCAGCCGACGCCGGCCCGGACCAGAAACCGGTTGGCCGACGGCATGTACTCCAGCACCTTGCTGAACGGCGATCTCAGGCCCTCGGCCGCCAGTCGGGCCGTCTCGGCCAGCAGCGTGTCGAGGCTCGCGCCATGCAGGGCGACCACGCCCAGTTCGGCCAATATCTCCTGCTGCCGGATGCGCTGCTGCAGGGCGCGCAACGTGACGTCCGGGTCGTCTCCAGCCGGATTGGGCTCGACGACCGGTGAATCGCCATCCTGGGAAGGGCACATGAGGGAGGACCTAGCCGTTCCCCCGAAGCTCGACAAGCACGCCGTCGTCCGGCCGGTCATTTGGAAATCGCCGTGATTCTTCCCGAATCGGCCGCCATCCGGCCCTTGCGCTCGCCGCCCCGACTCCTGATATAACCGCCCCGAGGGGCCGGTGTGGGCGGAGCAGTCGCCAACCCGGTCAGATCCGGAAGGAAGCAGCCGTAACGAATTCGCTTCGGGTCATGCCGGTCTCTCACCCGTCGCCGGGCGCGCGCCGCCGCCGGGCCGGGTTGCCCAGGCGCGACGACCGCCGGGCCTGAAGGGCCGCGGCGCATCGAGGGTGAGCGCCATGGCGAAAGCCACCACATCCGGGGAGCAGGAGCAACTCCCCTATCGCGTCCTCGCCCGCAAATATCGGCCCGTCGATTTCACCACGCTGGTCGGCCAGGAAGCGATGGTGCGCACCCTGCGCAACGCCATCGCCTCGGGCCGTATCGCCCATGCCTTCATGCTCACCGGCGTGCGCGGCGTGGGCAAGACGACGACCGCACGCATCATCGCCCGCGCCCTGAACTGCGTCGGCGCAGACGGCGCCGGCGGCCCGACCGTCGATCCCTGCGGCGTCTGCGAAAGCTGCAAGGCCATCACGGAAGACCGGCATGTCGACGTGATCGAGATGGACGCCGCCTCGCGTACCGGCATCGACGATGTGCGTGAGCTGATCGAGGGCGTGCGCTACCGCCCGGTCTCGGCGCGCTACAAGGTCTATATCATCGACGAAGTGCACATGCTGTCGGAGAAGGCGTTCAACGCGCTGCTCAAGACGTTGGAGGAACCGCCGCCGCATGTGAAGTTCCTGTTCGCCACCACCGAGATCCGCAAGGTGCCGGTGACGGTGCTGTCGCGCTGCCAGCGCTTCGACCTCAAGCGTGTGCCGCAGGAGGTGCTGGTCGCCCATTTCGGCAAGATCGCCGAGGCCGAGAAGGTCGAGATCTCGCCCGAGGCGCTGGCGTTGCTGGCGCGCGCCGCCGACGGTTCCGTGCGCGACGGGCTCTCCATGCTCGACCAGGCGATCGCCCATGGCGGCGGCGTGGTCGACGCCAACCAGATCCGCGACATGCTGGGTCTCGCCGACCGCAACGGCGTGCTCGACCTTTTCGAGAAGACGATGCGCGGCGACGCCGCGGCCGTGGTCGCGGCATTGGGCGAGATGCACGATTCGGGCGCCGATCCGGTGGTGATCCTGCAGGACCTGCTGGAACTCACCCACTGGGTGACGCGGCTCAAGGTGGCGCCCGAGGCGGGCGCCGGATCGGCCGACAGCGAGCGTGCCCAGGGCCTCGCCATGGCGCAGAAGCTCTCCATGGCGTCGCTCACGCGCGCCTGGACGCTGCTGATGAAGGGCCTGCAGGAGACGCTCAATGCGCCGTCGCCTGCCCGCGCGGCCGAGATGGCGTTGATCCGGCTCTGCTATGCCGCCGACCTCCCGTCGCCGTCCGATGTTCTCAAGACATTGCAAAACGGCGCGGGCATGTCC
>DATEID010000313.1:0-2428 GCA_035279245.1 Reyranella sp.
ATCGTCGACATGACCTCGAGCCCAGCGTGGCGTATGCAACGCCGCCGCAAGGCCATCGCCTGCGTCGATGGCCGCGACGAAGCCTTCCTGATAGGCGAGAACCATGTCGAGCCAGAGCTGGCCCAGCAGTTCGTCGCGCGACCGGAAGCGGTGATAGAACGAACCTTTCGGCGCCTTCAGCCGCCGGGTGATGGAATCGACCGTGACCGCGGCCGGCCCATGTTCAACAGCCAGCGCGCGGGCGGCGTCGAGGAAGCCCGCATGCTCGAATATCGGTCGTCCCATTCGTTTAGACTATATAGTCTAGACTCATTAGTCAAGGGATGATATCTGCGCGGGATATCCGAATGGAGACTCCCGATGAACGATCGCATTCGCCTCACGATCGACGACGGCGTTGCCGATATGAGATTGGCGCGCCCGGACAAGCTGAATGCGCTCGATCCGCCGATGTTCGAGGCCGTCGCCGAGGTAGGCGCCCGCCTGAGAGAGGATCGCGGCGTTCGTGCCGTCGTGATATCGGGCGAAGGACGCGGCTTTTGCGCCGGCCTCGACGTCGAGCGAATCGCTGCAATCGCCAAAGGCGAAAGCCTGCTTCCGGCCGTCGACCTGACCAGGCGGACCCACGGATCGGCGAACTTCGTTCAGCATGTCGTCTGGCAATGGCGCGAGCTGCCGGTGCCGGTGATCGCGGCCGTGCATGGATTGGCCTTCGGTGGAGGCTTCCAGCTCGCGCTCGGGGCGGACTTGCGATTCGTAGCGCCGGGAACGCGCTTCTCCGTCCTCGAGACGAAATGGGGCCTCGTCCCCGATATGGCGGGGACGCATTTGATGAGGCATCTCGCGCGGGACGACGTGGTGCGCGAGCTCACCTATACGGCGCGAATCTTCTCCGCGGAGGAAGCGCTCGGCTATGGCTTCGTCACGCGGCTGGTCGAGGACCCGCGTGGCGCCGCACTGGCAACGGCCCGCGAGATCGCGTCCAGGAGCCCGGACGCGATCCGGGCGGCGAAGCGTCTCCTCAATCTCGCGACCGCAAGCGACGCAGCGGCCTTGTTCGTCGCGGAGACAAGTGAACAGCGACGCCTCATCGGCTCGCCGAATCAGAGGGAGGCTGTCGAAGCAAATCTCGCGAATCGTCGGCCGCGGTTTGCGACGCCGTGACGAGCTGAAGGGAGGCGATGATGTCCGATCCGCAAGACAACTCCGCAGTGAAGCTGTTCGATCTCGAGCGGCTGAGGGCTCTCAATGCCGGCGCCGGTTTCAACGCCTGGTCGGGCATCGAGGTCGTAAGAGCGGGCGAAGGAGAGGTCGCGCTGCACTTGAAGCCGAGAAAGGACTTCGAGCAGTACTCCGGCTTTCTCCACGCCGGCCTGATCGCCGCCTTGCTCGACACCGCTGCCGGATTCGCGGCAGCCACGCTCGTCGGTCCCGTCACGGCGAGCCACTTCTCGGTGAGCTGTCTCCTGCCGGCGGTCGGCTCCTCCTTCGAGGCGATCGGCCGGGTCGTTCGCGCCGGCAAGCGGCAGATCTTCGGCCGCAGCGAGCTGCACGCGACAGCGTCATCGGGAGAGCGAAAACTGGTCGCAACGGCCGAGGTGCTGATGCTCCCGACCTGATGCTTCTGCAGAATTTGTCTCACCCTTCGGTGTCTCACTTGGGGTGCACCCCAGCACCCCAAACACCGTGTGGCGCGAAATGTGAGAAGAATCGGCCAAAAGCGTTGTGCCATCGGCATTCGAAGCTTCTCACCCAGGTGAGAAATTCGTGAGAAAACCTTGGAAATCCTGTGGTTATTTCGACCGCTTGACGGCATCGGCGCCGCCAGTATGTTCCGCGCTTCTCCGGAGAACGTGGTGGCGGGCCTTTGGGCCTTCCTCCCGCCCCGAGCCATCTCGGAACAAGGCCTATCCGGACAACAGCGTCGCCTGACGCACAACGATGGAGCGATCGCGTGAGCAAGCGCGAGAATTCGAAGTACAAGATCGACCGCCGCCTCAGGGTCAACCTGTGGGGTCGTGCGAAGAGCCCGATCAACAAGCGCGAATACGGTCCCGGCCAGCACGGCCAGGCGCGCACCAAGCCGACCGACTACCGCCTGCAGCTCTTTGCCAAGCAGCGGCTCAAGGGCTACTACGGCTCGGTCTCCGAGCGCCAGCTTCGCCGCTACTACGCCGAGGCGGTGCGTCGCAAGGGCGACACCGGCGAGAACCTGGTCGAGCTCCTGGAGCGCCGGCTGGACGCCGTCATCTACCGTATGAAGTTCGCCATCACGCCGTTTGCGTCGCGCCAGCTCGTGAGCCACGGCCACGTCAAGGTGAACGGGCGGCGCGTCAACATCGCGTCCTACCTCGTGCGCGACAACGACGTGATCGAGCTCACGGCCAAGGCCAAGGAGATGGCCCGCGTGATCGAATCGACGCAGAGC
>DATEID010000314.1:0-6928 GCA_035279245.1 Reyranella sp.
GAGCTTGTCCATCACGCCGGGACGGAAATTCTCGATCACTACGTCGGCCTTCGCGGCCAGGCGCTTGATGATCTCGATCGCCTTGGGCTTCTTGAGGTCGAGCGTGATCGAGCGCTTGCCGGCATTGACCGCGACCCACGGCGCCGCGAGCCCCCGCTTCTCCCAGTCGTTGGCCCGGTTGCCGAAGCGCATGTCGTCGCCGTCACGCGATTCGACCTTGATGACGTCGGCGCCCAGCAGGGCAAGCTGGTAGGACGCATATGGCCCCGCCAGCACGCGTGTGAAATCGAGAACCTTGACGCCGGAGAAAGGTTTCATCGGAGCACGCCACCCACAACAAACAAATTAGGCGCTCCGATCACTCCCGTGTCATCCCGAGCGCAGCGAGGATCTTTGGCCGGCTCCGCGAAAGATCCCTCGCTGCGCTCGGGATGACACGCTGTAACCGTCCTTCGCGGTATGCCGCCGGAGCGCTCGCGCTCCAATGAGCCATCAAGCCACTCCCGCCCGCTTGCGCTGGTCGAGCGCCACCTGCTTCACCTTGTCGAACTCGGCACGGCGGCGGGCCACTTCCTCGGGCGGCATGCGCGAGATGTTGTTGTAGTCCTGCTTCCAGTCCCCGTCGGCATTCCAGCGCAACGGCGACTGCACCGTCGTGCGCGGGCCGGGTGCGCTTTCCAGCACCTTGAGCGCGAGATCGAGCGTGAAGCGCTGCGTGTCCGGCTCGTGCGGCTTGCCGCAGGAATTGCCGAGCGGAAAATCGCTGAACAGGAAGCGCGGCACGCCAGCCCATTCGACGATGTCCTTCGCCGCCCCCATGATCACGGTGGGGATGCCGTTCCGTTCGAGATATCGGGCGGTCAGACTCACGGTCTGATGGCAGACGGGTCAGGTCGGTACGAGCAGCGCCGCATCCACCTGGTCCTGTCGACAGCGCGCCAGGATCTCCGGCGCGTCGGTTTCGAGCGTCACGCGCTGGCTGCGGTTGGTCGGCGCGCCGTGGAAGCGTGGCGCCAGCCTGAAGCGGCCCTGCTGCGCGAGCTCGCGCATCAGCGGCAGCGGGAACCAGGTGTTGCTGTCGGTCGCCGTCGTATGCTTGCGGTCGTAGCCGATATGGCTGATGCGCGTGTCGTGATCGACCGCCGCGTCGCCGGAATAGACGCTGTAGAACTTCGCCGACGCATTGTAGGCCGCGCCCGGGCCCTGATCGCCCTTGTCGGGCTGGTACGGTGCGGCCGTGGTGATCAGCGCCAGCACGCTCTCCGTCAATGGCTTCGCGAGCGGCCGGAACGGCGCATCGACATAGTGCGCCCAGCGATAGGGATTGTCGTAACCCAGCGCCAAGTAATACTCGCGCGTGCGGCGCATGTATTCGATCGGCGCGTCGAAATCGGGAGCGAAATCCGTGGTGTCCACCATGGCCGGAGCCTAGGCGAGCGCGCCTCGAAGTCAATTCGCCCTTTCCGCTAACCGGTCTCCTCGCAGTCGCCTCGCAGCCTGTGCGCAGCCATAGTGCGGCCCACCTTGGCCGCGTTATATAACGCCGGGAGAACTTCCGGACTGGAGCGCGGCATGGCGATCGGACGGCGCGGCATCTTGGCGGGCGGAGCGGCCCTTTGGCTCGGCGCGCCGGCGATCGTGCGGGCGCAGGGCGCGTCGAAGGTCAATGTCAGCCACGGCATGGCCATGCACGGCAAGCCGAAATATCCGGCCAATGCCGGGCCGCCAGCGTTCGTGAATCCCGGGGCGCCCAAGGGCGGCGCGGTGAAGTTCGGCGCGCTCGGCACCTACGATTCGCTGCATCCCTTTACCCTGAAGGGCGTGCCCGCGGCGGGCATCGGCAATTTGTGGGAGACGCTCTGCCGGCAGTCGCCGGACGAGGCCTTCACCGTCTATGGCCTGATCGCCGAGACGATCGAATGGCCGGACGACCGCTCGTGGGTCGCCTTCAACCTGCGCTCGCAGGCCAGGTGGCACGACGGCACGCCGATCACGCCCGAGGACGTGGTGTTCAGCTTCGACATCCTGAAGAGCAAGGGCCGGCCCAACTACGCCGCCTATTATGCCGACGTGCTGAAGGCCGAGAAGGCCGGCGACCGCAAGGTCCATTTCACCTTCCGCGACGCCGTGAACCACGAGCTGCCGCTGATCCTCGGTCAGTTGCCGATCCTGTCGTCCAGGTGGTGGCAGGGGAAGGACTTCGAGAAGGTGTCGCTCGAGCCGGCGCTCGGCAGCGGTCCCTACAAGGTCGACTCCGTCGATGTCGGCCGCTCCATCGTCTATCGTCGCGTGCCCGAGTGGTGGGCCAAGGACCTGTGGCTCAACCGCGGCCGCAGCAACTTCGAGACCATGCGCTACGACTACTATCGCGACAACACCATCGTCTTCGAGGCATTCAAGGGCGGCGCCATCGACATCCGCCGCGAGAATTCCGGCCGCAACTGGATGATCGGCTACAAGGACCTCCCCGCCGTCGCCGACGGCCGCATCCAGCGGGCCGCGATCGCGCACGAGAACCCCGCGCCGATGCAGGGCTTCGTGTTCAACACCCGGCGCGACATGTTCAAGCACCGTAACGTGCGCCAGGCCATCGGCCTGATGTACGACTTCGAGTGGCAGAACAAGAACCTGAGCTACGGCTTCTACCAGCGCACACGCTCCTATTTCGGCAACTGCGAGCTCGAGGCCAAGGGCCTGCCCTCGCCCGAGGAGCTGAAAATCCTCGAGCCCCTGCGCGGCAAGATCCCCGACGAGGTCTTCACCGCCGAGTTCAATCCGCCCAAGACCGACGGCTCGGGCAATATCCGCCCGCAGATGCGCGAGGCGATCCCGCTCCTCAAGGCCGCCGGCTGGGAGATCAAGAACGGCAAGATGACCGACAAGGACGGGCGCAAGCTCGCCTTCGAGATCCTGCTGAACGACGCGGCGTTCGAGAAGATGGCGCTGCCGGTGAAGCAGAATCTCGACCGCATCGGCATCGACATGACGATTCGCACCGTCGACACGTCGCAGTACCAGCGCCGGACCGACACCTACGACTTCGACATGGTCATCGACCTGTGGGCCGAGTCGCTGTCGCCGGGCAACGAGCAACGCGACTTCTGGGGTTCCAAGGCCGCCGACATCCCGGGCGGTCGCAACACGATCGGCATCAAGGATGCGGCGATCGACCGGCTGGTCGAGCTGATCATCGGCGCGCCCGACCGCGAGAGCCTGATCACCCGCACCCGCTGCCTCGACCGCGTGCTGTCGTGGCACATGTTCGTGATTCCGCAGTTCTATTCCGGCAAGGCGCTGGTCGCGTACTGGAACCGCTTCGGCCGGCCGGACAAGACGGCGAAGTACGAGCCGCTCGCCTTCGACACCTGGTGGGTCGACGAGGCCAAGGACCGCGCGCTGACCAATCGCGGGGAGAAGAAATGACGAAGCCGTTCTCCTGCTCTCTCTTCCTCCTCTCCCCCGTTAGGGGGAGAGGTCGGGTGAGGGGGCGTCGAAGGCTGTGCGTCCCCCCCTCGCCTAACCTCTCCCCCTATCAGGGGAGAGGAATATAATGCGCGGCGTTTGAATGCTCGCCTACGTCCTGCGGCGGCTGGCGCTGGTGGTGCCGACGCTGTTCGGCATCATGGTGCTGAACTTCTTCATCATCCAGGCGGCGCCGGGCGGGCCGGTGGAGCAGATGATCGCGCGCATCGAGGGCACGGCGGTGGGCGCCACCGAGCGCTTCTCCGGCAGCTCGGCCGGCGGCGAGATGATGCAGCGCGGCCAGAGCCAGGAGAACAACAGCACCTATCGCGGCGCGCGCGGCCTGCCGCCCGAGCTGATCCAGCGCATCGAGAAGATGTACGGCTTCGACAAGCCGATCTACGAACGCTTCTGGCTGATGGTCAAGAACTATGCCGTCTTCGACTTCGGCGACAGCTTCTTCCGCAACAGCCGCGTCGTCGACCTGGTGCTGGACAAGATGCCGGTCTCGCTCTCGCTCGGCCTGTGGACGACGCTGCTGGTCTACCTGGTGTCGATCCCGCTCGGCATCGCCAAGGCGGTGCGCGACGGCAGCCGGTTCGACATCTCGAGCTCGAGCTTCCTGATCGTCCTCAACGCCATCCCGGGATTCCTGTTCGCCATCCTGCTGGTCGTGCTGTTCGCCGGCGGCCGCTACGTCCAGTGGTTCCCGCTGCGCGGGCTGGTGTCGGACGACTGGCACACGCTCGGCCTCGGCGCCAAGATCGCCGACTATCTCTGGCACATGGTGCTGCCGATCACCTCGATGGTGGTGGGCGGCTTCGCCGGCCTCACCTTCCTCACCAAGAACTCCTTCATCGACGAGATCGGCAAGCAGTACGTCATGACGGCGCGCGCCAAGGGCCTGGTCGAGTGGCGCGTGCTCTACGGTCACGTCTTCCGCAACGCCATGCTGATCGTGATCGCGGGCTTTCCGGCGGCGTTCGTGACCGCCCTGTTCACCGGCTCGCTGCTCACCGAGGTGATCTTCTCGCTCGACGGGCTCGGCCTGCTGGGCTTCGAGGCGGCGATCAACCGCGACTACCCGGTCATCTTCGGCACGCTTTATTTCTTCGGGCTGATCGGGCTCGTGATGAACATCGTCGGCGACCTCGTCTACACCGTCGTCGATCCGCGCATCGATTTCGCGACCCGCGGCGCATGAGAGCTGGGGCATGAGAGCGGTCACGCGGCGCCGGCTTGCGCAGTTCGGCGCCAATCGCCGCGGCATGGTCTCGCTGATCGTCTTCGGCGCGATGTTCTTCCTCTCGCTGTTCGCCGAGTTCCTGGCCAACGACCGGCCGATCCTGGTCCGCTACGATGGGCACTTCTACATGCCGGTGTTCCGCGACTATCCGGAGACCACGTTCGGCGGCGACCTGCCGATCAACGCCGTCTTCACCGACAAGTCGATCCAGGACCTGATCGACGCCAAGGGATGGATGATATGGCCGCTCATCCCCTACAGCTATGACACCATCGTCGAGAGCGAGCGCCGCACCTCGTTGCTGCCGCCCTCATTCGCCCATCCGCTGGGCACCGACGACCAGGCGCGCGACGTCCTGGCGCGCGTGATCTATGGCTTTCGCATCTCCGTCCTGTTCGGCCTCGCGCTCACGATCCTGAGCTCGATCGTCGGCATCGCCGCGGGCGCGGTGCAGGGCTACTTCGGCGGCTGGGTCGATCTCTCCTTCCAGCGCTTCCTCGAGATCTGGTCGAGCATGCCGACGCTCTATCTGCTGATCATCCTGGCGAGCCTGGTCCAGCCGGGCTTCTGGATCCTGCTCGGCATCATGCTGCTGTTCAGTTGGATGGCGCTGGTGGGCTATGTACGGGCCGAGTTCCTGCGAGGCCGCAACTTCGACTATGTCCGCGCCGCCCGCGCGCTCGGCATGCTGGACGTGCGCATCATGATGCGGCACATCCTGCCCAACGCCATGACGGCGAGCCTCACCTACCTGCCCTTCATCCTGGCCGGATCCGTGACCACCCTCACCTCGCTCGATTTCCTGGGCTTCGGCCTGCCGCCCGGCTCTCCGTCGCTGGGCGAGCTGGTCTTGCAGGGCAAGAACAACCTCAACGCGCCCTGGCTCGCCTTCACTGCCTTCGTGGTCATCGCGCTGATGCTGGCGCTGCTGGTGTTCATCGGCGAGGCGGTGCGCGACGCCTTCAACCCGCGCAAGACGGCGGCATGAGCGAGGCGGGTCTCCTCGAGGTGCGCGATCTCGCCGTGACTTTCGGCACCGGCCGCGGCGCCGTTGCCGCCGTGAAGGGCGTGAGCTTCGAGGTCCGCCGCGGCGAGTCGGTGGCGCTGGTGGGCGAATCGGGCTCGGGCAAGTCGGTGACGGCGCTTTCGGTGCTGCAGCTCCTGCCTTATCCGACGGCGCGTCATCCGCGCGGCTCGATCCGCTTCCAGGGCCGGGAGATGGTCGGCGCGCCGGCCAAGGAGCTGCTGCAGGTGCGCGGCGATCGCGTGTCGATGATCTTCCAGGAGCCGATGACCTCGCTCAATCCGCTGCACACGATCGAGCGGCAGGTGAACGAGGCGCTGATCCTGCACAAGGGCCTGTCGCGGATCGCAGCCCGCAGGCGCACGCTCGAGCTCCTCGAGCAGGTCGGCATCCCCGAGGCGGCCAAGCGCCTCGACGCCTATCCGCACCAGCTCTCGGGCGGCCAGCGCCAGCGCGTGATGATCGCCATGGCGCTCGCCAACGAGCCCGACCTCCTGATCGCCGACGAGCCCACGACGGCGCTCGACGTCACCATCCAGGCGCAGATCCTGGCGCTCCTGAAGAGCCTGCAGGCGAAGTACGGCATGGCGCTGCTCTTCATCACCCACGATCTCGGCATCGTACGCAAGATCGCCGACCGGGTATGCGTCATGACCCAGGGCGAGATCGTCGAGCAGGGTCCGGTGGCCGAGGTCTTCGAGCGCCCGCGCCATGTCTATACAAGGCATCTCCTCTCCGCCGAGCCGAAGGGCCGGCCGGTGGCCGTCGATCCGGCCGCGCCCGAGATCGTCCGCCTCGACGAGCTCAAGGTGCACTTTCCCATCAAGCGCGGCGTCCTGCGCCGGACGGTCGGCCATGTGAAGGCTGTCGACGGCGTGAGCCTCGCGCTGAAGGAAGGCCACACGATCGGGCTGGTGGGCGAATCGGGCTCCGGCAAGACGACCATCGGCCTCGCCCTCCTGCGGCTGGAGAGAAGCGACGGCGGCATCCGCTTCGACGGCCGCGACCTGCAGGCGCTCGGCCAGCGCGACATCCGCCCGTTGCGCCGCGAGATGCAGATCGTGTTCCAGGACCCCTTCAGCTCGCTCAGCCCGCGCATGACGGTGTCGGAGATCGTGGGCGAAGGCCTCGAGGTGCACGGCATCGGCACGGCGGCGGAACGCTCGCGCATGATCGATTCGGCCCTGCGCGAGGTC
>DATEID010000315.1:0-3328 GCA_035279245.1 Reyranella sp.
CTTGGTGTAACGTTTCATCCCCGACGGTCGGCGACGCCGGTGAGCAATTTCAGTGGCGCTCATTCGGTACGAGCACGTAGACAGCGCGATCCTAAGACCGGCGTTGCGCCCTCCCGCCTGCGGTCATGCCGCCGTCGATCACCAGCTCCTGGCCTGTGACGTAGCTCGCGGCGTCGGTGCAGAGGAACAGGACGCCGTTGGCGATGTCCTGCGCTTCGCCGACGCGGGTGAGCGGCACGGCCACAGCAGCACGCTCGGTCGGGTCGATCGGCGCATTGCGGCGATTGCCTTCAGCGCCGGTCGGGATCTTGGCCCAGATGGGCGTCGCGATGATGCCGGGATGCACCGAGTTGCAGCGGATCTTGTCGGCCGCATGCTCGAGCGCGACCGACTTGGCGAGCAGGCGCACGCCGCCCTTGGTAGCGGAATAGGCCGCTAGGCCCGGCGCCCCGCGCAGGCCCGCGACGGACGACATCAGCACGATCGAGCCGCCTCCCGCCTTACGCAGGGCGGGAATTGCGTGCTTCACCGACAGGAAGACGCCGTCGAGATTGATCGCCTGCTGCTTCTGCCAGTCGGCGAGCGTCATGGTCTCGATCGGCGCCATGATGCCGACGCCGGCATTGGCGACCATGATGTCGAGACGGCCGAAGCGCTTCTCCGCCTCGGCGATCACGCCGGGCCACGCCGCCTCGTCACGCACGTCGTGGTGCAGATAGGCAGCCTTGCCGCCTGCTGCCGCGATCCGCTCGACCACGGCCTGGCCGAGCGCGTCGTCGATATCGGTGATGAGCACCCCCGCGCCCTCGCGCGCCAAGGTCTCCGAGCAGGCTTCGCCGATGCCCGAGGCGCCGCCGGTGACGACAGCGACCTTTCCCGCAAGCTGGGCCATGTGGGCGCTCAGCGGCCCTTCCAGTTGCCGACCCGCTTCTCGGCGTAGGACTTGATGCCTTCCTTGAAATCCTCGGTCTTGCGCAGCCAATCCTGCTCGACCAGCTCGCGCTCGGTCGCGATCTCGGCTGCATCGGCGAAGCCGCGCCGCATGGTCTCGCGCGTCGAGAGCACGGCGAGCGGCGCGGAATCGGCAATCTCCTTGGCGAGACCGATCGCGGCCTTGCGCACCTCGGCAAGCGGCACCAGAACGTCCGCCATGCCCCACGCATAGGCTTCCTCGCCGCCAATGCGCCGGCCGGTATAGAACATCAAATTCGCCTTCTGCTGGCCGACCAGCCGCGGCAGGGTGAAGGTGAGCGAGAAGCCGGGATGAAAACCGAGCCGCGTGAAGTTGGCGGAAAACCGCCCTTCGGCGCAGGTGACGCGGAAATCGGTCATCAGGGCGAGGCCCAGCCCGCCGCCGATAGCGGGACCTTGCACGGCTGCCACGCTGGGCTTGCGGGCGCGGAACAGGCGCGTCGCCTCCTTGTAGAGGTGCTTGCCGCCCTCGCCGGCGCTGCCGGTGCTCGGCCGGTTCTGGAAGTCGGCGCCGGCGCAGAACGACTTGCCCTGCGAGCAGAGGACGTAGGCGCGGATGTTGCTGTCGCGGTCGAACGCCTCGAAGGCATCGGCGATCTGGTTGATCAGCGCATTGTCGAAGAAATTGTGCGGCGGCCGCTGGATTTCGACGACACCCACAGCGCCTTCGTTGCTGATGCCGATGTCCTTGTAGGTGGCGCTCATCGTCTTCTCCATGTTGCAAGTGGCCGGCTTGGCGGCGGATATTGCCCCGCCCGCGGGGCATCCGTCGATATGGGAGGTTGGAAAATGTCGCAAAGCGAACAGCGTGCGCTCGTGCTGGGCGGCGGCACCATGGGCGTGGGCATCATCGCGATGTTCCTCGCCGGAGGTTGGAAAGTCGACGTGGTCTCGCGCTCGGCCTCGACGCGCGAAGGCCTGCCGGCCGCAGCGGCGCGCGCCTTGCAGACGATGGACAAATCCGCGGACGTCTCCAATCTCTCGACCTACGCGACGCTCGCCGAGGCGCTGTGGCCCGAGATCGCGATCGCCGTCGAGACGGTGACGGAGGACCTGCCGTTGAAGCAGAAGCTGTTCGCCGAGATGGAGGCGCTGGCGCGGGCGGATTGTGCGCTCGCTTCGAACTCCTCGAGTTTCCCGATCAGCGAGATCGGCAAAGAATTGAAGACGCAGAACCGCATGATGGGCCTGCACTTCTTCATGCCCGCCCACCTCATCCCGCTGGTCGAGGTGGTGCGCTCCGTCCATACGGACGTTGCCCTTGCCGAGAAGGTCGGAGACTTCATGCGCAGCCTCGGCAAGCGGCCCGTGCAGGTCAAGAAGGACGTCATCGGCTTCCTCGGCAATCGCATCCAGGGGGCGTTGATGCGCGAGGCGCTGTGGCTGATCGAGCAGGGCGTCGCTTCGCCCGAGGATGTCGATGCGACGGTGCGGCTCTCCTTCGGCTTCCGCTACGCGGCGGCCGGCCCGATCGTGCAGAAGGAACATTCCGGCTGGGACACGACCTGCGCCGTCGCCAAGATCATCTATCCGGACCTCTGTAACGCCGATGGCCCGCCGCCGATCCTCCAGCGGAACGTCGACGAAGGCCGCATCGGCTTCAAGACCGGGCGTGGCTTCTTCGATTGGAACGACCAGTCGATCGCGAAGGAGCGCAGCCGTTACGAGCGGGCGCTGCGCAAATGCCTGGAAATCTTCAAGGACGAGGGCATCGTCTAGGAGCGCCGTAAGAGCGCTGTCAGTCAGCTTCGAGTCAGTCAGCCGGCTGTCAGCGTGTTTTCATTGAAGCGCGCGCTCTCGAACCACAGAGTCGAGGAGCCTGATCGACAGGCATCCTGAAGCACGTTCGTCGTGCTTCACCTCGGATATCGATCGACCGACTCTTCGATCGAAAGGAGCGAATCATGAAGATGCTGAGCTTCTGTCTCGCAACCGGCCTCGCCTTGGCCCTCGCATCGCCAGCGTCCGCCCAGAACAAGGACGTGGCTTACTGTCATGCCCTTGCCGGAAAGTATCAGGAATATCTTTCGCATGGGAGCGGCGGTCGGCATGGCGGCGCCAATGACCAGAACGTCGCCGTGCGCATGGCCGCCGACAAGTGCATGAAGGGCGACACGTCGGGCATCCCGGTCCTTGAGCATGCGCTGAAGGACGCCAAGATCGCGCTTCCAGCCCACGGCTGACTGCTGCGGCAAATGCAAGACGGGCGGCCACCGGCCGCCCGTCGCGTTTCAGGTCGATGCCTCAGGCGGTTCGATCGCCAGACCGGCCGTGGCTGCCGCCGAAGCGACGTCCGCGCCACTGTGGCCGGCTCTTCTGCCCTTGCGGATGACCGCCGGGGGCATGCTCGCCGCGA
>DATEID010000316.1:0-3390 GCA_035279245.1 Reyranella sp.
GGAATCCGAGACGCGATCGAGAAGGCTTCCGGCAAGCGGCCGCGCGGCTGGATGGCGCCCTGGATGGCCTCGACCCGTCATACGCCCGACCTCTTGAAGGAGACCGGCTTCGATTTCCTGATGGACTGGCCGGCCGACGACCAGCCGCTTTGGATGAAGACGCGCTCGGGCCCCTTGATGAGCGTTCCCTATCCTCTCGAGATCAACGACAGTCCGCAGATCCTCGTGCGCCATCATTCGCCGGAGGAATTCCGCGACTTCGTCATCGGCCAGTTCGAGGAGCTGTTGCGTCAGTCGGCCAAGCAGCCGTTGGTGTGCGGGATCGCGCTGCACACCATGATCGTCGGCCAGCCTTATCGACTACGGTGCCTGCGCGACGCGCTGCAGCACATCGTGAACCATCCGCAGAAAGACAAAGTCTGGTTCACGCGACCTTCCGACATCTACGACCACTGCGCATCGCTGCCGAAGGACACGATGGTTCCGCCCCCTGCCTAGGCAGGAATTGCATCTGGCTATTTTCTTCGTGTCATCCCGAGCGAAGCGAAGGATCTTTTGCGGCGTCGACCAAAGATCCCTCGCTCCGCTCGGGATGACACGCCGTATTGGCCACTCAAGACTTCTTCTTGCGGCTGGCGGTCTTCTTCTTGCGACTGGACGTCTTGCGCTTGGCCGTTTTGCGCTTGGGCACTTTCTTGCCCTTCTTGCGTGCCTCGGAGAGGCCGATGGCGATGGCCTGCTTGCGGCTCTTCACCTTGCCGCCTTTGCCTCCCTTGCCGCGCTTCAAGGTCCCCTTCTTGCGTCGGGTCATTGCGCGCTTCACGTCCTTGCCCGCGCTGCGGGAATATCGAGCCATGTCCCGGTCCCTCAGCGCCAGAAGAGTGCGAGCAGGATGATGATCGGCAGCGGAATGCCCAGCAGCCAAAGCAGAATTCCACGACCAAAGCCCATGGCGGCCTCCAGGTTGTCACGGCCATAACGCGATGAGCAGCCGGACGTTGCACGCGCCGCGCATGCCGAAGGCCCTGTCAGCGCCGCGGTCCAGGCATCGCCATGACGACGACGGTCGTGTCGGGCGCAAGGCCATCGAGTTCGGCGCGGGCGACAGCGCGTGCCTGATCGATGGAGGCGCAACCGGAAAGATCGATGAGGTGACCGCCAGCGGCCAGCATCAGTTCCGGTGGATGCCTTTGCGCGGCCCACTGTCGCTCCAGCGTGTCGACGGCCTGCTCGACCGACGTCGTCTGTACCTGGGCATCGCTGCGCTGCAGACGGATGACACCTTCGAGGTCGACGACACGAACAGGCTGCCGACCTGAAACCGACGCCTGGATCACCCGGACGCGATCCGTCGATGCCACGACACAGGCGGCCTCCGGGGGCACACCGAGAGACCCCGCCGCGATCGCTCGTGCACGATCCTCGGAGATCATTGTGCGCGGCGTCGAATCCATCTCGACGGCACCGACGGCCGTCGCACGGAGGTGCTGGGTGTGCGGGTCGATCTCGATGGTCACTTCCACGCTTTGGGGATTCGCACCCATCCGCACTACAGCGTCGAATGCTTCGCGGCGGATCGCCTTGAGGTCGTCCGGCTGGGGGTCGGGAACGAGGCGCTCCACCATCTCCCGCACCAGCGCCAGCGCCACGCCGATCGACGAGATCACCTCGGCATCCTTGGAGATGAGGTACGGCAGCCCCATGCGCTCGGCCAGGAAGGGAACGAGTGCACCGGCTCCGCCGCCCTCGCCCACCAGAACCGCCTGATCCCGATCCAGGCCGTATTCGGCAATGAGCTGCTCGACGACGGGAGCCGCCTTGTCGCCGGCGCGTTCGAGGATGCGCCTCGCCGCATCCTCGACAGAGCCTCCCAGCGCTTTCGCCAGCGGTGCCATTGCCATCCGCGCCGCCTGCGGATCGCCATAGGCATGCATGCCGGGCTTCGCATAGCCCAGGACGTTGGCCGCACAGGTCGTCGTCAGCGCGGAGAGATCGCCATCGCCGTCCCGGATGACGACATAGTCGCCGGGGTCGCCGCTCCTCGGTTGTACCGACGACAGCGTGGCGCCGGCAAAGAGCTCTGGCTTTGCGAAAGTCGCGTAGCGCAAGCCGGCGATATGAGCGCTGCGCGGGCCGACATCGACGACCTGATCGCCCTTCGCGCGGACAATGCTGCCGCCACCGACGCCGACGACACGCACGTCGAGCGAGCTCAAATGCGTTTCGTGCCCGCCGAGACGGGCATATTTCACGGTCGGCCGGCCGTTGCGGATCACGCCGACATTGGTGCTGGTGCCGCCGACCTCGAAGTAGATCCCGTCCGAGACGCGAAGATGCATCAGGGCGCCGGCGACGCTCGCCGCCGGTCCGGACAGCATGGTCATGGCGGGCCGCCGGCGCATCTCGCGAATGTCCATGACGCCGCCGTCGCCACGCATGATCATCAGCGGCGCCGCGATGCCGGCCTCGCGCACGCTCGCCTCGGTCATCGCGGCGGTGTCCAGCATCCGCGGCAGGATGCTCGCATTGACGACAGCGGTGCGGGTGCGCGCCGCCAGTCCGTAAAGCTTCGACATCTCGTGCCCGCAGGTTACGGGAAGGCCGCGCGCCGCGGCGACCGCACGCACGACTTCCTCGCCGGCATTGTCGTCGACGGCGAAGGCGCTCGTTGCAACAACGACCTGTGCGCCTTCGTCGAGCAATTCGTCCACGGCAGCCGACGCGGTTTGCTCGTCGAGGGCTTCGGCTGCGATGAAACGATGGCTTGGCGTCAGGATGTGCCCCGGCGCGAGCTCGATCGCCCCGATGCGGCTCTGCGCGCGGGCCAGCTCGGCAGCCGCGCCGCCTGCGATACCGACCACGCCGACCGGTGCGACATCGCCTTCCAGTAAGGCATTGGTCGCTTGCGTCGTGCTGTGGGCGATGAAGACCACGTCTTTGGGATCGACTTTCGATCGCTCGAGGACGGCGTGGAACACGTCGACCACGCCTTTCGCGACGCCGCGCTCGTCGGCGTGCGTGGTCGGCACGGCATACCGGCCGACGATCTCGAGGGTCCCATTGTCGATCAGGACGGCCTTGGTGAAGGTGCCGCCGACATCGATCCCGATTCGATACGCTTTCTTCAACGCAAGGCTTCTAGTACCGACCGCCACGGGGACCGGAAGCATCGAGGTAAATCTCTGCCTTCCGACCTCCTGTCATCCTGAGCGCAGCGAAGGATCTCATGGCGATTGTGGCCAGTATGCCCATTGAAATGTCATGACGTCCTTCGCTTCGCTCAGGACGACAGAGGCGATCTACGTAGATTTCGAATCCGAATATTAGGGGCGGAAGTGCGCCTCGCCGGTGCCGCGATAGAGGATCTGGACCTGCCGACCGACGATGGCG
>DATEID010000317.1:0-7252 GCA_035279245.1 Reyranella sp.
CACCAGAGGCTCGAGGCCGGCCGGCATGATGCGGTCCAGCGCTTCGGCGACGGCAGGTTCGTAGGGTGGTTCGGCGGGGGCTATTCTCGGCATGACGGCACTCCGTTCCGTTGCTACAGTTTCAGTAGCATCAGGAACGGACGTTTACTACATAAAATGTAGCGATGGAGTGACATAGATGGTGAAGGCTATCCAGCCTGGCCGTCCGGCGCGCGGTTCCCGGAGCGGCCGGCCGATCATGCTGCTGCTCGACCTTCTGGGCCGGCGCTGGGTGCTGAGGTTGATCTGGGAGTTGCGCGAGCAGCCCAAGCGTTTTCGCGAGCTGCAGGCAGCGACCAATGCCAGCCCAACCATCATCAACGCGCGGTTGGCGGAGCTGCGGGCTGCCAAGCTGGTCATCCTCGAAGAGGAGAGCGGCTACCGCCTCACGACCTCAGGCAAGGAACTTCTCGACCTGTTCCTGCCGCTGCATGCCTGGTCGGAAAAATGGGCGAAACGCCTGTCTGCATAGGGACCGCACGTCAGGAGCGGCCAAATTGGGGTCTGGCCTTACTGATGCGACCCGCGAGGGCCGCTCCCGGTGCGTCATCCGTGAGTTCCGCTATGCCGATGCCCGAATGTCTGCGCCGGCAATCGTCGCGGCACGCTGGCCCGGTGGAAGCATTAAAACCTCCGTATCGGATGCGAGATCCCATTATCCAGTCACGAAGCGGTCTCGTTGTCAACGCCACGGAAGGAGGGCGCGACGTTGTCACCGCCGCGTCAGTCGGGCGGAAACGATCAAGGCGATCGCGGCAAGGCCGACGATGATCGTGGCAAGGACGTTGATCTGCGGATCGACCCCCAGACGCACGCTCGAATAGACGCGCATCGGCAGGGTTTGCGTCGAGGCGCCGGCAACGAACTGCGTCATGATGAGATCGTCGAGGGAGAGCGTGAAGGCGAGCAGCCAGCCCGAACCGACCGCCGGCGCGATCAGCGGCAGCGTGACCGTCCTGAAGGTGGTCCACGGCGTCGCGCCGAGATCCATTGCGGCCTCCTCGAGCGAACGGTCGAAGTCGGCAAGCCGCGCCTGCACCACGATGGCGACGAAGGAGAGCGAGAAGGTGGTGTGCGCGATGACGATGGTGAGGAAGCCGCGATCCGGGCCGCCGAGGAATTGTTGCGAGCCCACGAACAGGAGCAGCATGGAGATGCCCATCACCACCTCGGGCATCACCATCGGGGCGATCACGAGGCCGCCGAACAGCGTGCGGCCGGGAAAGCGTGCGCGCGCCAGCGCGTAGCCGGCGGCCAGGCCCAGCAGCGCCGAAAGAGTCGCGCTCACGAGCGCGACGCGCAGCGACAGCCACGCAGCCGACAGCATCGCTTCGTTGTGCAGCAGCGCCTTCCACCAGTGCAGGGAAAAGCCGGCCCAGACCGTGACGAGCCGCGAGGCGTTGAAGGAGTAGGCGATCACCAGCGCGATCGGCACATAGAGAAAGGCGTAGCCGAAGCAGAGCACGGTGAAGGCGAAGCGTGCGCGGTGGTGCATCAGCGACGCTCCAGGCTTCTCGCCTGCTGGCGCTGGAACAACGCGATCGGGCCGACGAGCAGGACGAGCAGGCAAATGGCGACGGCCGACGCCAGCGGCCAGTCGGCATTGGTGAAGAACTCGTCCCACAACACCTTGCCGATCATCAGCGTCCGGGTGCCGCCTAAAAGGTCGGGGATCACGAACTCGCCCACCGCCGGGATGAAGACCATCAGGCAGCCGGCGACGATGCCGGGCAGCGACAGCGGCAGGGTGACGGTGAGGAAAGCGGCAATGGGTCTGGCGCCGAGGTCGGCCGCTGCCTCGAGAAGGTTCCAGTCGAGCTTCTCCAGGGTCGCATAGAGCGGCAGCACCATGAAGGGCAGGTAGGCATACACGATGCCGAGATGCACCGCCCATTCGGTGCCGAGAAGGGTGCCGGGATGGGCGACGAGACCCGAACCGCGCAGGATCTGGTTCAGGATGCCGTTCTCGGCCAGCAGGCCCATCCAGGCATAGACGCGGATCAGGAACGAGGTCCAGAAGGGCAGCACGACCAACATCAAAAGAAGCGGCCGGCGCTCGGGCCGCGTCCTGGCGATGGCGTAGGCCATGGGATAGCCCAGCAACAGCGTGGCGAGCGTCGAGGTCGCCGCGATCCGCAGCGAGCTCAGCCAGGCCGCGACGTAGAGGTCGTCGGTGAAGAGCAGCCTGAAGTTGGCGAGGCTGAGGCCGAGCTCGACCGGCGGCGCCGAGTCGGGCGCGTTCGTGCCGAACGCGATCGCCAGCACCAGGAAGAACGGCAGCAGGAAGAACAGGATCAGCCAGGCAAACGGCAGGGCGACGACGGCGCGCATGGTCAGGTTGGACCCGCGCTTGTGCCAAGTTCCGTGTCATCCCGAGCGCCAGCGAGGGATCTTTCGGGCGTCGACAAAGATCCCTCGCTCCGCTCGGGATGACACGGAAGACGCTCGGGATGGCACAGAAAGCGGTCGGGATGGCACAGAAGACGCTCAGGGCGACACTGCATCTGGCTATTCACGGAGCACCTGCCCGGCGTCGTTGTCCCAGCCGAGCCAGACGGGCTGGCCGCGCCGAAAAGCCTCCTCGCGGCTGCGCACGGTGTTGGCGCGCGAAACCAGCATGGCGGCGCCATCCTTGACGGCGATGCGATAGAGCGAGCGGTCGCCCTCATAGGCGATGTCCATCACCTCGCCGGAAATCGCCTGCGCCGTCGCCGGTCGGTCGATGGAAAGTGCGATCTTCTCCGGCCGCAGGGCGAGCCATCGTCCGTCGCCGAGATCGAGGATGTTGGCGATACCGATGAAATCGGCGACGAAACGCGAAGCCGGATGCTCGTAAAGCTCGTGTGGCGTGCCGATCTGGACGATCCGCCCGGCATCCATCACGGCGAGCCGGCTCGCCATCGACATCGCCTCCTCCTGGTCGTGCGTGACGATGACGAAGGTGAGGCCGAGCTGCTCTTGCAGGCGCACCAGCTCGAACCGCGTGCCTTCGCGCAGCTTCCGGTCGAGGGCGGCCAGCGGCTCGTCGAGCAGCAGGAGCTTCGGCCGCTTCACCAGCGCACGCGCCAGCGCCACGCGTTGCCGCTGGCCGCCGGACAGTTGGGCCGGTCTGCGGCTGCCGAATCCTTCGAGCTTCACCAGGGCCAGCGCGTCGGCCACGCGCGTCTCGGTCTCGGCCTTGGAGACACCCCCGCGGCGCAAACCATAGGCGACGTTCGCCGCCACGTTCATGTGCGGAAAGAGGGCGTAGGACTGGAACATCATGTTGACCGGCCGCAGATGCGGCGGCACGCCGGTCATGTCCTGACCGTCGATCAGGATGCGTCCGGCATCCGGTGTCTCGAAGCCCGCCAGCAAACGCAGGAGGGTGGTCTTGCCGCAGCCGGATCCGCCCAGCAGCGCGAACAGCTCGCCGCGACCGATCTCGATATCCACGCCGGCGACGGCCCGGGTCTCGCCGAAGCGCTTGGCCAGACGCTCGATCGTGACGATCGGGGTGCCTGTCAGCGCCAATTCATCGTCCGGTCTTGATGGCGGTCCAAAGCCGGGTGCGTGCGCGCAGCTCGGCGGCCTTGGCGGCGGTGATGGTGTAGAGCCTGGCGCGCACGTCGGGCGGCGGATAGACGGCGGGATTGCCGGAAATCGACTTGTCGAGCAGCGCGGTCGCCGCGGCATTGCCGTTGGCGTAGCCGGTGAGCGTGCTGGAGGCAGCGGCGACCTTCGGCTCCAGCATGAAGTCGAGGAAACGATAGGCCTCCTCGGGATGCGGCGCGTCCTTGGGAATGGCAGCGACGTCAATCCAGAGCATCGCACCCTCCTTCGGAATGGCGTAGGCGATCTCGCGCTTGTCGGCAGCCTTCGCCGCACGATCGCGCGCCTGCAGGATGTCGCCGGAATAGCCGAAAGCAAGGCAGATGTCGCCGCCCGCCAGCGCGTTGATGTATTCGGAAGAGTGGAACTTGCGGATGTAGGGGCGCACCGCCTTGATGGCGTCCGCTGCCTTCTCGAGGTCCGCCGGATCCTTGGAATCCGGATCCAGGCCGAGATACTTCAGGGCCGCCGGCATCACGTCGGTGGCGCTGTCGAGAATCATCACGCCGCAATCGGCAAAGCGCGACACGACGGCCGGATCGAAGATCATCGCGAGCGAGTCCACGGGCGCATCGGCCATGCGCTTCTTGATGGCGGCCACGTTGTAGCCGATGCCGACCGTACCCCACATCCAGGGGATGGCATGGGCATTGCCGGGATCGTATTTGGCGAGCTGCTCCATGATCTTGGGGTCGAGATTGCCCCAGTTCGAGAGCTTCGACCTGTCGAGCGGGAGATAGAGCTTCGCCGCGAGCTGGCGAACGAAAAACGGCGACGCCGTCGGGACGACCACGTCGTAACCCGAATGGCCGGTCCGCAGCTTGGCATCGAGGATCTCGTTGGAATCGTAGGTCGTGTAGTTGACCTTGATGCCCGTTTCCTGGCTGAAGGTCTTGAGCTGATCCTCGGCGATGTAGTCCGACCAATTGTAGACGTCGACCTGCTTCTGGGCGAACGAGGGCCCAGCGAGGAATATCAGCAGGCAGACGAGAAGGCCAAGACGCATCGCATTCTCCGGACAAACGGGCGCATGATTCCGATGTGACTCCTGAAAGGCAAGCGCTGGCCAACCAACGGCCGCGCCCTTTCGTCGCCCGGGCCTACGCCGATATGGGCGAGCCGAAGGGCAGAGGTCGGCGTTACTACCGGACGCCGCTATATACCGAGATATCTGTGCTGCAGCGTGCGATCGTGTGCCAGCGCCTGCGAGTTGCCGGACCAGACAACGCGCCCTTTTTCGACGATGTGATGGCGGTCGGCGAGGCCGATCAGGGCGCCGACGTTCTTGTCGATCACCAGAATGGCCTGTCCCTCGGCTTTGAGCTGCCGCAAGCATGCCCAGATCTCCTCGCGGATGATCGGCGCCAGGCCTTCCGTCGCCTCGTCGAGGATCAGGAGCCTGGGGTTGGTCATGAGCGCGCGGCCGATCGCCAGCATCTGCTGCTCGCCGCCGGAGAGCTGGTTGCCGCGGTTGCCCTGCCGTTCGGCGAGCCGCGGGAAGAGATCGAAGACGCGCCCTAGCGTCCATGGCGTGGATCGCCCGGCCCGGTTGGCCGAAGCTGCCACCAGGTTCTCCCGCACCGACAGGTTGGGGAAGATCTGCCGCCCTTCGGGCACGAGGCCGAGTCCGAGGCGCGCAATGCGGAAGGAGGGCAGCCGATCCAGGCGATGGCCGTCGAACTCGACGGCGCCCTGGCGCTGAGGCAGCAGGCCCATGATGGCATGGATGGTCGTCGTCTTGCCCATGCCGTTGCGGCCCATCAGCGTCACGACCTCGCCAGCCTCGACGGAAAGCTCCATGCCGAACAGCGCCTGGCTCGCGCCGTAGAAGCCGGTGAGCTCGCGCACCCGCAGCATCAGCCCGCCTCCTCGCCGAGGTAGGCCTGACGCACTTCGACGTTGTTGCGGATGTCGCCCGGCGCGCCGGACGCGATGGCGCGACCGTAGACCAGCACGGTGATACGATCGGCAAGGGCGAACACGGCATCCATGTCGTGCTCGATCAGCAGCATCCCGCAATGCTGCTTCAGCTTGCGCAGCAGCGCCACGAGGCGCTGCGACTCCTCGGGCCCCATGCCCGCCATCGGCTCGTCGAGCAACAGAAGCTTGGGTTCTCCCGCCAGCGCCATGGCGATCTCGAGCTGGCGCTGCTCGCCATGGCTCAGCGCCGACGCCAGCATATCGGCGCGCCGCGCGAGACCGACCGCCTCGAGGTTGCGTTGGGCAAGGTCGCGCAGATGGCGATCGCGGCGCACATCGGCCAGGAAGCGGAAGGAGTGGCCATCGTGCGCCTGGACGGCGAGGGCAACGTTGTCGAGGGCCGTGAACTCGCGCAGCACCGAGGTGATCTGGAACGACCGCGCGAGCCCCAGCCGCACGCGCGCATGCAGCGGAAGACGTGTCACGTCGCGGCCGGCGAAGCGGATGGTCCCCGAGTCGGGGCGCAGGTTGCCGGTGAGCTGACCGACCAGCGTCGTCTTGCCGGCGCCGTTGGGCCCGATCAGTGCATGGATCTCGCCCGGCATCACGTCGATCGCCACATTGTCGGTGGCGAGCAGGCCGCCGAAGCGCTTGACCAGGGCTTCGGCGCGGAGCAGCGGCTCAGTCATGGCGCCGCCCCAGAAGCGAATCGATCCCGCCGCGGGCATAGAGGGCGATGATCACCAGGAGGGGACCGAACACGATCTGCCAGTATTCGCCCCAGCCATGATGCAGGTGGTCGAGCAGCGGCGGCAGGAACTCCTCCACGGCGAAGAAGGCGATGGCGCCGTAGAGCGGGCCGAATAGCGCCCCGATGCCACCCAGCACGACGATCACGATGAGATCGCCCGACTTCACCCACGACATCATGGCGGGCGAGATGTAGGCCCCGTCGTTGGCCAGCAGGATGCCGGCCAGGGCACCGAAAGCACCGGCGATGACGAAGGCGGCCAGCCGATAGCGGAAGACCGGGAAGCCGAGCGCCATCATGCGCAGCTCGTTCGACCTGGCGCCGCGCAGCACATGGCCGAAGCGCGAATGGACGAGCCGGCTGCAGAACCAGAGCGTGGCGCAGAGGATGGCAAAGCAAAGCCAGTAGAAGGCGGCCGAATCGCGCAGATCGATCAGGCCGGGAAAACGGCTGCGGCTGATGTTGAGACCGTCATCGCCGCCATAGTCGGCAAGGCCCGAGCTGAGATAGTAGACGAGCTGCGCGAAGGCGAGCGTGATCATGATGAAGTAGACGCCGCGCGTGCGCAGCGACAGCGCGCCGATCAAGGTGGCCCAGGCCCCTGCAGCGACAATGGCGATCGGCCACTGCAGCCAGCCGCTCTCGAAGCCCTCGGCCGACAGGATGCCCACGGCATAGCCGCCAATACCGAGGAACGCGGCATGGCCGAAACTCACCATCCCGCCGTAGCCCAGGATCATGTTGAGACTCAGGGCGGCGACCGACCAGATGACGATGCGCGTGCCGACCGACAGCAGGTAGCGCTGGTCGAAGGCGTGGGTCAGCAGCGGAAGCACCGCCAGCAGGAGCAGCAGCAAGGCCGTGACCACGCCGCGCGGTGTGCGCAGGGAGGCGAGGACAGGAGTCATAGGAGCGCGCCACTCCAGTGCCGCTCATATGATGCGCCACTGG
>DATEID010000318.1:0-9910 GCA_035279245.1 Reyranella sp.
CACAACCGCGTCGGGCCGCGCCATTGCGGCCTGTTCGGCCGGAAAGCCGGCTCGCTGAAGGACTACTCCTATTCGACCGCCATGAAGAAGTACGGCGTGATCTGGAACGAGAAGACGCTCGACCATTTCCTGGAGAATCCGCTGAAGGCGGTCCCCGGCACCAAGATGGGCTATGCCGGCGTCAAGGATCCGCAGGAGCGTGCCGACCTGATCGCCTATCTCAAGCAGGCCACGCGCGATCCGAAGATCTGCAAGTGAGGATCTATTCCTCGAAGATCGCGACCGCGCGCGTCCAGCCGGCCGATGCTCCCCGGATCTTGTGCGGGAAGCAGGAGATCGTGAAACCGTCGGGCGGCAACGCTTCGAGATTGTGCAGCTTCTCGAGGTGGCAGTAGCCGATGTGACGGCCGGCCTTGTGGCCTTCCCAGATGATCGACGGGTCGCGGTCCTTCGCCCATTTCTGGGCCGTGAAATAGAACGGCGCATCCCAGCTCCAGGCGTCGGTGCCGGTGAGCCGGATGCCGCGCTCGAGCAGGAACATGGTGGCGTCGTAGCCCATGCCGCAGCCGGAATTGACGTAGTCGCTGTTGCCGTAGCGCGAGCCGGCCCGGGTATTCACCACGACGATCTCGAGCGGCTTCAGCTCGTGGCCGATGCGGCCGAGCTCGTCCTCGACCTCCTTGGCCGTGATGACATGGCCGTCCGGCCTGTCGCGGAAGTCGAGCTTTACGCCCGGCTGGAAGCACCACTCGAGCGGCACCTCGTCGATGGTGATGGCGCGCTCGCCCTTGTTCATCGTCGGATGGAAGTGGTACGGCGCGTCGAGGTGCGTGCCGTTGTGCGTCGACAGGTTGACGTTCTCGACGGCCCAACCCGCGCCATCGGGCAGGTCCTCTTTCTCGAGACCGGGAAAGAAGCCGGCGATCTGGCCGGCCGTATCCTCGTGCTTGTGGTAGGCGATCTTGGGTCCGAACGGCTCCGGATCGGAGACGACGTCGTTTTCGAGATAGATCGACAGATCGACGAACCGGCGCTTCATGCGGCCTCTTCTTCCAGAACGGAGTTTCGGCCGTCTAGTTTCCGGTTTTGGCGTCACCCGTCAATTGTGAGGACTTCACCGCCTGCAGGATGGCCATCGACAAGAGCTTGCCGATGCATTTCTGACCGAAGTCGTTGAGGTGCAGGCCGTCGTTGTAGACGAACTGGGAATAGGGCATGCCGTCGTTGTACCAGGCCTTCATGATCGCCAGCCGGTCGAACAGGCCGGTGCCCTTCTCCTTGGCGACCTGCGCCATGACCCGCGCGTACTCCTGCTCGTCGGGCAGCGCCACGACGGCCGGGACGTATTGCAGGTTCATCAGGATGAAGTCGGCGCCCAACGATTTGCCGATGTCGATGCCGGCCCGAAGCTTGCGCCCGAACTTCTCCAGCGGGGTGCGACGGATGGCCGAATTGGTGCCGACCTGCCACACGACCAGATGGGCGCGCTGCGGTTGCACGTCCGACTGCATGCGCGCGGCCTCTTCCTCGGCGTCCTGGCCGCCGATGCCCTTGTTGGAGACATGAACGTCGATACCGGGCATGGCGGCGCCGAGCCGGGCCTTGAGCTGCGCCGGATAGGCAAATTGCGGCGATGTCGTGCCGTACCCCTGGGTCGAGGACGATCCCATGGCCACGATGCGCAGCTCGTGCTCCTTGGCCACGGCCTCGCGAGCGACCGTCAAGGAATGACCGAGATCGAGCAACTCGCGGCTGGCGCGGCAGTCCGGACTGGCGATACCGGGTGCCGGTCCCATCACGACCGCCATCCCCAGGGCCACGACGAAAAGGCTCGGCTTCATCAAAGCTCCTTGCCCACCGGCTTGTCCCTGGATCGACCGCGACATGGGCGACGGCGGACACTAGGGCGATCCCGGCAAAGTTCACCGAAACTTGCGAAACGACAGAGTTATCGAAGTACGCGACACCGATCTCGACAGTCGGAGAACAAACGTCGCCAGACAGAATATCTGGAGCGAATGTTCACCGCATCTGCGAATCGGTGTCAAAATCGGCCATCTCAGAAATGTCGCCGCCGGGGGCACGGCCAGCCCGAGGAGGAACTCAATGACCAAGACGCCGCTGCTGCTCGTGCCGGGCATGCTTTGTTCACCGCGGTTATATGCACCGCAAGTGAGGGCGCTCGCCGACGTCGCCGAGATCGTCGTGCCCGACTGGCGCAAGGCGCCCCTCTCGATCTTCGATTCCTGGGATTCGACGGCGCACTGGGTGCTCGAGCAGATGCCGCCCGGCCCGTTTGCCCTGGCGGGCCTGTCGCTCGGCGGCATGATCAGCGTGGAGATCATGCAGTTCGCGGCCGATCGGGTGACCACGCTTGCCCTCCTCGACACCGGAATGCGCGGCCAGAGCGAGACCGAGAAGGCGATCCGGCATGCCCGCATCAGGCTCGCCGATGAAGGCCGGTTCGAGCTGGTGCTGGGTCTCCAGCTCTCCCGTTTCCTGCCGGCCTATCGCCTGACCGACAAGGCGCTGGTCGACGAGGTCATGACCATGTGCCTCGAGACCGGGTCGGAGATCTACAAGCGGCAGGAAGCGCTGGCGGCCAACCGCGTCGACCGCCGCCCGGACCTGCCCAAGATCGAATGCCCCACGGTCGTCGTCTGCGGCCGCGACGACCTCGCCACACCACTTGCCTTCTCCGAGGAGATCGCGGCCGGCATCAAGGGAAGCGAGCTGGTTGTGATCGAGCAATGCGGGCATCTCGTGACGATGGAGAAGCCCGAGGAGACCAATGCGATTTTGCGGAAGTGGCTTAGCCGATAGATTGCCTCCCCATTCAAATGGGGAGGTGCCCGCGCAGCGGGCGGAGGGGTCATAAGCTGGCAAAGTTGCGGTCGCCCATGACCCCACCGGCCTCCGGCCACCTCCCCATCGGAATGGGGAGGGAGAAGAGGGTCAGCCGACGATCTTCTTCTCCCTGAGCGCCGCCACCTCGGCGTCCTTCAGGCCGGCGATGCCGCGCAGCACCTCGTCGGTGTGCTCGCCGAGCGACGGCGGCGGCCGCGTGTCGTCGATCGGCGTGTCGGAGAAGCGGTAGTTCGAGCCGATGATCGGCACCTCGCCGACACGATTGTGCTTGTAGGTCTTGAGCATCCCGCGCCGCTTCACCTCGGGCTCGTCCAGCGCCTCCTTCATGGTGCGGATCGGCCCGGCCGGCAAGTGGCGGAACTTCTGTGTCCAGTTCTCCTTGGTGTCGGTCTTGAGCACGTCTTCCATCAGCTTCGTCAGCACCGGCTTGTTGGCGACACGCTGGGCGATGGTCGAGAAGCGGGGATCCTCGGCCCACTCGGGATGGCCCATCGCCTTGCAGGTATCGACGAACAGCCTCTGGTTGGCGACCGCCATATAGATCTTGCCGTTCTTGGTATCGAACGAGCTGTTCGGCACCGAGGCGAAGTGGCCGTTGCCGGCGCGTCTCGGCTGCTCCCCGCCGATCAGATAATAGGAGCCGAGATTGCCGAGACAGGCGAGCGCGGTGTCGTAGAGCGCAAGGTCGATATACTGACCCTTGCCGGTATCGGTGCGCGCGAGCAGCGCTGCGTTGATGGCAGCGACCGAGTGGATGCCGGTCATGGTATCGACGATGGCGATGGCGTGCCTCAGGCCTTCGCCGTCCGCCTCGCCGTTCACGCTCATCATGCCCGACTCCGCCTGCAGGACAGGATCGTAGCCGGGGCGATCCGACAGCGGCCCCGTCTGGCCATAGGCCGAGATCGAGAGATAGATCAGCCGCGGATACTTGTCGCGAATGCTCGCATAGTCGAGCCCGTACTTCTTGAGGACGCCGGGACGAAAATTCTCGACCAGGACATCGGCAGTCGCGAGCAGCTTGTGCACGACCGCCTGTCCGTCGGGTTTCGTGAAATCGAGGGCGACGCTCTTCTTGCCTCTGTTGTAGGTCATGAAGAAGTGGCTTTCGCCCTTCTCGCCGCCGGCGCGCGGGCCTGCGCCCTTGCGCGTGTCGTCGCCGCCGTCCGGATTTTCGATCTTGATGACTTCGGCACCCATGTCGGAAAGCATCTGGGTGCAGAGGGGACCGGCGATGACGCGCGAAAAGTCGACAACGCGTATTCCGCTGAGCGGCGGACGACCTGACTTTGCCATGCCGGCAAAATACGGCGACGCACGCGCGACTGTCCATGAGCGGCGGTTCCGTTATGCTTGTGCATCATGAATTCGTTTCGCACATCACTCCGTCGTCGTTCCCTCCTCGCCTTTCCGCTCCTCGCCGCGCTGCCAGCCCGCGCCGACACCTGGCCTTCGAAGGCCGTCCACATCGTCGTGCCCTTCGCCCCGGGCGGATCCGGCGACATCACTGCGCGCCTGGTCGGCCAGTTCATCGAAGAGAAGACCGGTCAACCCTTCGTGATCGACAACAAGGCCGGCGCCAACGGCATCATCGGCGCGCTCGCGGTCAAATCGTCCGCGCCCGATGGCTACACCCTGATGCTCGCTACCACCTCGACCAACGCCGCCAACATCCACATGTACAAGGATCCGGGCTACGACCCGGAGAAGGATTTCCAGGTCGTCGGACTGATCGGCGAAAGCGGCGTGTTCCTCGTGGTGCCGGCCGACAGCCCTTACAAGACGCTCGGCGAGCTGATCGCCGACGCGAAGGCGCATCCGGGCAAGCTGAACTTCGGCTATTTCAACGCAAGCTCGCAGGTGCCATCCGAGGTGCTCGGCAAGAAGGCCGGCATCGAATGGCAGGGCGTGGGCTACAAGTCGATCGGCAACGCCTGGAACGACCTCTATGCCGGCGCCATCCAGTTCATGTGCGTCGATCTTACCGCGGCGCGCGGCCAGGTCGTCGCCAGGAAGGTGAGGACGCTCGCCATTTCGCTGGCGGAGCGCAGCCCGCTCTATCCGAAAGTGCCGACGCTTGCCGAAAGCTTCCCCGACTTCGTGAGCACCGGCTTTCTTGCCATTGCCGTTCCCAAGGCTGTGCCGGACGAGATCAAGCAGAGGCTGAATATGCTGATCAACGAGGCGGTCTTTTCGCCCGAGATCCACAAGCGTCTCACGGAAGAGTTCGCTCTCCTGCCGCACAAGCTCGATCTGGCGCAATGCGCGGCGCAGGACCGCGCCGAGCGAGCCAAGTGGGGCGAGTATGTGAAGATCGCGCGGATCGAGCCGCAGTAATGACAGGCAAGGGCAAGGTTCAGCGCCCTGCATCGCGTTTCAACGTAGAGTTTGTTTTCGAACATGGTATCATATAGATGACCATGAAGATCGATCTCGACACCGTTCGCACCGATCCGACCGCCGCCAAGGTTGTCCAAGCCGCCTTCCGTCGTGCGGTCGGTATGATCAGCGGACGCTGGAAGCTCGAGATCCTGTGGCTCTTGAACCAGAGCACGCATCGCTTCGGCGAGCTGAAGCGCGCATTGCCGGGCATCACCCAGCACATGCTGACCGCGCAGCTTCGCGCGCTCGAGAAGGATGGTCTGGTCAAGCGCACGATCTACGCCGAGGTGCCGCCGCGCGTGGAATACGAGATCACGCCCGCCGCCCGGCGCTTGCGGCCGATCTTCGTCGAGATCGTGAACTGGGCCGAGGAGCACGAAGCGGCGCCGGCAGCCGACTCCAGCGAAAAGTAGCCGGTTGCCGTCCTAACGACGGCGGTCCAGCACTTCCATCAGCTCGTCGATCTTGGTCTGGCGGTCGCGCTCGGACCCGGCGTGGAAGGCATGCGCCACGCAGTGCTGCAGATGATCGTACAGGATCTCCTGCTCGACCTTGTCGAGCGCCGCCCGCACCGCGCGCACCTGATTGATGACGTCGATGCAGTAGCGGTCCTCCTCGACCATGCGCGCAATGCCGCGCACCTGGCCCTCGATGCGGCCGAGCCGCGCGAGCTGCGATTTCTTCACCCGTTCGTCCATGCCTTGAACTATACCCCTGTAGGGTATAGATGACAAGCCATGGATAACGTCTGCTCCCATCACGATCATCCTCACGGCCACGCCGCCAATCCCGAAACCGCCATCGATCCCGTGTGCGGGATGAAGGTGAAGACCCAGGGGGCCAAGTACACGGCCATCCACGACGGCGAGACCCACTATTTCTGCAATCCCAGGTGCCTGGCGAAGTTCACGGCGGAGCCGGCGCGTTATCTGAAGCCGGGGGCGCAGCCCGCTCCCCCGCCGCCACCCGGCATCATCTTCACTTGCCCGATGCATCCCGAGATCCGCCAGGTCGGGCCCGGCAGTTGCCCGATCTGCGGCATGGCGCTCGAGCCCGCGGAGATCACGCTCGATCAGGGCCCCAACGAGGAGCTGGTCGACATGGCGCGCCGGCTCTGGATCGGCGGCGCCTTGACGGTGCCGGTGGTGGCGCTCGACATGGGCGGCCACTTTTTCAATCTGCATTCCCTGCTGCCGCACGGGCTTTTGCCCTGGATCGAGCTCGTGCTCGCGACCCCGGTGGTCGTCTGGGCCGGCTGGCCGTTTTTCGTCCGCGGCGTGCAGTCGGCGAGCCGGCGCGCCCTCAACATGTTCACGCTCATCGCGCTCGGCACAGGCGCCGCGTGGCTCTACAGCGTCTTCGCGACAGTTGTCCCCGGCGTCTTCCCGGCCTCCTTCCGTACCGCCGACGGGACGGTCCCGACCTACTTCGAGCCGGCCGCGGTGATCGTCGTGCTGGTCCTGGTGGGCCAGGTGCTGGAGCTGCGGGCGCGCGACGCCACCTCGGGCGCGATCAAGGCCCTGTTGGGGCTCGCCCCGCGCACCGCGCTGCGCATCACCAGCGAAGGCGACGAGCAGGTGCCGATCGAAGCGATCGCGGTTGGCGACCTCCTGCGCGTGCGGCCCGGCGAGAAGGTACCGGTCGACGGCATCGTGACGGAAGGACGCGGTTCGGTCGACGAATCGACCATCACCGGCGAGCCGATGCCGGTGACCAAGGAAGCCGGCGCCAAGGTCGTGGGCGGTACGGTCAACCGCAGCGGCGCGTTCGTCCTGAAGGCCGAGCATGTCGGCGCCGACACGGTGCTGGCGCGCATCGTCAAGCTGGTGGCCGAGGCGCAGCGCAGCCGTGCACCGATCCAGCGCCTGGCCGATATCGTCGCCGGCTGGTTCGTGCCGGCCGTGGTTCTGGTCGCCGTGCTGGCAGCGGCAGGCTGGGCGATCTGGGGGCCTGCTCCCGCCCTCAGCCATGCCCTGCTCGCGGCGGTGTCGGTGCTGATCATCGCCTGCCCCTGCGCGCTGGGGCTCGCCACGCCGATGTCGATCATGGTCGGCATCGGTCGCGGGGCCTCGATGGGCGTCCTGATCCGCAATGCCGAGGCGCTCGAGCGGCTGGAGAAGGTCGACACGCTGGTGTTCGACAAGACCGGCACGCTGACGGTCGGTCGGCCGACCGTTTCGGCCGTCACTGCTGCCGCCTTGCAGGAAACGGAGGTGCTGCGGCTGGCCGCGAGCCTCGAACGCGGCAGCGAGCATCCGATCGCGACGGCCATCCTCGAAGCCGCCCGGATAAAGAACGTGGCGCTGGCCGCGGTCGAAGATTTCGAATCGCCGGCCGGCCGCGGCGTCGCCGGTATCGTCGAGGGCAAGCGCCTGGTCCTCGGCAACGCGCGCTTCCTGGCCGAGCGCGGCATCTCCGGCATCCCGATGCAACAGGCCGAGACCACCGTCGTGCTGCTGGGCGTCGACCGCGCCTATGCCGGATCGATCGCGGTCAGCGACCCGATCAAGGAGACCGCCGCCGACGCTCTGAAGGCGCTGCGCGACGACGGCCTGCGCCTCGTCATGCTGACCGGCGATAACCGCCGCACCGCCGAAACGGTCGGACGCCGGTTGGGAATCGCGGAGATCGAGGCCGAAGTCCTGCCCGAGGACAAGGCACGCATCGTGCAACGGCTGCGCGGCGAGGGCCGGGTCGTGGCGATGGCCGGCGACGGCATCAACGACGCACCCGCCTTGGCGGCAGCGGACGTGGGCCTTGCCATGGGCAGCGGCACCGATATCGCCATCGAGAGTGCAGGTATTACGCTCGCCAAGGGCGAGCTCTCTGGTATCGTTCGGGCAAGAAGGTTGTCACAAGCAACGATGCGGAATATCCGCCAGAATCTGCTGTTCGCGTTCATCTATAATGCCGCTGGCGTGCCGATCGCAGCCGGACTGCTCTATCCGCTGTTCGGCCTGTTGCTGAGCCCGATTATCGCCGCTGCGGCCATGTCGCTGAGCTCGGTCAGCGTCATCGGCAATGCACTCCGACTGCGCCAAGCGAGGCTCTGACGGCCGTGACGACTGCCATAGGGAGAACACCCCGCCCCTGTCACAATGGTGGCCATTTGTTGGCTCCTGGTCGTGGGCGTGTAAGACGATGGTCTCCGGAAAGTTCGATTACCTGGTCAATGTCTCCGAAGCGGCTTTCCAGAGCATGGTCATCGCCACCATCGAGAGCTTCCTGGTGCCGGGCCGGGCTGGCAAGGCCGGCCGCCTTGTCCGGCAACGCGAGACGTTCGGCCTGCTGTGGGGCTACGAGACGACGACGGTGAGCAAGGGCCGTTGCTTCAATGTCGAGGTGGCCATCGTCGA
Organism: Reyranella sp.; assembly: GCA_035279245.1. Taxonomy (GTDB): domain Bacteria; phylum Pseudomonadota; class Alphaproteobacteria; order Reyranellales; family Reyranellaceae; genus Reyranella. The sequence goes on from DATEID010000318.1 coordinate 8,607, forward strand.
TGCCAACGCCGAGCGCGGGCGAAGCTCCGTCATCCCCTCGCACAGCCTCGAGACGCTCAACAAGGCGCTGCCAACCTATTGGCCGAACCTGAAGTTCCTCGGCGACTTCCACAGCCATCCCTGGTCGTCGCGGGAGCCGTGGCCGAACCGGCCTTTCCTCTCGGAAGAGGACCGCGCCAGCATCGAGAACAATCCGAGCTACGCCCGCCTCGGCCTGCGCGTGGCGCTGCTGCTCAACGTGCAGAAGCTTTCCAAGAAGGGCCGCATGATGCCGGTGTTCTCCCACGACAACACGCTCGAGTTCCGCCTGAACGATCTCAGGATGAGCCTCGCCGCGTGGGTCGCCTGTCCGGTGCGCAACGGTTCACGCGAGCAGGCGCTTTACGTGATCCCACGGCCGGGCCACACCTCGCATGACAAATGGCGGCGCGAGCCTTGGCACGCCAAATGCCGCTATCTCGACAAGAAGCGCGTCTGGCTGAACGCCCCGGTCCACAATTTCCTGACGGCGCTTGGCGACTGACCAAGGACCTTCCACGGATGAGATACGCCGTTCCGCTTGCTGCCTTTTTGCTGGCGCTGTCGATGCCGGCCTTCGCCCAAAGCGACGATCGCGCCTACTGCGCCGAATTGGCGAGGTTGGCGAACCGCTACATCGCCGCCGGCACGAGCGAAGGCCGAAGCGTGGTGGACCTCGACACGCGCGCAGCGATCGACGACTGCGGCAAGGGAAATACGGCGGCCGGTATTCCGGTGCTGGAGCGCAAGCTCAGGGCCAACGGCTTCAGCTTGCCCAAACGCTCATGATACGTCGAGGTCCATGCCGGTGATCCGGCGATAGGCCTCGAGATATCGCTTGCTGGTGGCGTCGACGACTGCCGGCGGCAGCCTGGGCGGCGGCGCCTCGCCGTTCCAGCGGCCGGCATGGCGCTCGACGTCGAGCCAGTCGCGCAGCGGCTGCTTGTCGAAGCTGGGCTGGGGCCGGTCGGGCCGGTAACCGTCCGCGGGCCAGAACCGGGAGCTGTCGGGGGTCATCACCTCGTCGATCAGGAGGATGTCGCCGGACCGGCTACGGCCGAACTCGAACTTGGTATCGGCGACGATGATGCCACGGGCCGCCGCCAGGTCGCGGCCCTTGCCGTAGACGAGCCGCGTCAGCCGCTCGAGTTCCGACGTCACCTCCGGTCCGAGGATGTCGCGCATCCGGCCGACGGTGATGTTCTCGTCGTGGCCGCTTTCGGCTTTGGTGGCGGGACTGAAGATCGGTGGATCGAGCCGGCTGCTCTCCTTGAGGCCAGCCGGCA
>DATEID010000319.1:0-2894 GCA_035279245.1 Reyranella sp.
CAGGAACAGGCTCGCGCCAAGGCGCTGCAGATCGAGATCGCGGCAATCGAAGGCGAACTCAAAAAGCGGATCGCCGCTTGCAAGCCGGCGACACCGCCTCCGCCTCCGAAGCCACCGGCCCAGGCCGCCATCGCCCCGCCAACCAAGCCTGCCCCAAGCCAGCCCCGTGCGCCGTCCGACAATCGACTGCGCCTGCCCACTGGCCCGACGCGGGACTACTCCTTTCTCGAGGGGTGCTGGCGCAGCGATCCGTTCCGCCATGAGCTCACGCAGCTCCAGCCGGGCGTCTCCTCCTATTGCTTCGATGCGAACGGTTACGGCGAGCTCGAATGGCGACGCGGTCGGGTCGCCTGCCGCACCGGCGCGCAGGCACGTTTCGACGGCCAGACGTTGCGGCTGCACGACCGAGACACGACCTGCAACGACGGCTCGCACTGGTTCGCGGACCAGCTCGTTTGCCGTCGTGGCGCCGACAACGTCGCGCAATGCAGCGGCTACTCGCGCGGTACATTCGGTCCGACAACCTGGACCGTGAACCTGCACAAGCTGCGCTGACCCGCCATTGGCGGGCCCTTTGAAATGCACGAAAGAGCTAGTGGGACTTCCGGGAAATCAATCGGGTGATCTCGTCCTTGATCTGCAATTTTCGCTTCTTGAGGCTGCCGATCGCCTCGTCATCGGGGTGCGGACGGGCATTTTCTTCATCGATCGCATGCTCAAGCATCGCGTGCTTGGCCTTCAACGCTTCGATGTGGTCTACGGCGCTCATAGACAACCTCCGAGCTTGTTGCAGACCGGAAAACTCTGACTCCGTCCGAAGCCCAAGTCACGGCAAATCGGCCGCCGGCGAGCAGCCGTCCGGATTTCGGCTAGAATGGTCACATGATTGATACGTTGCCCCGCCTGGTCGTCGGCATCTCCGGCGCTTCCGGCGTCATCCATGGCGTTCGGCTGCTCGAGGCGCTGAAAGCGTTGCCGGTGGAAACCCACCTCGTGATGACGCGCACCGCCGAGATCACGCTCGTCCACGAGACCGACCAGAAGCCGAGCGACGTGCGGCGGCTCGCGGATGTGGCATACAAGATCGACGACCTGGCCGCCGCGATTTCGAGTGGGTCATACCGGACCATGGGAATGATCGTGGCGCCCTGCTCTATGCGCAGCTTGAGCGAGATCGCCCACGGCATCACCAGCAACCTGCTGACACGAGCCGCCGACGTCGTGCTCAAGGAACGCCGCAAATTGGTCCTGGTTGCCCGCGAAACGCCACTGCACACGATTCACCTGCGCAACATGACGACGCTTGCCGAGATGGGCGCGATCATCGCGCCGCCGGTGCCCGCCTTCTACAACAGACCGAAGAGTCTCGACGACGTCATCGACCATACGGTCGGCCGGCTGCTCGACCTGTTCGATCTCGACACGGGCAAGGTCAAGCGCTGGCGCGAGCGCACGTGTCGATGATCGACTGTCAGCGGCCGCCGGCTGTTACCGTTGCCGGAGCCTGCAGCCCGACGACGGTCGCGATCTCGTCTGGCGTCACCTCCGGAAAGGTGGCCGACACGAGCGCCGCGACCGCTTGACGATCCTGCTGGTCGGGCGTGACGCCAAGGCACAGGGCATAGACCCCGAGATTGCCGACTGCCGAGCGCAGGCGCTTGTCCACAGGACGCTCCCGGTCGGCCGGCGGCGCATGCAGACCGGCGAGCTCGAGCTGCTCGGCATGCTCGGCGGCGAGCTCCGCGTCGGCCACGCGCCGGCGCGTCGCGTCGATGGTTTCCGGCAAGACGGCCGCCCAGGTCCGGTCCTTCAGCAGCTTCCGCACTTCGCGCAGCGGCCGCACGACCTCGCCTTGCCAGGCGTCGCTCGCCTTCAGGATGGCGCGCAGCCGCTCGGCAGTCAGTGTCGGGCGGCCGGAGGCGCCCAACCAGCAGCAGAACAGCAATATGTTGACGTCGCAGCCGCGGCGCTCCTGCAGGTCGAGGCAGGCTTCGGCTACGCCATCGCCGCCGTAGAGCTCGAGCGAGAAGTTCCAGAAGGGGTGAGGCAGAAAATCCGGCATGGAACGTGGGGTTATGCTTCCCTTTGCGCGGCCGAAGGGGTACACGGCGCGCATCCATGTGGCTAGTCCACGAGGACGAGTGCGCCGGGCATGAACGACGACAGGCCATCGGAACCGCAGGACATCGAGGGGCTCAAGGCCAAGCTGGCCGAGCTGAAGAGCGAGCACCGCGACCTCGACGAGGTGATCGACCGCCTGATCGAGAAGGCGCCCTTCGACCAGCTCCAGCTCCAGCGCCTGAAGAAGCGCAAGCTCGGCCTGAAGGATCAGATCATCAAGCTGGAAAGCCAGCTCATTCCCGACATCATCGCCTGAAAGACGCCCCGAACGCCAAATGGCTAAATCTTCCGCCAAACGCCGTCCGTTGGTCGGCCTGATCATGGGCAGCCAGTCGGACTGGGCCACCATGCGCCATGCCGCCGAGACGCTGGAGACCTTGGGGGTCCCGTGCGAAGCCCGCATCGTGTCCGCCCACCGCACCCCGAAGCGGCTCTTCGCCTATGCCGCGGAAGCCAAAGACAGGGGACTGAAGGTGATCATCGCCGGCGCCGGCGGGGCTGCTCATCTGCCGGGCATGACCGCCTCCATGACGCCGTTGCCGGTGCTGGGCGTGCCGGTCGAAAGCGCCGCCCTCAAAGGCATGGATAGCCTTCTTTCCATCGTCCAGATGCCGGCCGGCATTCCTGTTGGGACACTCGCCATCGGAAAATCGGGCGCCATCAACGCGGCCATCCTGGCAGCGTCAATCGTCGGTCTTGGCGACGCCAAGATCATGGCCGCCGTCGAGCATTGGCGGGCACAGCAGACCGAGGCGGTGCCAAAGACGCCGTCC
>DATEID010000320.1:0-5658 GCA_035279245.1 Reyranella sp.
CGTTTCCATTGAGTCGGCTCGACGCCGCATGAGCGCAACTGGAGTTGCGCGCTCCGATGAGCGTGCCACTAACAACAAACAAGATCAGACGTCCAACGACTGTGGTGTCATCCCGAGCGTAGCGAGGGATCTTTAGCAAACAGAAAGATCCCTCACTTCGTTTGGGATGACACGGCTCTTTCGCGTCGCTACTCCACCTTCACCAGCTCGGCGACGGCGACCTTGCGGTTCTTCACGGTCTGCAGCACGACGTAGTGCCCCATCGAGTTGTGATCGTCGAAGCCCACGACCTTGCCCATCAGGTTGTCGATCTTCACCTTGCGCATCGCCTCCATGACCTTCTGGCCGTCTGTGCTGTTCGCATCCTTGATCGCCTGCGCGATGATGCGGATGGACTGGTAGCCCGCCCAGGTCTGCAGATAAGGCTCGGACTTGTGCTTCGCCTCGATCTTCTCGACGAACGCCTTGTTCTGCGGATCGTCGATCGTGGCGTTGTAGACCCAGGCGCTGATCGAACCCTCCATGCCGCCGGCGTCGATAATGGGCTGGTTGCGCCCGCCCAGCTCGACTCGGCCGGTATAGGGGATGTGGACGCCTAGCTGCATGGCCTGGCGCAGGAAGTTGATCGAATCGCCGCCGATCTGGAAGGTGGCGATCGCGTCGGGATGGAGCTGCTGCAGGCGCGTCAGCAGGCTGGTGAAGTCCGGTGTGTTCTGCGGTGGATAGTCGGTCGACAAGATCTTGAGTCCCGCCTTGCCGGCGACCGCCTTGAAGGCGTCCGCACCGCCGCGGCCGAAGTCGGTATCCTCGGCCACGATCGACACCGTCTTGAACATCTTCTTCTGGCCGAGATACATGCCGAGGGCATCCATCATGGCGCTGTCGGACGGGCTGATGCGGAACGAATATTCGTTGCGGCCCGGCCCGGCATTCTCGGTGATCGCCGGGTTCGAGGCGATGCCGGTGATCATCGGGATCTTGGCGTCGGCCACGATCTTCATCGTCGCAAGATGGACCGAGCTGCAATGCGCACCCTCGATCGCCACGACCTTGGCCTCGACGAGCTTGTTGGCGACGTTCACCCCTTCCGAGGGGTTGCACTTGTTGTCGAGCACCATCAGCTCGACCTTGCGGCCGCCGAGCAGGCCGCCGGCAGCATTGATCTCGTCGACCGCGAGATTGACGCCCCACATCTCCCATTCCGAGGCGACCGCCGCGGGACCTGTCTTGGGCGTCGAGACGCCGATCACGATCGGCTGCGCCAATACCGGCGCAGCGCCGAGCACGCAAGCGGCCATGGCCGCCAACCAGAGTCTGATCTTCATCCTCACCTCCTCAGACGCTCCCTGTCGTTCCATTCATTGGCAGAGCGGACGGCATGCCAAGCAGCCGCGAGACGCGCAGCGCGGCGGCGGTCACCAGCGGCTCGGCGCTCGAAAGCGTCAGGCCTGAATCGAGATACTTCGGGAAGGCGACGCTCAAGGCCGCCACCACGCCACCGGCCCGGTCGCGGATCGGCGCACCGACGGAGAGCACGCCGGGAATATTCTCCTCGTTGACGAGGGCGAAACCCTGTCGTCGCACCTTGGGAAGCAGGGCGACGATCGCCGCCGGATCGGTGATGGTGTGCGGCGTGATGGCCGTGAGCTTGCGGGCGCCCAGCACCTTGCGGGCCTCGCCGTCGCTCAGCGACGCCAGCAACACCTTGCCCGCGCCGGTACTGTGCAGGGGCATCTCGCTGCCCGGGCTGACCTTGATCGCGACCGGCCCGTCCGCCTGCACGGCCAAGAGATAGATGGCACGGCCGCCGCGCAGCACCGAAAGGAAGCCGTTCAGGTGATGGTCGTGCGCCAGCCGCTCCAGCTCGCGCCGGGCCGCGACCACATAGTCGAAAGCGGCCTCGCTGGTCACGCCGAGCGCCAGAGTGCGGTGGCCGAGGCGATAGCGGGCAGTGTCGTTGTTCTTCTCGATGTAGTCGCGGCTCGCCAGCGAGGTCACGAGGCGCTGCACGATCGTGGGACTGAGGCCGCAGCGGCGCGCCAGCTCGCGCACGCCGAGCTCGCCGCCTTCGGCCGCGATCGCCTCCAGCACGTCGAGCCCGCGCTCGAGCGACTGCGAGCGTGCGCCCCTGCCGGACTCGGCGCGCACAGACTGCGGCCGCGGCGCCACGATTACCTGGCGGGCCTTCATCGCCATTGTGCCGAATATCGGTACATCGTTTCGATAGTTGCAGCGTCACAGAGTTCTTGATTATCTGTCAACTGCCTGGTCCAGGAATTGCAACGTCGCGACGACAATGACCATCGACGCCGGCTATCTCCTTCAGCTCATGCTGAACGGCCTCGCGCTGGGGCTGCTCTACGCCCTGATCGCCGTCGGCCTGTCGCTGATCTTCGGCGTGATGGAGATCATCAACTTCGCGCACGGCGAGCTCCTGATGCTGGGCGCCTTTGCCATGACCTTCGCGCTGCCGGTGGTGGGTCTGCTTTACTGGCCGGCCCTTGCGACGGCCATCGTTCTCGCCATGCTGGCCGGGCTGGTGATCTACGAGATCCTGCTGGCCCGGCTCCGGCCCGACGAATTCGAGCGCAGCATCCTGATCACGCTCGGCCTCTCGATCATCCTGATCCACACGGTGCAGTACTTCTTCACCGCGACGCCGCGCATGGTGGACACGCAGTACGGCTTCACCGGCATCGCGATCGGCAGCATCCGGCTCACCTGGACGCGCGTGATCGGTGCGGGCGCCGCCATCGTCGCCTTCGCCGGCCTCTATCTCATGTTGCGCTTCACCCAGTTCGGCCGCGCCATGCGTGCCATTGCCCAGAATCGCGAAGCCGCGTTGATGGTCGGCATCCGGCCGCGCACGGTCGCGCGCAATGCCATGATCCTGGCCACCGGATTGTGCGGCCTCGCCGGGGCAGCCCTGGCGCCGATCCAGCTCGTCACGCCCTATATGGGCCAGTTCCTGATCTTCAAGGCCTTCGCCCTGGTGATCATCGGCGGGCTGGGCAACATCCCCGGCGCCGTTGCTGCGGCCGTCGCACTCGGCCTGATCGAGAGCTGGATCGGCGGCTTCTTCAACGCTGCCTGGCAGGAAGGCGCGGTGTTCGTCATCATGATCGTCGTGCTGATGCTGCGGCCCGACGGCCTGTTCAAGCGCGGAGGCATGCGCGTCGGATGAAGCTGGCCGCTACCCTCGTCGCGGCGCTCGTCCTGGGGGCGCTGCCGTTCGTCACCTCGTCGAACTACATCGTCGGCGTGGGCATCTCGGCCCTGATCTTCACCGTGGCGGCGGCGGCGCTCAATCTCGTCTACGGCTTCGCCGGCCTCCTGTCGTTCGCCCAGCTCGGCTTCTGGGGAATCGGCGGCTACGCCGCGGCGCTGACCGTCATGACCTTCGGCGGCTCGTTCTGGCAGGGCATATTGTGGGCGGCATTGCTGAACGGCGCGATCGCACTCCTGGTCGGCTACCCGATGCTGCGTACCAACCGTCATGCCTTCGTGATCTCCACTCTCACCTTCGCGCTGCTGGTCACGCTGGTGGCGCGCGACTGGGTCAGCCTGACGCGCGGGCCGCTCGGCATTCCCAACCTGCCGCCGCCGCATGCGTTCGGCCAGCGCTTCGACACGCCGGCGAAATTCTATTGGCTGGTCTGGGCCTTCGCCGTGACCACGATCGCCTTCCTCTATGCGCTCTGCAGCTCGCGCATCGGCCGGACGCTGGTGGCGATCAAGCAGAACGAGCCGCTGACGCGGGCGCAGGGCATATCGCCGATGCCCTACAAGCTCGCCGCCTTCGCGCTGAGCGCGGCCATCACCGGAGCGGCGGGCGGCGTCTACTGCTTCAATCTCCGAATCATCGACCCGACGTTCCTCGATTTCTATTACATGCAGACCTTCCTGATCATCGTGATCATCGGCGGGGCCGGCAGCTTCTGGGCTGTGATCGCCTCGGGTATCGCGCTTTCGGCCCTGCCCGAGGTGCTGCGCTTCTCCGACGACCTGCGCATGATCATCTACGGCGTGATCCTGGTGGCCGCCATGTTCGTCATGCCGTCGGGCGTCGCGGGCTGGCTGCGCGAGCGTCGGCTCGCATCCATGCGCGAGGCCCTACGATGACGGCCATCCTGAGCGTCGCCGGGTTGCGCAAGTCCTATGCCGGCGTGCACGCCCTCGACGGCGTTTCGTTCGAGGTCGAGGGAGGCAGCATTACCGGCCTGATCGGCCCCAACGGGTCGGGCAAGAGCACGGCGATCGACTGCATCTCGGGCTTCCAGAAGCTCGACGCCGGCACCGTGACGCTTGCCGGCAACGACGTCACCGGCCGGCCGGCCCATCGCATCGCCCGCGCCGGCCTGATGCGGACCTTCCAGACGGTGCGCGTCTACGAGCGGCTGTCGCTCGCCGACAATCTCGCCGTCGCCGCGCAGCAGTTCGATCCGGCGACCTGGATCGACGAATTCCTGCGCACGCGGCGCTACAGGCAGGCAGTCGAGGCGTCGGAGCAGCGCGCCCGCGAGCTGGTCGAGCTGATCGGCCTGGAGCGCTACTACGAGGCCGAGGCCGGCATCCTGTCCTACGGCCAGAAGAAGCTGGTGGCACTGGCGGCCGCCCTGATGCCGCGCCCTCGAATCGTGGTCCTCGACGAGCCCGTGGCGGGTGTCAATCCGAGCCGCATCCGCGAGATCGAGGTGGCGCTGCAGCAGCTCAACTGTGCCGGCGAAACCTTTTTGATTGTCGAGCACAATGTCGAGTTCATCACCAACCTCTGCCACCGCGTGATCGTGCTCGAGCAGGGCCGCAAGCTGACGGAGGGCACGGCCGGCGAGATCCACACCGATCCGCGGGTGCTCGAGGCCTATCTCGGCATGACGCCGGAGGTGGCCGAGGCGGAAATGAGGGGAGCGGCATGATGTCGGCCGCACTCCAGCTCGACGGCGTGACGGCAGGCTACGGCGACAATCCGATCGTGCGCGATTTCTCCGCGCGACTCGCGGCGGGCACGATCACGACCCTGATCGGCGGCAACGGCGCCGGCAAGTCGACGCTCCTGCGCGCCATCTACGGAACCAATCGCCTGTTTTCCGGACGCATCGTCTTCAAGGACGAGGCGGTCGAACGCCTGCCGCCCTGGGAGCGGCTCAAGCGCGGCATCGGCTTCGTGCCCCAAGGACGCTGCAACTTCCCGGCGATGAGCATCGGCGAGAATCTAAAGATGGGCTGCTATACGCTTCCCGCCGGGCGCCACGAGGCGGCAATCGGGCGGGTCACCGGCCTTTTCCCCATCCTTCGCGAGCGCTGGCGCACCGAGGCGGGCAACATGTCGGGCGGCGAGCAGCAGATCCTCGAGATGGCGATGGTTCTGCTGCTGGAGCCGAGCCTGCTTCTGCTCGACGAACCGTCGCTCGGCCTGTCGCCCAAGATGCAGGGCGACGTTTTCGCCACCGTCCAGCAGATCGCCGCGACTGGCGTGACGGTCCTGATCGTGGAGCAGAATGTGCGTGGTGCGCTCTTGATCTCGGATCGTGCCCTGGTGATGGAGCAGGGGCGCAAGTTCATGGAGGGGCCAGCCACCGAGGTGCGGACCGACCCCAGGATCCGCCAGGCCTATCTCGGCGGCAACATCCAGCAGACGGCAGCGTAGAGGAAGGCAGT
>DATEID010000321.1:0-2223 GCA_035279245.1 Reyranella sp.
GAGATTCCTCGTGATCTCGCCGGACCGATAGTCGGCACTAGTTCAATCTCCCCAACTTGACGTTCCCGGGTGCGGCGCGGCGATGGCAGTTGCAGAGGCCTGCCTCGTGGAAGCGGTGCATGTCCGCCCACAAGGTCATGATGCCGGGGCGTTCGGTCATGCCGTACTCGCGATAGAGAGCGGCGACGTTCAGGACGATCCGTTCCGAATCGATCCAGTCGGCGTAGGGATCGAGGCAGATCTGCGTCGCCGCCTCGTAGTAGCCGAGGCCGGCATCGTAGCGTTTGCGGGCCTCGACGTTGATGTAGTCGAGATAGCCCTTGAAGGCCGCCACGCCCTTCTTGTCGGTGATCGGTCCATGCCCCGGCACGACGACATCGACATCCCAGCCCAAGATGGTGTCGCACGCCTTGATCCAGTTCGCGATCGGGCCGGCCCAGATCACCGGATGGCCGCCCATGAAGAGAAGATCGCCGGTGAAGACGGTGCGTTCGTCGGGCAGATGCACGAGCAGATCGCCACGCGTATGGGCCGGCCCCGCCTTCACGAGCTGCACCCGTTTGCCGCCGACCTTGAGTTCCAGCCGCTCGTCGAAGGTGCGGGTAGGCGCCGTATAGGCGACGTCGTCCCAGCGGAAATACCGGCCCATCATGTCGTACAGGAATTGCGCCCCCTCGCCTAGCCGGTCGCGATCGCGAATCAGCGCCGCGAGGTGCTCGGGCGGCCGCTCCAGCATCTCCTCGGCGGTCGCCTTGGTGGTGATGATCTCGGCGCCATCGACGAGCTGGTTGCCGAACGTATGGTCGCCGTTCGAATGGGTGTTCACCAGCGTGCGGATGGACCGTGCCGCCGGGACCGCGTCGCGCATCGCGTCGAGCATCTCGCGCGTGAGGCGGAGGTCGAACAGCGTGTCGACCAGGAGGTTTTCCTCGCCGTCGACGATCAGGCCGGCATTGCTCCAGCCCCAGCCGCCGTCCGGCTGGAGATAGGCGTAGCAGCCGTTGCCGATATCATGCAGGCCTTTGGTGAATTGCCAGCGTGCCACGCCATTCCTCCCGGTGCGGATTCCTGTCGGAGTCTTCAACCCGAGTGCACCGCCTGGCGTCTGCCCTTGTCAACGCATATCGTCAGTCGATCTCGAGGCACGCCGCCAGATCGCGCACGCGTCGCGTGTCGAGAGAAAGGATCGCATCGCGGGCGCGGCTTGCATGGTCGTCGCTCAGGACCAAGCCTGCCGCCGCGGCGAATTTGGCCGAGGCCTCGTCCGCGGAGAGCGCGCGCTCGCCGGCACCGCTGTTGACCCGCACATGGCGGCGAAGGTGTCGCCCATCGGCCAGCTCCAGCTCGACGCCGCCCGAGAAGTATGCCGGAAAGGCCGTCTCCGGATCGCTCGCGCACTCGGTGCGCTCGCACAAGGCGAGAACGGCTGGATCCTTCAGCGCCTCGGGCTGGAGTTCGGCGAGACCGAAGCGGCCATGGACGAGACATGTCGCCACGACGAAAGGCGCGCTGAACTTGGCCGCGTAATCGCTCTGTGGGCGTTTCTTGTCGACCGCCGGCTCGGCCACGACCGGCAGCGTCGGCTGCGGCAGCAGGACGCGAATGCGTTCGATCGCTTGCGGTGCGGACAACTTCGCATGCAACGCGATCGCCGCATCGGCCGCGCCATGGATGAAATGGCAGACCGGATAGGGCTTGATCGCGGTGTCGCACAAATGCCAACGCTCGCCGAGCTCCGCGCCGAGACAGGCGATGTCGACCGCCGCCGCGCCGTCGTGCAGGTGCGTCTCGAACAGACCGAACTTGCCCTCGTACGGCCGGCTCGGGCCGACGAAGCCATACCGCGCGAGATGCGCCGCGGTGATGCCGGCGACGGCGCCCCAGCCCGGGTGGAAGCGCTTCGTCCAGGCGCCCTCCTCCAGGAACACCTGCACGCCCGAGGCCGAGCTGGCGGCGACCCCTTGCGCGGACACGAGCTGGTCCTGTGTCAACTCCAGGAGCTTGCCGGCGACGAGCGCGGCGCTGAAATGCGAGACGATGCCCGTCGCGTGGAAGCCGGCATGATGGAAGCCGCCCTTCACCGCCGCGCCGAGGCGGATCGCCACCTCCATGCCGGCGACATACGCCGTCAGGAGATCGCGGCCGTGCAGGTCCAGCGCCTCGGCGAGCGACAGCGCCGCGGGCAAGGCGGCCGCCGTGGCGTGCACGATGCTCGCAAGATGC
>DATEID010000322.1:0-12245 GCA_035279245.1 Reyranella sp.
GCCGAACGTCGCGTCGCGGAGCTGGCGGAAAATGGCCGCCTCGACCTCGTCCCGGCGATGGGGGCGCTGATGCACTGGGCCGAAGCGAGGCGGCCGAAGCTCCTCAAGAAGGCGCTCAAGGCCTGCGCGACATATTCCCGGGCAGATCCATTCTGGCGGTGATTGCCCGGGACGTGTCGCGCTCGGCCATCAGGAAGGTCGGCGCAGTCAGGAGAAATCGCTCGATCGCCCGTGCGACCAGCTCGGTGGCGGCGATGCCCAGGCCGAGCCACAGTGCGATGACGCCGACTTTGCGCACGACATCCTCCCTGTCGTCGACCGCCACGCTACGCCTCGGGCAGTAGCGTCGCGTGTGGCCAATCGAAGGCCCGACGAGAGATCTTGTGGCAAATCGGAGGCCGTGGCGGCCTACCGCGGTGGCAGCAGCCGCTTCGCCTGCATCTCGGCAAAGGCCTTGGCGAACATCGCCTCGGTGTCGATCACGTCATGGAAGCCGGCCTGCATCAGCTTGATGGTCGACACCAGCGCCGGCGGCCCCGGTTCGGTGCGGCCATGGCCCATCGTGTAGTCGGCGTATTCGAACGACAGGCCGACGAACTCCTTGAGCGGCCCCGACCGCAATCCATAGGTCTCGCGGATCGCGCTCCATTCGGCCTCGCGCGGGCGGATCTCCCGATCGAGCGACAGCGGCACAGGCTGGCCGGCGGCGAAGCCCAGCGCGTCGGCGATGGCCGGCCACACGTTCGGCCAGACGAACACGTCGCCGTTGGTGACGTTGAAGATCTCGTTGCGCGCCGCCGGCGCCTCGCCCGACCAGGCGATGCAGCGCGCCAGGAGGTCGGCGTCGACCGCCTGCGCAACGCGACCGACGCCGCCGGGATAGTCGAGCGTCTTCTTGCCGGCGCGGCGCGCCATCGCCGCATAGACGCCGAGTGCGGGAATGACGTTCATGGCGCTGCCGACGGAATCGCCGACGATCAGGACGGGCCGCAGGATCGACCAGGTCCAGCGCTTGCCCTGCTGTCGCTCGCGGATGTAGCGCTCCTGGTTCCAGTAGAAGTTCGGCTGCTCGTGCATCTCCGAGCGGTTCTCCCGCGCCGGCACCAGCATCGGTCGCACATGCACACCATAGGCTTTCGTTCCCTGCAGCAGCGCGACGTGGCGCAAGTCCGGCGACGCCCGTTCCAGCACATCGAACAGGTTGCGCAGCATCCGGTCGTTGATGCGGATCTGCTCCTCCTCGCGCCAGCCCGCCACCAGCCCCGGCCGCTCGTAGAGCGCGGCGTAAACAAGATGCGTGACGCCCTCGAGCTCCGGCGCCAGTGCGGCACAGGCTCCTTCGTCGCCGAGATCGAGCGGCAGCCAGCGGGCGCCGAAGGTCTCGTCCGGCCGGCGGCGCGACAGGGCGATCACGTCGCTCCTTTCGTCGCGCGCGAAGTGCTTCATGGCGGCATAGCCGACCAGGCCGGTGGCGCCGGCGACCAGGATCTTCTTGGCGGGCATGGCGCGATGGTAGCGCATCGCCCGCGCTGCCGTCGTCGGAATCGCTGCTGACGGCCGGCCTGCGAAAGCCGTTCGGTCCTGTCAGGGCTGGCGGTCGTACTCCGCCGAGATGTCCTTGCCGGTGTAGTCCGGCATCAGCGCCGTCGCGATCAGGCTGATCACCGCGCAGGCGGCGATGTAGATCGCGATGGCGTAGCCCGAGTGATAAGCCGCGAACAAGGCGGTCGCGATCAGGGGCGCAGGCCCGCCGGCGATGATCGAGGCGAGCTGGTAGCCGAGCGACGCGCCGCTGTAGCGCAGCCGCGGCGTGAAGGCCTCGGCGATCAGAGCGGCCTGCGGCCCGTACATCATGTCGTGCGGGATCAGCGACAGAACGATGGCGATGAACACCACCCACGGGATCGCGGTGTCGACCATGCCGAAATAGAGGAAGCCGAACAGGCCTGTCACCGCCGCGCCGATCAGGTACATCCTGCGCCGCCCGATGCGGTCGGAGATGTGGCCGGAGAGCGGGATGGTGACGAACGACAGCACCGACGCGCAGAGCACGGCGGTGAGCACGAAGTCACGCGACATGTTCAGGGTCCGGGTCGCGTAGGCGAAGACGAAGGCGGTGAAGATGTAGAACGGCGCCTGCTCTGCCATGCGCAACAGCGCCGAGAGCAGGATCTCGCGCGGCTGGCGGCGGATCACCTCGGCGATCGGCGCCTTCTCGACCTTGCGCTCCGACACCAGCTTCTGGAACACCGGGGTCTCCAGGATGCCGAGCCGGACCCAGAGGCCGATGCCCACCAGGATGATCGACAGCAGGAAGGGAATGCGCCAGCCCCAGCTCAGGAAGTTGTCACCGGCCCAGGCGCTGAAGCCCAGGATCACGAGATTGGAGAGGAAGAGCCCGGCCGGCACGCCGAACTGCGGCCACGAGGCGATCAGCCCGCGATTGCCGTGACTGCGCGCCCATTCCATCGAGATCAGCACCGAGCCGCCCCATTCGCCGCCGACGCCGATGCCCTGGATGACGCGCAGGATGGTGAGGATGATGGCGCCCCAGATGCCGATCGAATCGTAGGTCGGCACCAGGGCGATGGCGAAGGTGGCGAGCCCCATGCACATCAGCGTCGCGATCAGCGTCGCCTTGCGGCCGATGCGGTCGCCGTAGTGGCCGAAGATCGCCGCGCCGATCGGCCGGCCGACGAACCCCACGAAGTAGGTGCCGAAGGCGGCCAGCGTCGCCGTCAGCGGATCCTCGTTGGGGAAGAACAGCTTGCCGAAGACCAGGCCGGCGGCGGTGCCGTAGATGAAGAAGTCGTACCACTCGATCGTCGTGCCGACCGTGGCGGCGATGACGGCCTTGCGCAGTTGTGCGCTGTGCTCCGTCTCGGAAAGCCTGCCCAACCCGTCCGCAGTCACCATGATGCCGCCTCCGTGGCCGGTCTCCGTGGCCCGGTGAAACCCGTAACGCGCAGCGCGGCTTCCGGTTCCCAAGCCGTCAGAGTTGCAGGGTGACTGTATTGTTGGCGGTCCGGACCGGTCGGAAGCCCAGCCGCTCGTAGAGGACGCGCGCCCGGTTGTTCTTCATGACGTCGAGCGTGAAATCCTTGTTCTTGCGCCGGGCGCGATCGCTCATCCAGGTGAGGAAGCTTGTGCCGAGGCCGTGGTTGCGCTTCTCCGGCGTCAGGTAGAGATGGCCGAGATGGATGGCGAAGCGGGTTTCGCTGACATGGAGCCAGCCCGCATCGCTGTGGTCGCTCACCAGCACCGACGCGCCCTCGTCGGCCAGCGCCTCGCGGACATGCCTCTGCTGGACCGCGTCGTCCCAGCGGAACAGACCGACGCTGAGCGGCTGCAGCGCGTCGCGATAGAGCGGCCAGCAGAAGTCGAAATCGTTGTCCCGCACGCGGCGGAAATCGAACGGCGGGGAGGTTGTGACGTCGGAAGCCATCGCCGCCACCGTATCCTGCCCGTGCGGCGAGGCCAATCTCAACGCGTTGGACTCTCGTCGCGATCGCTATTTTTAGGCGCCGGCAGCGGGTTGGGACCGTGCTCGAATCTTCGATCCCGATTGAGGATGTTGGGATTGTCCCGTGTGCCGGGCACCTCGGCCTGGTTCGGGTCGCGGGTGGTCGGCTCCGGCGGCCGGATCACGCCATGCCGGTCCATCGGCACGGCTTTGTCTTCGTTGGATTGCGGGGCACTCGGCGGCTGCCCATTGTCCGCCGCCAGGGCAACGTGGCCGAAGCCAGCCAGAACGAGGCCGGCGATAGCAGGCAAGAAGATGATGCGCATCATCGCTTCCTTCTGTCGTTGGCGTCGGAAAGCAACGCCCCGGCAAAGGTGCGGGCTGCGGTCTCGATTCGGGACGAGACGGGTATCAGAGGGCCTGGGCGCACATCTGCTCGAAGCGTCGGCGCAGGACCGCAACGGAAGGCGTCGCCCGGCGGGCATCGCGCCGCGCCGTCGCGATGGGCGGATCGTGAGCGGCATCGATGAAGGCGCAGGCCAGGTCGAACTCCTCGACGGCGGCAGCGCCCAGCGCGCTCAGCAGGCTCTCCGTTTCCCAAGCCTCGGGTTCACGGTCCAGGCGTTCGAGGCGGGCGAGTTCACGGGCGAAACGATCAGCGAAGACAGTCTTCCCCTCTGCAGCCGGCAGCTCCGGTGCACTGTCCGTGCTCAAAAGCTGTGCGATGGCTTCGAGGGCGGTGACCTGCATGGTGGGGGCATAACGGCACAGAGCGCGAGGCGTTGCGGCCGGAGCGATCTTTCGAAAGTGTTTTGGGCCGGGCAGGATGTCGCGGCCTCGGGATACCGGTCGGCCTTTGCGCGTAGCGTCCTCCATGACCATGTGCATCTGCGAATGAGCGCGAGGGCTTCCCGCATGCCGACGACCGCCGAACTCGTGGCCGACGGCGTCGTCCATGCGTTGGGCGTGGGCCTCGGCCTGCCGGCGGCGATCGCGCTGGTCGTGCTGGCCGCGCTCGATACGACGGCCGCCAACGTGGCGCCGGTTGCGGTCTATGCCGCGGGCCTGATGGCCATGTTCGTCTGCTCCGCCGCCTACAACCTGCTGCGCAATAACCGGCTGCGCTCGTGGCTGCAGCGTCTGGACCACGCCGCGATCTTCGCCATGATCGGCGGCACCTATACGCCGTTCATCGTGCTGCGGCTCGACGGCGCCTGGGCCGTCGTGCTCGCCAGCGCGGTCTGGACCATCGCCGGGCTCGGCATCGTGGCGAAGCTCCTGCGGCTACGCTGGATCGAGCCGATCTCGGTCGGCCTCTATTTGCTCCTCGGCTGGATCGGCCTCGTCGCGATCGGGCCGTTCATGCATGCGATGGATGTCTCGACGCTGGCGCTGCTCGGCGCGGGCGGCCTCCTCTATACGGTCGGCGTGATCTTCCATCTCTGGCGTGCGCTGCCGTTTCAGAACGCGATCTGGCACGGCTTCGTCCTGCTGGGCGCCGGCCTGCATTACGCGGCCGTCCTCACCGTCGTCTGATCGATCTCGGCCGATCGTCGCATCGCTCAAGCGGTGGGCAATTTTCTCGCGACATCGAGCGCCCGATGGTGCTAAGCGAATCGGGACCTCCGACGACCCCTCAATATGTGGTCCCTCGTGGACCGCCAACAATTCGTGCTGATGACGGGCAATTCCCATTCGTCGGGCCGACATCGCGTCGCCATCGCGCCAACGCCATGGCCGGTCCATTGTTTTCTGCTGATCATGGCGGCGATCTGCGCGGTGATTGCCTTGCGCCCGCGGCCGCCCGTCGCGGCGGTCGAGACACCGACAACTGCGGAGCACGCGCCGATCGTTCCCGAGATCGCGTCCTACGAGCCGCCGTCGCCGCCGACGTCCGCCGACTTCCGGCTTGCGGTGGCGGTGGGCGAGCAGGCAGACGAGCCGATCGACGAGACCGCGGGCCAGGACGTCCCCGTGGCGGAGCCGGACGCGCCAATCGAGCAGGAGACCGTTGCCGCGCGACAGGCGGCGCGACCGTCCTCGCTCGACGAGCCGTACGAGATGACGGTGGAGTTGCAGCGTGGCGATACGCCGGCCGACGTGCTGGACGAGATCGGCATCGCCGACGACGATCGCGCCGCCGCCGTCGTCGAGCTCGACCGCCTGCTGAAGAAGCAGACCCTTTCGGCGGGCGAACCGTTGCGACTCACCTTGCAGCCTTCGTCGGAGGCCGGCGCTCCGCCGGTCCTGCTGTCGTTGCAGGTGAGACCGCAGGCCGAGCACGAATATGTCGTGACACGACAGGATGACGGCTCATACGACGGCGAGGTCACGGTCTACGAGGTTCACCCGCGCATGGTGCGCGTGGCCACCCATCGCGTCGGGTCGCTGCTGGCCAGCGGCGTGCGGGCCGGCGCCCCGGCCGAGGCGCTGCACGAGTTCATCCGAGCGCTGTCGTACGATGTCGACTTCGAGCGCGAGATGAAGCCGAACGCGCCCTATGCCTTGCTGCTGGAGGAGGGGGTGACGACCGACGGCCGGGTCGCTCGCCACCCCAGGCTGCTGGCAGGCGAGCTCCAGCTCGCCAGGCGCAAGGTGATGGTGGTCGCCTTCGCGCCCGACAAGGGGCCGCGCCAGTTTTACACGCCCGACGGCGACAGCGTCGTGCGCGCCTTCCTGCGCACGCCGATGGACGCCTCGCACATCAGTTCGCGCTTCGGCATGCGCCGCCATCCCATCCTGGGCTACAGCCGCATGCACACCGGTGTCGACTTCGCCGCCCCGAAGGGCACGCCGATCCTGGCCGCCGGCAGCGGCGTGGTGGTCAGGGCGGGCTACTACGGCGGCTACGGCAACTATGTCGAGCTCAAGCACACCTCGACCATTTCCACCGCCTACGGGCACATGTCGCGGATAGGCCGCGGCATCCGACCTGGCGTGCATGTCCGGCAGGGGCAGGTGATCGGCTATGTCGGCTCGACCGGCCTCGCGACCGGCCCGCATCTGCACTACGAATTCCATCGTCGCGGCCGGCCCGTCAATCCGCTGACCCAGCGCGCCTCGATCCGGCGTCACCTGACGGGCCGCGACATGAAGCGCTTCTCCGCTCTCGTGCGTGAATACCGGGTGCAGCTCCACAAGGCCCCGCTCATCGGAGCGATGTTGCGCTGACCTTGTCCTGCTGGCCGTGGAGCGCCGCAACGGCCTCGGCCACGCTCAGGAACAGGTGGTCCCGGCCCAGCACGGCGAGAATGCCGAACTTCTCCAGGGCGGCCTGCGCGCGGGTCGATTCGAGGCGTGCGATGGCAAAGCCGATGCCGCGCCTGCGGCATTCCTCGATCAGGGCGCGCAAGGCTTGCGCGGCCGTGTAGTCGATCGTCGGGATGCCGCCGGCTTCGAGCACGACCAACCGGATCGACGGGCGTGCGTCGATCACCGCCAGCATGCCACGGCGGAACGACTCCGCATTGGCGAACACGAGCGACGCGGGGAACCCGGCCGCCAGAACACCCTCGATCGTCTCGCCCTTGGTCGACGCCGCGTCGGCCGGCCACCAGATCGTCGTGCCGGGAACGTGCTTGAACTCGATCACCCGTGTTTGCGTCGCGATCCACACGCCGTGCAGCAGCGAAAGCCCGACGCCGATGGCAACTCCTGTCGGGATCGGAAGGGCGATCACGGCGGCGGCGGTGAGGCCGATCAACAAGGCCTCGCCCGGCGCCTGCCGTACCACCGCCCCGATCACGTCGACGCGCACGATCCGCAGCGCCACGAACAGCAGCACGCCGGCCAGCCCTGCCTGCGGTACATGGGCCAGCAGCCCGCCGCCGGCCAGCGCCAATGCCGCCACGATCGCCGCCGCGAGAAGAGCCGCCATCTGCGAGGTGCCGCCGGCCTCGCGCACCACCGCCGTGCGCGGCGGGCTGGCATTGACGGGGAAGGAGCCGAGCAGGGCCGCCCCCAGATTGGCGAGCGCGAGGCCGAGATAGTCGCGATTGACGTTGATATCGGCGCCCTCGCGCATGAACGAGCGGCTGACGGCCGCGGTCTGCATCATCACGATCAGCGCCACGACGAGAGCCAGCGGCACGAGGGCGCGCAGGCTGTCGAAGCCGAGCGCCGGCGTGGCGGGCATCGGCACACCGCTCGGCAGCACACCCAGCACCGCGACTCCCTTGCGTTCGAGCCCGAAGGCCATCGTCGCCGCGGTCGCGAGCGCCACGGCGACGAGCGCACCCGGCAGCCGTGGATTGAGCTTCTCGGCAAGAAGCGTCAGCGCCAGCACACCGAAGCCGATCGCGACCGACCAGGGATTGCTGGCGCCGGCCTCGCGGGCCAGCACCGAGAGCCGATGGATCATGTTGTCGTCGGGCGCCTCGAGCCCCAGCACGTCGGGCAGTTGCGAGGCCACGATGTGCGCGGCGATGCCGAGCAGAAAGCCGGTCACGATCGGCGTCGACAAAAGATCGGCGATCCAGCCCAGCCGCAGGAGCCCCGCCACCAGCAGGACAAGGGCGACGAGAAGGGCCAGCGTCATCGCCGCCGCGGGCAGGCCGACGCCGGAGCCCGCGAGCCCGGCCAGCGCGCCGGCAAAGATCGGCGTGATGGTGCTGTCGGCGCCGGCCGTCAGGATGCCGTTCGCGCCTTTCACCAGGAGCGCCACCGCCGCGAAGCCCAGAGTCGCGCCTATGAAGGCATAGAGGCCCGCCTGCGGCTCGAACCCGCCGAGCTGGGCGGTCGCCATCTGCTCGGGGATGGTGATGGCGGCAAGCGTCAGCCCCGCCAGCATGTTGCCCGTCGTTCCGCCCTCGGTTGTCGAGCCTGCTCGCCGCATCGCTGCATCCTCGCTGAAGTACAACCAGTCGTGGCCGTTTGAGCGACGCCGTGTCGGGGGACTATGCTTGACACGAATTTCTTCGGGAGGGGAGCGATGGAATTCGGCATGTTCCACGAGTTCCAGCAACCACCGGGTGCGACGGCGGCCGAGGCGTTCCGCCAGTCCTTCGCCCAGGTCGATGCCGCCGAGCGTCTGGGCCTCGATGCCATGTGGCTGGCCGAGCTGCATTTCGCGCCCGAACGCTCGGTGCTCGCCGCGCCACTCGTCCTCGCTGCCGCCATCGCCGCCCGCACGACGCGCATGAGGATCGGCACCGCCGTTCAGGTGCTGCCGCTCTGCCATCCGCTGAGGCTCGCCGAGGAGGTCGCGACGGTCGACCAGCTCTGCCACGGCCGGCTGATCTTCGGCGTCGGCCGCTCGGGTTTCGCGCACACCTATGCGACCTACGGCGTCGACTACGGCGAGAGCCGCGAGCGCTTCGCCGAGACGCTCCTGATCGTGAAGCGCGCTTTCACTGAGGAGCGCTTCTCCCACAAGGGCAAATACTTCGCCTACCAGAACGTGCGGCTGGCGCCGAAGTCGGTGCAGCAGCCGTGGCCGGAGATCCGCGTCGCCGCGGCGAGTCCCGACACCTACGAGGAGGTGGCCGCCCTCGGCCACCCGATCTTCGTCGCCGCCCGCACCGGCGATCTCTCCGAGCTCGCGCCGCATGTCGCGCGCTATCGCGCGGCCTGGACGAAAGCGGGCCATGCCGGCCGCGGCGCGGTCTATCTGCGCGTGCCGGTCTATGTCGCGGCGACCGACGAGGCGGCGCGCGAGGAGCCCCGCGAGAGCATCATGCACCTGCTGCGCTATATCGGCGAGCGGCTGGCGGCGTCGGCCACGGCCTCTGGGGCGCGCGCCGTCGAGAACCGGGCCGAACGCGGCGCAAGGATGCAGTCGATCGACTACGAGGAGGTGCTGCGCGAGCGCATGATCGTCGGCACGCCGGCCCGCGTGGTCGACCGCCTGCAGGAGTTGCACGAGACGCTCGGCCTCGACGGCATCCTGGCCGAGCTCAATCCCGGCAGTCTGATCCCGCACGAGCGCGTCATGACCGCGCTCCGGCTCCTCTGCGAGCAGGTGATGCCGCGCTTCCGGTAGAAGAACTCCTCCCTGCGCGTAAGCGCGGGGAGGTGGCGGCGCGCAGCGCGACGGAGGGTCATGAGAGAGCGGTCGCGTAGTGCATGACCCCTCCGCCCTCGTAGGACGAGGGCACCTCCCCGGCGCTTCGCACCAGGGAGGAGAAAAGAAGATCAGGTCCGAACCGCCATCGCCGCCGCATCGGCCGTCGATGTGACCGTCGTCGGCGCGCCATCCTCCTCCCAGCGATAGCCGAAGGAGGGATAGTTCTCGATCCGGTCGAAGGTCGGATCGACGGCGCGGATCTTCATGCGGATGCGCTTGATGGTCGACCGCACGTTGCTGCGATAGCCGTGCTCGCCGCTGCCGGCGACGAAGCCGGCATGGTGGACCACGTCGTAGACGGCGCGGTAGCTCACGAAGTCGCCGGCGCTGGTCGCCAGCAGGCGGACCACGCGGAACTCCATCAGCGTGAGGTTGAGGTCTTCGCCATTCCAGTAGGCGCGGCTGGTGGCGGCGTTCAGGAGCAGCGCCCCGCGCTGCACCACCTCCGCCGTCGTCTCCGCTGCGGGCGGCTGCGCGCCCTCGAGGATCTTGCGCACCCGCTTGGCCAGGATCGGCAGGCCGCGCGTCTTGTCGACGAAGTCGAGCGCACCATGATCCAGCGCCTCGCCCTCGAGCGAGGGCGTCGAGCGGCCGGTGAGGAACACGACCGGCCACTGCACACCGGCGGCGCGAAGGCGCTTCAGCAGGTCGAGCCCGGCCATCGCCGGCATCATCCAGTCGAGCACGACGATGTCGGCCGTGATGCCGGCCGAGGCTCCGTCACCGACTGCGGCCAAAAGCCGCCAGCCGTCGGCAAAGCTCGTGACGGAAAAGCCGAGATCCTCGAGCTCGGCCGAGGCGGCGTCGCGAAAATCGACGTCGTCGTCCACCAGGATCAGTCGGATTGGTTTGGTCGCGGTATCCACAGCCGATACCGCATGCATGCGCCCAGGCGCACGATTGCCCGCAACTTCCAGCATTTTGGTCTCTCCACACACAAGCGGAGAGTCCGTACCCCTACGGAAGAACCCCGCCCCCGAACGGACTTAAACCAATTTACCCGCAGTTAGGAAGCGCAAAGTCGCCGGCTCGCCCCCAAGAGCCACCCCATTGCGACCGAAGACTGCAAAAAAATGGCGGTGCAACATGATCTTGCGCCGCCTTCACTGCGATTGTGACAATTTTGCGCCCCGCTTCCCTTGGCATGACGCTAGCCGATATCTTCGAGTCTAGAGGCGTCGGTGCTGATCACTAGAGAGCGCAGACTCTCGCTGAGTTGGGGGTATTCGGCTGAATGATGAACTACATGGGGCCGTCGCGCACAGTGACTAGCCGTGGGCCCAGCTTCACCGGCCACCACCGGCCAATCGACCTCGTCCTGGTCGACGACGACGACGACTTCCGCGAAGCCGCCTCCGGCGAGCTGGAAGATCTCGGCTTTTCGGTTCGGAGCTTCGCCGACGGCGCCGACATGCTTGCCGCCTTTGCCCGCGGCATGCACGCCGACGTGATCGTGCTCGACTGGTACATGCCCGCCATGATGGGCATCGACGTGCTGGCCCACGCCCGCCGCGCCGGCAACTGGCTGCCGGTCGTGTTCCTGACCGGCCATTCGACCGCCGGCCTCAAGGAGGTCGCACTCAAGGGCGGCGCCGTCGACTTCATCGACAAGATGGGCGGCATCCCGAGCCTTGCCGAACGCCTGCACGCCCTGCTGGAAACCTCCAAGGTCACGAGCTGACCGCGCGACCGCCGACGTCGCCGTCTCCCGCCTGAGCGGGCAACCTTCGGCGCGCGCTGCTCATTGGCTTGGCAGCAGCACGGGGGCTTTCATGAGCGGTACCGGACTCGGCGTCTTCGACAGGACAGTGCAGACCACCAATATCTGGCTCAACGACCTGGGCGATACGGTCGGCCTCGACCGGCAGGCCGCGTGGCAGGCGTTGGGCGCCGTGCTGCGCACGCTTCGCGACCGGTTGCCGCCCGAGCTGGGCGCGCATCTCGGCGCCGAGCTGCCGCTGCTGGTGCGCGGCGCCTACTATCATCGGTACCAGCCGGATCGCCTGCCACGGCGTTTCCGCGACCGGGACGAATTCCTGCGGCAGGTGCGGCGGAACATGGACGGCATGCGCCCGGTCGATGTCGGCGCGGTCACCGCGGCCGTGCTGCGCCTGCTCGATGCGCACCTCCCGCCGGGCCAGTGCGAGAAACTGCGGCAGGCGTTGCCGGAGGAGATCCGCAGCCTGTGGGATGGCGCCGACGGCGAAGCCGCGTATGCCGGCGACGAACGTTTCCGCGGCGACAACGAGCGCGGGTTCGGAGCGCGACGCGCCTACGACGAGGACGCCTACGACAGCGGCTATGATCGTAGCGGGCGCCGCAGCGCCGGCATCGAGGGCGTTTGGAGGGAGGCGCGGTATCGCGGCTCCGACGAGCGCCCTTACGCCGGCCGTTTCGACAGGGAGCTTTCCAACCCTCCGCCGTCTCACGCTCCCCGCTACCAGGAGGACGATCGAAGATTGCGGTCGCCCAAGGAGGACCTCGACGAAGATCGCCGCTACGGCGCCGGACAACCCGGCTGGTCCAGCAACCCCCGTCGGCCTTCGCTCTCTCCGACGTGGTTTCCCGGAGGCGACGAACGCCGGCCCGATGGCGCCCGTCGCCGCCGGTCGCCTCGGCACGCCTATCGGTAAAAATCGCCGTCATCCCGAGCGGAGTGGCCGGAGCGAACGAAGTCGAGGGACTTTTTTCTCCTTTTGCTCCGCTACGGCGGGATCA
>DATEID010000323.1:0-4316 GCA_035279245.1 Reyranella sp.
CGGCTACGGAGGCGGCGGCTATCGCGGCGGTCCGGGCGGCGGTGGCGGCGGCAATTTCGGCGGCGGCGGTGGCGGTTATCGCGGTGCTGGCGACGGCGGCCCGATGCGCGACCGACGTGCCGACTTCTCGGGTGGCGGCGGCGCTCCTCCCGCTTACGATCCGAGCGCTGACGCGGGACGCCCGCAGCGCCGACGCGATGGCGGACCGCATCGTCGCGATCGTGACTACGAACCGCGCAAGCGCGGCTTCGACGACGATCAATAGATCGTCGATCGAAATCGAATGGAAACGCCGGGGTTTACCCCGGCGTTTTTCGTAGTCGGTTTGATTTCGCTTTCCTGGCGCGATTCAAACCAGCATCATCCGCGCCGACGCGAGGGGACGAACGGAATGCTGGTCAACGATCCGGTAACGCAAGCGCGGCTCGATCTCGCGGCGGCGCTGCGATCGGCCGCCCGGCACGGATTGAACGAAGGCATCTGCAATCACTTCAGCATGGCGGTACCTGGCCGCGCCGATCTGTTCCTCGTCAATCCGCAGGGCCTGCATTGGTCGGAGATTTCGCCGTCCGATCTCGTGATGGCCGACTTCGACGGCAACGTCGTCGAAGGACACCATTCGGTCGAACCGACGGCGTTCTATATCCACGCGCGCATTCATGCCGGCAAGCCAGGCGCGACCGCCGTCCTGCACACCCACATGCCTTATGCGACGGCGCTTACCTCGATCCGCGACGGCCGTATCGAGATGTGCACCCAGAACGCCTTCCGTTACTGGGAGCGCATCGCCTACGACGAGGCCTATAGCGGGCTGGCGCTGTCGGTCGCCGAGGGCGATCGCATGTGCCGGGCGATGAGCGGCAAGGATATCCTGTTCCTGCGCAATCATGGCGTGGTCGTTTGCGGCCCGACGATGGCCCAAGCCTACGACGATCTCTATTATCTGGAGCGCGCCGCCATGGTGCAGGTGCTGGCGATGCAGACAGGTCGGCCGCTCCATGTGATCGACGAATCGAGCGCGCGGCAGGCCGTGGAGCAGATGGCAAGCGATAGTCAGCAGGCCTTCCTGCATTTCGAATCTCTGAAACGTCTGCTGGACCGGGATGAGCCCGGATGGCGGACGCTCGCGTGACAAGGAGCTCGGGGGAGTAACGATGCGCACGACCACGATCGCAATGATTTTCTTGGGCCTCGCCGTCGCTCCGGCGTCCGCCCAGGCGCCGCCGCTGGGCAAGCTGGAGATCAAGGCTTACCAGACGATCCCGAAGAGCAAGACCGCGGTGCAGCTTACCGACGACACGGCGCTGGGCCGCCATATCCGCGGTCAGGTGATGGAACGGCTGGCCCGTCGCGGCAACGACGTGGGCTTCCACGGCAACAACGTCATGCGACTCGACGTGACCTATCTCGATCTGCTGGGCTCAAGCGGCGGTTCGGACACGATCGGCGGACAGCCAAGCTACGCTCCGCCCGCCTCCAACCCGCGGCCCGAGCTGCCGAGCAACCGCGTCCAGCGCCGCGACCTCATCACCATTCCCAAGAGCCAGTCGACGCTGCGCATCACCCTCACGCTGTACGACTCGACCACCGGGAAGGTCATCTGGGGCGCGACCGCCTCATGCGCGACGGGCGGCAACGATGTCGAACGTGTCGGCGACGCGATGGTCGACGCGATTTTCAAGGATGCCAATCGCAGCCATATCGGCGACGCCGACTGTCCGCTCTGAAAAGCTTTTCTTTCCCTGGACGCATGAACTGCAGGAGACCGAATCAATGCCGCGCCTGGCCCCGCTCGACCTCGCAAAGCTGACGCCGGAACAGAAGAAGGTGGCCGACGCCATCGTGGCGGGACCACGCGGCGGCTTGCGCGGACCGTTCGAACTCTGGCTGCGCAGCCCCTTGCTCGCCGATCGGGCGCAGAAGCTCGGCGAGTACTGCCGCTTCAACAACTCGCTGCCGCGCGATCTGTCCGAACTCGCGATCTGCCTCGTCGGCCGGCACTTCAAGGCGCAGTACGAATTCTACGCCCATGCGCGACTTGCCAAAGAGGCTGGGCTTGCGCCGGCGATCGTAGAAGCCGTCCGCACCCGCCAGACGCCGCCCTTCACCCGCGACGTCGAGCGAGTCGTCTATGACTTCGTGACCGAGTATCTCGCCACAAACCGGGTCGCCGCGCCGAACTACACGCGCGCGATCGACGCTTTCGGCGAGCAGGGCGTCGTCGACCTGGTTGGCGTGTGCGGCTACTACATGCTGGTCTCGATGACCCTCAACGTTTTCGAGATGGCCCTGCCGCCGGGCGAGCCCGAGCCGCTAGCGTAGCGCCAGAACCGCCAGCGTGATCACCACAAGGGCCAGCGCCGCGGTGGTCCACTGCCAGATCAGCGGATGCGCCATATGGATGCGCTCGCGCCGGATCTGCTGGCAGATCCGGTTCCAGATCTCTGGCGAAGCCGATCCGCTGTCGGGCAGGCATTCGGTCAGGAGAGCCAGCCGGTTCTCCCACAGATCGGCCACGTGGCAGTAGCGTGCATCGCGCTCGCGCCGTCGCTCGAAGCCGCGGCGGCTCGCGCCCTGCAGACTGCCGATGGCATACTGCGCCGCCATGAGTTCACGCCAATCGGCCTCGGCGCCGCCGGACAGGCAGCGTCCGATCTGGGCGAGACCGCGACGGACCCAGCTCTTGGCCGTGCCGAGCTGCACGCCAAGCCGCTCGGCCAGCTCGCGATGAGTAAGGCCTTCGAAATAGACGAGTGAGATAGAACGGCGATGGTTGAGCGGCAGGTTGGCAAGGCAGGCCTTCACCTGTCGCGCCGCCTCGCTGCGTACCGCCTGGTCGGCCGGATCGTGCTCTGTCCGTGCGGGCATTTCCGCATCGAGCTCGCACTGACAGCCCTCGCGGCGATGCAGCCGATCCTTCGCCGACAGCGCTCGGTTGCGGACGATCCTGACCAGCCAGGCATAGGCCGGCCCCTTGTCGGGGTCGTACCGATGCGCCCAGCGCCAGACGCGGACGAACGACTCCTGCACGACATCCTCCGCCGCGTCGGTGCGTCCGACGATGCCGCGGGCGATGGCAAGCATCCGGGCGCCGGTCAATTCGTAGAGCCGCGCAAAGGCACGCTCGTTGCCCGCGGCGGTTTCCGCCAGCAGCAGCGCCAGCGGCTCGGCCGGGACAGTCGGCGCAACAGCGCGCGAAGCGAGCGACGGCGCCACGCTCGCCTGCCCCACGATCCGGCGAAGATTGAGGATCTCTCCCATGGAGACTTCTCCTTCAAACCTTATACCCTGCGGGCGCCGAATCGGATGCAGCCTGCGGCGAAAATAAAAAGTTGGCCGACTTGCGGGCAAACCGCATCCGTTTTGCCCCGAGCTCGGGTTCTCCGGAAGACGGCGCTATTCGCGCGTCGCAACCGGGAGAATATCATGACCATCGTCAAGCCAACCTCCGCTGCGGGCGACATCCGCCGCAGCTTCCTGAGCGGGTTCGGCAAGCTCAGCCTGTCGGCGACCGCCATCGCGCTACTGGCCGGCAACGAGAGGCTGGCCCTCGTTGGCACCGCCGCCGCGCAGACCGCCAACAACGACGTCACGATCCTGAATTCGGCGCTCGGCGCCGAGCAGCAGGCGATCGCCGCCTACCAGCTCGGCGCCGACTCGGGCCTCCTGCAGAAGCCGGTGCTGGCGCTGGCCGTCCAATTCCAGGGCCACCACAAGCAGCATGCAGCCGCGCTCGCCAAAGCAGTGCAGAAGCTGGGCGGCAAGCCGGCGACACCGCTCAAGGACTACGGCTTTCCCAAGGACAAGCTCAAGACCGAGGCCGACGTGCTGGCCTTTGCCGCCACGCTCGAGAAGGGGGCGGTCAGCGCCTATCTCGGCGCCGTTCCGATCCTCACCGACCGCGAGCTGGCGAAGGCGGCCGCGTCGATCCTGGGCGACGAGGCGATGCACTGGGCAGTCCTTCGCCAGGCGCTGGGCCAAACCCCCGTGCCCGAAGCCTTCGTCTCCTGATCCGAGTCCGAGATCGCCTGGCCATGAGAACTTTCGTTGCGGCCTGTCTCCTTGCGTTCCTCATGGCCGGACTGCCTGCCCAACGCGCCGCGCTGGGGGCGACTGGCGATGCCAAGCGCGGCGAGGAGGTCTATCACCGCTGCCTCGCCTGCCATTCGCTGGAGCACAACCGCGTCGGGCCGCGCCATTGCGGCCTGTTCGGCCGGAAAGCCGGCTCGCTGAAGGACTACTCCTATTCGACCGCCATGAAGAAGTACGGCGTGATCTGGAACGAGAAGACGCTCGACCATTTCCTGGAGAATCCG
>DATEID010000324.1:0-13943 GCA_035279245.1 Reyranella sp.
CGATTACGCCTATGGTCGCGACACGACCAAGCAGTACCTGGAGTTCTTCAAGAAGTTCAAGCCGGATGTCGAGGTCATCACCGAAGCCTGGCCCAAGCTCGGTCAGCCCGACCTCACGGAGGTCATCACAAAGCTGATCCAGGCCAAGCCGCAGGCCCTGTTCACTCTGCTGTATGCAGGCGACCTTTCGGCCTTCATCAACCAGGGCAACGTCTACGCGCTGTTCTCGCAAATGACCGTCGCGACGCCCAACGTCGACTATCCGGTGCTGTCGGCGATCAAGAGCCTGCCGGCCGGCATCCAATCGGCGACGCGCTACCTCGATACCTTTCCCGATACGCCGGCCAACAAGGAGTTCGGCGAGACCTACCACAAGAAGTTCAAAGAGCTGCCGACCAACTGGTCGTGGCAGACCAACGCGGCCATGCATTTCGTGGAGGCTGCCGTCAAGAAGGCCAACTCGACCGACGGCAAGAAGGCCGCGGCCGAACTGACCGGGCTCAAGATCGACTCGCCGTTCGGCGTCAATGTCTCGCTCACCATGCGCGATGACCATACGCTGGTCGATTACGCGATCGGCTGGGGCCAGACTGTTCCCAAGCCACCCTACATCGCCAACGTGAAGCCTGCCGACTGGAGCAAGATCGCCGAGCTCGAGACGGAGTGGAAAAAGCAGCAGCATTATATCTGACGCTGCCGCTCTACGATGGATCTCGACGCGCTCGGGCATTGCCTCACGACCGCCGCCTGCGTGGTGACGCAGGCCACCAGCGGCCTGATCGTGGGCATGCTGCTGTTCCTCGTCGCCGCCGGTCTGACGCTGATCTTCGGTGTGTTGCGGGTGGTGAACTTCGCCCATGGCACCTTCTACATGCTGGGCGGCTACGTCGCCTACACGACGCTCGAGGTCACGGGGAGCTATGCGCTGGCCGTACTTGCCGCAGCGGCGGCAATGGCGGTGTTCGGCGTTCTGTTCGAACGGCTGCTGATCGCACGGGTCTACGGCAGTAACGTGCTGATGCAGCTTCTGATCTGCTACGCCGTCGTGTTGATCTTCGACGACGTGGTGAAGATCGTGTGGGGCCCGGACTTCCATGCCATGGGCATGCCGCCTGCCTTCCAGGTGCCACCGCTCTTCATCGCTGGTGGCGTGGTGCCTCCCTTCTACGCGGTGCTGATCGGCATTGCCGCCGTGATCGCGCTGGCGCTGGGCCTCGGCCTGGCGCTCACCCGGCTCGGCAAGACCGTGCGCGCGGCGGCGCATAACCCCGCCATGGTCGGCGTGCTGGGCATCAACACGACGCTCCTGTTCGCGGTGGTGTTCGCGGTTGGCGGCGCGCTGGCGGGCCTCGCCGGCGCTCTTGCGGCGCCGGTGCGTTCGCTGTCGCCGGGCATGGGCTTCTCGATCCTGATCGAAAGCTTCATCGTGACCGTGATCGGCGGCATGGGATCGATCGGGGGCGCCCTCGTGGCGGCCCTGATGATCGGCCTGCTGCGCGGGTTCGGCACGATCGGCTTTCCCGGCTTCACCGACGGACTGATCTACGCGGTCATGATCGCGATCCTGGTGTTCCGCCCACAAGGGCTGTTCGGCCGCCGCACCGCATGAAGATCAGCCCCGCCTGGCGTGACACGATCATCGCCGTCGCGGCGCTGATCGTTATCCTGCTCATTCCCGCGTTCCATCGCAGTCCGGCTTTCGAGGACTATGTCATCCGGCTGAGCGCCATGGCGCTGTTCGCCACGTCGCTCAACCTGCTCGTGGGCGGCACCGGCATGGTGTCGTTCGGGCACGGCATGTTCTACGGCTTCGGCGCCTATGCCTTCGCCCTGATGATGCAGCTCACCGAGATGTCGCTGCCGGTCGCCGCCGTGCTCGCCGTTCTGGCGACGACCGTCGTGGCGCTGGTGGTCGGCGCGATCTGCGTGCGGTTGAGCTCGGACTATTTCGCCTTTGTCACGCTGGCCATGCAGATGCTGTTCTACAGCATCATCATCTCCTGGCAGAGCCTGACCGGAGGCGATCAGGGCCTGCGCGGCGGCATCCCGCGACGCGAGATCTTCGGCTTCGACCTCGGCTCGCAACTCCACCTCTACCAGCTCTGCGCCATCGTCGCCGTGTTGGGCGTGCTGGCCTTGCGGCATATCTCGGCAAGCCCGTTCGGCACCACGCTACGCATGATCCGCGACAACGAGACCCGTGCGGCCTTCCTCGGCGTGGTGCTGTGGCGGGCGCGCCTCGCCGCCTTCGTGATCGCTGGCGGATTTGCCGGCCTGGGCGGCGTGCTGGCCGCGCTCTTCGTCTCGGGCGCCTATCCCGAGTTCGCCGATTGGCCGAACTCCGGGCAGGCGATCTTCGCCGTCATGCTGGGCGGCATCGAGAGCTTCCTGGGGCCGCTGGTCGGCGCCATGATCCTGCTGGCCCTGAACGATGTCGTGACCCGCACGACGGAGTATTACGGCCTGGTGCTCGGCATCGTGATCCTCGCCTTCGCGTTGGGCCTGCGCCGCGGCGTGCTCGACTTCCTGCGCCTGCGCTGGCGGGGAAGGGCGCGATGAGCCTGGAAGTCCGCAATCTCACCAAGGCGTTCGGCGGCGTGCATGCCATCGACGACGTCTCCCTGAATTTCCCCTCGGGCTCGCTGTCGGCCGTGATCGGCCCCAACGGCGCCGGCAAGAGCACCTTCTTCAATCTGATCTGCGGTGCCTTTCCGGCCGATCGTGGCCAGGTGTTGCTGGAGGGCCGCGATGTGACAGCGCTGTCGCGCACGGCCCGCGTGCGCGAGGGTATCGGACGTGCCTTCCAGGTCGCGAGCTGCTTTCCCAGCATGACCGTGATCGAGAACCTGATGGCGGCGGTCACGAGCCATGTCGGCCAGTGGGGAAGTCTGTACAGCCGCTTCCCGTCGCCCGCCGTCCGACGGCGCGCCGTGGAGATCGCCGAGATGGCCGGCCTCGAGCAGGTCGCCCATACGCAAGCCGCCATTCTCTCGCACGGCGACCAGAAGCTGCTCGACATCGCCCTTGCGCTGGCGCTCGAGCCGCGCGTGCTGCTGCTCGACGAACCGACTGCCGGCATGGGGCCCGAAGAGCGCTGGCGAATGATCGAGCGCGTGCGCGCGCTGTGGGAGCGGCAGAAGCTCACGCTGGTCTTCATCGAGCACGACATGGACATCGTCTTCTCGGTCGCGAGCACCATCCGGGTGCTCTGCTACGGCCGCGTGCTGGCCGAGGGCACGCCCGACCAGATCCGTGCCAACCAGCTTGTCATCGACGCCTATCTCGGCACCGAGGAGCACGCGGCATGACCGAGCTCCTGCGCACCGAAAAGCTTTGCGCCTTCTACGGCGCGAGCCAGATCCTGTTCGATGTCGACCTGGCGCTGGAAGAGGGGCGGACGCTGGCGCTGCTTGGCCGCAACGGCGCCGGCAAGAGCACGACGATGAAGACCTTGGCCGGCATCGTGCCGGCGCGCCGCGGCCGTGTCTTCTTCGGCGGCCGCGACATCACCCAGGCGCCGGCGCATGCGCGCGCCAAGCTGGGCCTCGCCTATGTACCCGAGGATCGGCAGGTCTTTCCCGAGCATACCGTCGAGGACAACCTTCTGATTGCGGCCAAGGCTGGTCCCGGCGGACGGCGTGACTGGACGGTGCCGCGCGTCTGGGAGACTTTCCCGCTGCTCGCCAGATTGCGCCGTCGCGCCGCCGGCCGGCTGTCGGGCGGCGAGCAGCAGCTTCTCGCCATCGCGCGTGCCTTGATGGGCAATCCGCTGGTGCTTCTGCTCGACGAGCCGAGCGAGGGGCTGGCGCCGATCATCGTGGCGGAGATCGGCAAGCTCGTCCGCGATCTGGGGACGGGCGGCGCGACCATCCTGCTGGCCGAGCAGAACATGCACTTCTGCCTCAGCATTGCCTCGCATGCGGCGGTGATCGACAAGGGCCACATCGTCCATCGCGACGATGTCGCAGGCCTCCGCGCCAATGCCGACATCCGCCGCCGCTATCTCGCGATGTAGTAATCCGCGAAAGGGCGAGCGCTGTAACGCCGCATTGCGCAACCCGCGGCGGAGGGCCGTGTTGTCTTCTCGCAAGAGGAGCGTGTCATGACATCCGGTGAGATCCTTCAGAGCGTCGGGTATCTTCTATGGGCGGCGGGGTTTCTCGCCCTGATCATCTGTCTCGGCATCGCGACCATCGGCTATCGGCGATTCGCGCGCCGCGAAAACGGGCAGTGAGCGGTTGCCGCAGGAGGCGGCGGTCGCACGGCATAGATGCTCGCTCGGCAACGCCGGCATCGTCGACGTGATCGACGCCGGATGGCGTCTCTCCCAGGCGCAGATCGGCCAGTCGCGCGCTCATGCGCAACGCCGGCTCGACACGTCCGTCGCGGCGGGCTGTTGAAAGCGCGGTAGCTTGCCGTCTTTTCGGCGGCACGTTAGGACGCCGCGATGAAGACGATCCTCATCATTGGCATCGGCCCCGGCGACCCCCGGCAGGTCACCGTCGAGGCGATCGAGGCGTTGAACCGGGTCGACGTCTTCTTCGTGCTGGAGAAGGGCTCGCTCAAGCGGGACATGGTGGCCCTGCGCCTCGAGATTCTGCGCCGTTACATCAAGGACCGTCCTTACCGCGTGGTCGAAGCCCCGAGCCCGCCGCGAACGCTGGCGCCGGCCAATTATCTCGCCTGCGTCGACGACCTCAACCGCGACAAGCAGGCGGCCTTCGGACGAATGATCGAGAACGAGTTGGGCGAAGGCCAGTGTGGTGGCATCCTCGCCTGGGGCGATCCTGCCCTTTACGACAGCACGATCCGCAACGTCGAGGCGATTACGTCCGGGCAGGCGTTGCAGTACGAGGTCGTTCCCGGCATCAGCAGCGTCCAGAGCCTGGCGGCGCGTCATCGCATCACGCTGAACCGCGTCGGCCAGCCCGTGCTGATCACCACCGGCCGCCGCCTGAAGGAAGGCTGGCCCGACGGCGCCGACAGCGTCGTGGTGATGTTGGACGGGGAGGAGACGTACAACCGCTTCGTCGATCAGGAGATCGAGATCTTCTGGGGCGCGTATCTCGGTACGCCCGACGAAATCCTGGTCGCCGGCCGCCTCGTCGAGGTCGCCGACAAGATCAACCGGCTGCGCCGTGACGCCCGGGAAGCGCACGGCTGGATCATGGATACCTACTTGATGCGAAAGATCCCTCGCTGACGCTCGGGATAACACCAAAAAATTGTATCATCTCGAGCGAAGGGCTTGCCCTGAGCGAAGCCGAAGGGAGGGATCCCTGTTTCTGCTCGGCAACAGCATCACGAGCTTGAAATCGATGCGGCTGGTGAAGGTGAAGGCAACCTGCTCGTAGGCAAGCCGCCCGCTGCGGGGATGGTCGAACGTGCGTTCGCCGCCCAGCCGGTCCACCACCTCGTGGTCGCGCCAGGACCGCGCGAAAAATGCGCTTCGGTTCTTGATGTCGTCGACCATGGCGACCAGCGCCGGGTCGTCGATATGACGCCCCGATTCCGCGCGGAACTCAGCCAACACGCGGCGGGCGCGACGGTTCCAGTCGGGGATGATCTTGCGTGCCGTCGGATTGAGGAAGACATAGCGCAGCAGGTTCCTGTCGTCGTCGCGGTCGAGCCAACCCAGGAACAACCGCGCGGCGGCGGCATTCCAGGCGCGGGCGTTCCACAGGTGGTCGAGGAGATAAGCCGGCGCCTTCACCGTAGCCACGGCGCCAGCCAGCACCGGCGGCACATCCATGACGTCGTCCGTCGAGCTGTCCGCGGCCGGGTCGCGCTTGCCGGCAAGCTCGAAAAGGTAGCTGCGCTCCGCCGGCGTCAAATGCAGCGCCCCGGCAAGCGCCGCCAGTGCCTGCGGCGACGCCGAGACGTCGCGGCCTTGCTCGAGCCATGTGTACCAGGTGACACTCATGCCACACTGCTGCGCCACCTCTTCGCGGCGCAGGCCGGGTGTCCGTCGTCGCTGCCCGGCCGGCAGGCCGACACCGACGGGAGACAGGCGGGCCCGCTGGGCACGGAGGAAATCGCCGAGAGCACGTTTCTGGGCTGCAGGGGAGGGGGCCATGGTGGTGATGCCAATACCAGGATAACAACCTCTCTTGTACCAGCTTGAGAAGTCTGCTGCCATGCAGGCGCTCTGTCGGGAGGTCACATGCGCCGTTTCCACATCGCCCTTGCCGTTGCCGATCTCGAGGCTTCGATCGCCGATTACAGCCGTCGCCTCGGGACCAAGCCTGCTGCCATCGTGCCCCGCAAGTACGCGCTCTTCCGTACTGATCAATTGAACTTCTCCATCAATCAGATGCCCGAGCGCGCCGGCCAGCTTCGCCATCTCGGCTTCGAGGACGATGCGGCACATGGTTTCTCGTCGACTCACGACGTGAACGGCATCGAATGGGAGCTCTTCTCGCCAGCCGACCAGGATGCGAAGATTCCGGAGGTCTACGGCAACGAGGTCATCCGCGCGGCCGACTAGAGATCGGCCGGAGTTCTCCGAGACCATTTGACAAAGGAACTTTGGCCAGCCGTAGTCGTTGCCAGTGGATTCCGTAGCGGAAACGCGGATCGGAACAATTCGGCATGTCCGGATTTCGGCAGCGGAGGGCAGCATGAACGATGCGGCAGCGACAGGCGGCGTTTCTCTCGATCAGCTCTGCATCAACACCATACGGACGCTATCGATCGACGCGATCCAGAAGGCCAAGTCCGGGCATCCCGGCACGCCGATGTCGATGGCACCGGTCGCCTACACGCTGTGGCAGAAGTTTCTGCGCTTCGATCCCGAAGACCCGATCTGGCCCAACCGCGACCGCTTCGTGCTGTCGGCCGGGCATGCCTCGATGCTTCTCTACTCGTTGCTCCATCTCACCGGCACCAAGGCGGTCGACGCCAAGTACGAGACCCTGGGCGAGCTGTCGGTGAAGCTCGAGGACATCGAGCGCTTCCGGCAACTCGACAGCAAATGCACCGGCCATCCAGAGTATCACCTGACCTCGGGCGTCGAAACGACCACCGGCCCGCTGGGGCAGGGTTGCGCGACCAGCGTCGGCATGGCCATGGCCGGTGTATGGATGGCGCGCTACTTCAACAAGCCCGGTTTCACCCTGTTCGATTACGACGTCTACGTGCTGTGCGGCGATGGCGACATGATGGAAGGCGTGTCGAGCGAGGCGGCTTCCATGGCGGGCCATCTCAAGCTCTCCAACCTGTGCTGGATCTATGACAACAACCACGTGACCATAGAAGGCCACACCGATCTTGCCTTCAGCGAGGATGTGGCGAAGCGGTTTGCCGCGTACGGCTGGAAAATCCGTCATGTCGCCGATGCGAACAACACGGACGAGGTGGCGAAGGCGATCTCGGCCTTTCGCCGCACCAAAGATGCTCCCACTCTGATCGTGGTGCACAGCGAGATCGGCTACGGCTCGCCGCACAAGCAGGATACGTCGGAGGCGCACGGCGAGCCGCTGGGCGAGGAGGAGGTCAAGCTCACCAAACGTACCTACGGTTGGCCGGAAGATGCCCAGTTCCTGATTCCCGACGGCGTACGCGAGCACTTCGCTCAGGGCATCGGCCAGCGCGCCGGCAAGCTGCGCAAGGGCTGGGAAAGGCGGCTCAAAGGCTATGCCAAGGAACATCCCGAGCTTGCCGACCACATCCAACGCATGCAGACGCGCGAGCTGCCGGACGGCTGGGATGCCGATCTGCCGACATTTGCGACCGACATGGAAAAGGGCGTCGCCACGCGGGCAGCGTCGGGTAAGGCGCTGAACGCGATCTCGCCCCGCTTCCCGTGGCTTCTGGGCGGCGCCGCCGATCTCGGCGCCTCGACCGGCGTTCGACTCACCTATCAAGGGGCCGGCGAATTCGAGGCGAGCGACGACTACTCCGGTCGCAACCTCCATTTCGGCATCCGCGAGCACGCGATGGCGGCGATCATGAACGGGCTCGCGCTCTCGAAGGTGCGGAGTTACGGCGCCACCTATCTGATCTTCAGCGACTACCTCAAGCCCGCGCTTCGGCTCAGCGCCATCATGGAAGTGCCAACGATCTATGTCTTCTCGCACGATTCGATCGGCGTCGGCGAGGATGGCCCAACGCACCAGCCGGTGGAGCAGCTCGTCGCGCTGCGCGCAATTCCGGGGATGATCACGCTGCGACCTGCCGACGCTAACGAGACGGTCGAGGCGTGGCGTGTCGTGATGGCACTGAAGCACCAGCCGGCCTGCCTGATCCTGAGCCGCGGCGCATTGCCGGTCTTCGATCGTACGAAATACGCCGCCGCGTCCGGCCTGGCGCGCGGTGCCTATGTGATGGCCGACGCGGAAGGCGGCCCGCCGGAGGTGCTGCTGATCGGCACCGGCAGCGAGGTCAAGCTCTGCCTCGCGGCCTATGAGGATCTGAAGAAGGAGGGGGTGCGCGCTCGGGTCGTCAGCATGCCGTCCTGGGAGCTGTTCCAGATGCAGGACGATGCCTATCGCGAGCAGGTTCTGCCGTCCGCTGTCAAGGCGCGAGTTTCGGTTGAAGCCGGCTCCGTGTTGGGGTGGGATCACTATGTCGGCGAACACGGCGCCAAGATCGGCATGCACACTTTCGGTTCATCGGCGCCGCTCAAGGATCTGATGAAGAGATTTGGCTTCACGCCCGATGCCGTGCTCGAGGCGGCGCGCAAGCAGCTTGCCGAGGGCAGAAAGTAGCGGAGACGACGATGCAACTCGGGGTGATCGGCCTGGAGGGCACCGTGAAAAAGCTCCTGTCGGCGATGCGGCATGCCTTTGGTGGCCACGTGGAGCCGAAATGACCGCGGCCGCCAGGGACAAGGCGACTCCTGCCCCGCCCTGCGCGCTGGTGATCTTCGGGGCGACCGGGGACCTGACGCGCCGGCTGCTGGTGCCGGCGCTGCGCAACCTCAAGCGCGATGGCCTGCTGGCGGAAAACCTGGCTCTGATTGGCGTCGCCTCGCGCGACATAGGCGAAGACGGCTTCCGCAAGCATCTTCGTGAGGGCATGGAGCAGTTCAAGGCGGGCGGTGGCGACAAGGATATCGACTGGTTCGTCCAGCGCACCCACTACGTCTCCGGCAAGTTCGAGGATCCGGCTGTCTACAAGGCGCTGGCCAGCAAGCTCAAGGATGCCGAAACCGCGCATCGCACTGGCGGAAACGCGCTGTTCTATCTCGCCACGCCGCCAAAGGAATTTTCGGTCATCGTGGACCAGCTCGGCAAGGCGGGGCTTACGCGCGAAGCGGATGGCCACTGGCGGCGTGTGATCATCGAGAAGCCGTTCGGCCACGACCTCGCTTCGGCGGTCGCCCTCAACAAGAAGATCCTGAAGACGCTGGACGAAGGCCAGATCTATCGCATCGATCACTATCTCGGGAAGGAGACCGTTCAGAACATCATGGTGTTCCGCTTCGCCAACGGCTTCGTCGAACCGTTGTGGAACCGGGATCACATCGACAATGTCCGAATCACCGTCGCCGAGACGGTCAACGTCGAACAGCGCGGGCGCTTCTACGATCAGACGGGCGCGCTGCGCGACATGGTGCCCAATCATCTCTTCCAGCTCCTCACCTTGATCGCCATGGAGCCGCCGAGCTGCTTCGGCGCCGACGCGCTTCGCAGCGAGAAGGCCAAGGTGCTGGACGCTGTTCGCCGATTGAGTTCCGAGGACGCCCGGCGTGACGTTGTCCGCGGCCAGTACGGTGCCGGGATCGTCGACAACAAGAAGATCGTGCCGTACCGCCAGGCGCCCGATGTGCCGCCGCAGTCGACGACGGAAACCTACGTGGCGATGAAGCTTGCCATCGACAACTGGCGATGGGCCGGCGTGCCGTTCTATCTGCGAACCGGCAAGGCGCTCGCGCGTCGGCGCAGCTACATCACGGTCCAGTTCAAACAAGCGCCCCTGGCGCTGTTTCGAGACACTCCGGTCGAACGCCTGCCACCCAACGACTTGACCCTGCATATTCAGCCCGATGAGGGTGCTACGCTGCGCTTTGGCGTGAAGATCCCCGGCCCGACCGTGCAGATCGAGGGAGTGGATATGAAGTTCAACTATCAGGACGCATTCGAGACCGCGCCCAGCACCGGCTACGAAACGCTTGTCTACGACTGCATGACCGGCGACGCCTCGCTGTTCCAGCGTGCGGACTCGATCGAGGCCGGGTGGCGGGTGGTCCAGCCAATTCTCGATGTCTGGAAGGAGGACGGCCGGGCCGATCTGCCGATCTACCCTGCCGGCAGTTCGGGTCCCGAGGAAGCCAGCCAGCTTCTGTTGCGCGACGGCCGCCGCTGGCGCGCCATCTC
The DNA here is from genome assembly GCA_035279245.1 of Reyranella sp. Classification (GTDB taxonomy): domain Bacteria; phylum Pseudomonadota; class Alphaproteobacteria; order Reyranellales; family Reyranellaceae; genus Reyranella. The sequence continues at coordinate 10,320 of DATEID010000324.1, forward strand.
GACAGACGGCCTGTCGGACGGCGACTAGAATGACCAGCCAACCCCCGATCCTGGCGCTGATCTCCGATGTCGATGGCACGCTGGTCACCAAGGCCAAGGTGCTGACCCAACAGGCCAAGAAGGCAGTAGCGGCTCTGCATGCGCGCGGTATCGCTTTCGCGATCGTGAGCGCCCGGCCGCCTGAGGGCATGCGCATGTTCGTCGAGCCGCTCGGCCTTTCCCGGGTGATGGCGGGTTTCAATGGCGGGGCGTATGTGCGGCCCGACCTGAGGCTTCTGGAGGAGCGGATTGTGCCGCCGGACGTCGCGCGCCGCGCCCTCGACTTCTTCGACAAGAATCGCGTGGATGCCTGGGTGTTCGCTCGCGGCCGCTGGATCATTCGCAATCCCAAGGGGCCGCGCGTCGATCTCGAGACGATGACGGTGCAGTTCGGACCCACCATAGTGGATGACTTCGGCTCGGCGCTCGATGCGGTCCACAAGATGGTGGGGGTCAGTGACGATTACGCCCTGCTGGCGCGCTGCGAGGCCGAGATGCAGGGCCTGCTCGGCCGCTCGGCGGCCGTTGCCCGGTCGCAGCCCTACTATCTCGACGTCACGCATCCCGACGCCAACAAAGGCGTCGCGGTCCGCACGATGGCGAAGTTGATGGGTGTGCCGCTCGAGCAGGTCGCGGTGATTGGCGACGGGCTGAACGACGTCGCGATGTTCGCGCAGTGTCCGTTCAGCATCGCCATGGGAAATGCCAGTGACGAGGTGAAGGCCAAGGCGCGATTCGTGACCGCGTCGAACGAGGAGGACGGTTTCGCACAGGCCGTCGAACGCTATCTGCTGTCACGGGAGCCGGAGAAGGCAGCATGAAAGCGCGGCCCGTCCTCGTAGCGCCATCGATCCTGTCGGCCGATTTCGGTCGGCTCGACGCCGAGGTGCGGGCCGTGGATGCCGCAGGCGCCGACTGGATCCATGTCGACGTTATGGACGGCCGGTTCGTGCCCAATATCAGCTTTGGCCCGGTCGTGGTCGAAGCGGTGCGACGCGCGACGAGGAAACCGCTCAACGTGCACCTGATGATCGTCGAACCCGAGCGCTATCTCGAGGATTTCGCCAAAGCCGGCGCCGATCATCTCCTCGTGCAGGCCGAGCCCTCCTCGACGATTCATCTGCATCGCGTTCTGAGCCGCGTTCACGCCATGGGCAAGAAGGCGGGAGCGGTGCTCGATCCGGCAAGCCCGATCGAATGGATCGAATATGTCCTGCATCTCTGCGACATCATCCTGGTAATGACGGTCAATCCGGGCTTTGGCGGCCAGAAGTTCCTGCCGGAGATGCTGCCCAAGATCCGGCGCCTGCGTTCCCTTTGCGACGAACGGGGCCTCGACCCCGTGATCGAGGTCGATGGCGGCCAGGATTGCCGGCATGCCGGCGAAGCGATCGCCGCTGGCGCCAACGCCATTGTCGCAGGGTCGGCCATCTTCGGCAGGCAGGACTATGCTGCGGCGATCGCCTCCATTCGATCGGGACAATGCTCATGACCCAAGCCAAGACCAAGCCGATTGTTCAGGTCGCGGAGGATGCGGCCGCCTTGGCCGAACTGGCGGCCGACTGGCTGCTGACGCAGGCCACGCAGAAGCAGGGCACTTTCAGTGTCGCGCTATCGGGTGGATCGACGCCGCGCCGGCTCTATCAGCTTCTCGCCAGCGCACCGCGCCGCGATGCGTTTCCCTGGGGGCGTACTTTGTGGTTCTGGGGCGACGAACGCTTCGTGCCGCACGACGATCCGGCCAGCAACTACAAGATGGCGCACGAGGCGATGCTGGCGCGGGCCCCGGTCCCGGCGGCGAACATCCATCCCATGCCGACCGAGGGCATCAGCCCGGAGGAGGCGGCCGCCGTCTACGAGCGCACGCTGAAGCAGTTCTATGGAGCGCCGGAACTGGCTGCCGACAAGCCGCTGTTCGATGTGATGCTGCTGGGACTCGGCACCAACGGTCATACCGCCTCGCTGTTTCCCGGCACGGCAGTGCTGGAGGAGCGCCAGCGGTGGGTCGGGACGATGACCGACCCCGAGGCGGGGACGCGATTGACGCTCACCTATCCGGCGTTGGAGAGCAGCCGCGAGACGGCATTCCTCGTAGCCGGCGAGGACAAGCGGGCGGTGTTGCACCGTGTGCTGGAAGGCGATACGTCGCTGCCCGCGGCGCGGGTACGTCCGCAAGGCAGTCTGCGCTTCCTGGTGGATCGCGCCGCTGCTGGCGAAGGCCGTTCGTGACGGCTCCGGACCAGACGGCAAGAAAACGCGCCGCTGCCGAAAGGGCGGTGGCGGAGGTCCGAGACGGCATGATGGTGGGCCTCGGCACCGGCACGACGGCGGAACTGGCGGTCGAGGCGCTTGCCAGGCGCTTGTCTGCCGATCTGAAGATCGTCGCGGTCCCGACATCCGAACGGACCCGGGCGCTGGCCGAGAAGCTCGGTGTGCCGCTCGCGCCGGCAGGCGACTGGCCGGACCTCGACCTTGTCATCGATGGCGCCGACCAGGTCGAGCGCCGCAGCCTCGACCTGATCAAGGGCCTGGGCGGCGCCCTGTTGCGCGAGAAGATCGTGGCGAGCGCCGCCAAGCGCATGGTTGTCATTGTGGATGACTCCAAGATCGTCGATCGCCTCGGTGGGCAGACACCGCTGCCGGTGGAGATCGTAGCGTTCGGCTGGCAGCGCACGGTGAAGCGGCTTGCCGATCTCGGCTTGCGGCCTCGGCTGAGAGTTGTCTCCGGCGAGCCATTCCTGAGCGACGGCGGCAACCACATCGTCGATTGCCATGTCGGTGAAATTGCCGACGCGCCGTCGCTCGCCGCGAAGCTTGCCGGTATCGTGGGAGTGATCGAAACGGGCCTTTTCCTGGGGCTCGCGTCGATGGTGGTGGTGGGGAATTCGACTGGCATCGAGGTCATGAAGCGATGAGCGAAAACGACGGCGGCCCCTATACGCTGGGCCTCGATATCGGCGGCACGGGACTCAAGGGCTCCGTGCTGGACAAGAACGGCCATATGATCGTGGACCGGGTACGGGTGCCGACACCCAAAGCCTGCAAGCCCGACCGGATGGTCGAGGTCTTGACGAAGCTGGTGAAGCCTTTACCCGCCTTCGATCGCGTCTCGATCGGCTTCCCCGGCGTGGTGCGGGACGGCAAGGTGGTGACCGCGCCTCATTTCGGCAACGACATCTGGCGCGGTTTCCCGCTGCAGCGGAAGCTCAGTGAGCGTCTGGGCAAGCCCGCGCGGCTCAGCAATGACGCAGAGATCCAGGGTCTAGGCATCATCGCCGGTCACGGGCTCGAAGTGGTGCTGACGCTGGGGACTGGCGTGGGCAGCGCGGTGTTCACCAGCGGACGAATGAGTCCCCATCTCGAACTCGCACAGCACCCCATCCACAAATCGGAGACCTACAACGAATATCTCGGCAACGCGGCACGCAAGAAGATCGGCACCAAGAAATGGAACCGCCGGGTGATCAAGATGATCGAGATTGTGCGGACGCTCCTGAACTACGACGCCCTTCATATCGGCGGTGGCAATGCCGCCAAGGTCGACGAGAGCAAGCTGCCGGACAATGTGAAGATCGCGTCCAACGA